>JAHEJX010000134.1 GCA_024638645.1 Actinomycetes bacterium
GGCGGCAGCACCGACTCCCCCTGCCGCCCCGAGCACCAGCAGCGTCTCACCTGCCTCGAGCGCGGCACGCTGCTTGAGTGCGTAGTACGAGGTGGCATATGTGAGAGTGAATCCGGCTGCCTCGGCAAAGGAGTGTTCGGGGGCTTTGGGAAGGACTGCCGAAGCAGGCATCTTTGCTTTCTGGGCAAAAGCGCCTGTGATCGTGACGAACGACACCTCGTCGCCGACGGCAACCCGCTCCACTGCCTCGCCCACAGCGGAGATCACTCCGGCGCCCTCTGCGCCGGGAACGAACGGGAGATCAGGCCGGACCTGATACAGGCCCTGCATCACAAGCAGGTCGGGGAAGTTCATCGCAGCAGCCTCGACGTTGACGACCACCTCTCCCGGTCCTGGGACTGGATCGGGAAGCTCCGCAATGCGATGCGCCTCAGGGGGGCCAAGCGCTTCCACCAGCAAAGCACGCACTTAGGCGACCTCGAAGAGCCCGGCTGCGCCCATTCCGCCGCCGACACACATAGTCACGACGACGTAGCGCACACCACGACGCTTCCCCTCGATGAGGGCATGGCCCACCATCCGAGCTCCAGACATGCCGTATGGATGACCGATGGAGATCGAGCCGCCGTCGACGTTGTAGATCTCGTTGTCGATGCCGAGCTTGTCCCGGCAATACAGAGCTTGGACTGCGAAAGCTTCGTTCAGCTCCCAGAGACCGATATCTCCGAGTTCGAGGCCGGTGCGGTCGAGAAGTTTCGGAATCGCATAGATGGGTCCGATACCCATTTCGTCCGGCGCCACGCCGGCAACCGCCATCCCCCTGTAATACCCGAGCGGCTCGATTCCGCGTTTGGCGGCGCCGGCTGCCTCCATCACGACAGTGGCCGCCGCACCGTCTGACAGCTGGCTTGCGTTCCCGGCCGTGACAGTGCCGCCCTCGAACACGGTCTTCAGTCCGGCGAGGCCCTCTGCGGTGGTGTCGGGCCTGTTGCCTTCGTCCTGGGAAAGAGTGACCTCTTCAAAGGAAGTTTCGCCTGTTTCGCGATCGCGCACGGCTTTGGTGGCGGTTATCGGCACGATTTCTCTATCAAACCGGCCCTCAGCTTGTGCAGCGGCAGTGCGACGCTGGCTTTGCAGGCCGTACTCGTCCTGCTGTTCGCGCGAAATGTTGTACCGCTCGGCAACCACCTCCGCGGTCTTGAGCATGGGCATGTAGGCGTCAGGGTGGCTAGCAAGCAATTGCGGATCCTGTGCCCGATGCAGGTTGTAGTTCTCGTTCTGCACAAGGCTGATCGACTCGACTCCGCCCGCGACCACAACCGGAGCCTTGTCGACTATGACCTGTTTGGCTGCGGTCGCGACCGCCATCAGACCAGATGAACATTGCCGATCCAGAGTCATTCCACCGACTTCGACCGGCAGACCCGCCGCCAGCGCCGACAGGCGGCCGATGTTGTACCCGGTAGTGCCCTGGGGCATTGCACAACCCATGATCACGTCATCGATCTCGGTTGGATCGATGCCGGCCTTGTCGACGGCGGCCCTGATCGCATGAGCGCCCATCGTGGGTCCCTCGAGGTTGTTGAGAGCTCCTCGATACGCCCGGCCGATCGGTGTGCGGGCCGCTGAGACGATTACTGCTTCGCGCATTGGTGTGCTCCTACTTGGTGATGACGAGGTTGAGCCACTCGGCTACGAGCGCCGGCTTGTCTTCGCCTTTGATTTCCACGCTGACGTCATATGTCAACAGATACTGACCCTGCGACCTTTCCGTAATGTCGGCGACCTTCATGTGGGCGCGAATTTCGGAGCCGACCGGCACCGGTGAAAGGAAGCGCAGTTTGTTGAATCCGTAGTTGAGACCCATGACCATGTTCTCGGGGGCAACGGTGAGCCCGCTGACGAGGTGCACCAGCAATGACATAGTCAGAAAGCCGTGAACGATCGTCCCACCAAACGGCGTCTGTGCAGCAGCGGCTGGGTCGACGTGGATGTACTGATGATCCAGCGTCACGTCGGCAAAGTCGTTGACCCGCTGCTGGTCGACAGTGAACCATTCACTTGGCCCGAGGTCCTTCCCGACCTCATCCATCAGTGCCATCTCACCCGCTCCCCAACGCATCGATTCGCCGCACCCCGGCCGCGCCGGCAACGTAGGCCACATGGGCGATTCCCACAAATAGCCCCGTGGCCAGCACACCTGGAATCGCTTGCAACGCCCTATCGAATGCGGCAGGCACCCCAATGGGCGCCACCGCAAGGTCGACTATGTAGTTGCCGTTGTCCGATACAAAGGGATCGTCGCCACCTCGCAGTTGGGGGCTGCCAAGCTCGCTGAGGGCGACCAAAGTGATTCCGAGGCCGAATTGAGCGATCTCGACGGGAATGTCGAACGTCGAGCCGAGGGCTTGGACCAGCTTCGAGTCGTCTGAGATGACGGCGAACCTGGTTGCCGCGGCCGCAATGACCTTCTCCCGCAGCAGCGCGCCGCCCCCACCCTTCGTCAGCGCCAAATCGGGTGCGATCTCATCCGCGCCGTCTATTGCCAAGTCGATCGAAGCGGAGCCGGGGTCGATGAGGGGTATCCCGACCTGCCGGGACAGCTCCTCGGTTGCGATAGATGTTGGGACTCCTGAGACGTTTGCGAGCCTCCCATCTTCGAGACGCAAACCGATTTCTCGTACCGCATGGGCAGCGGTCGAGCCGGTGCCGAGGCCGAGCACCATCCCCGACACCACCTCATCTACCGCAGCCACGGCAGCTGCGGCCTTCATCCTGTCCCGGTCCAATACGGCTCCTAGTGATCGCCCAGGCATGTTGCCAGTCGCGGCCGGGACGGGCAACGCCGCCGCCTACGCCGTAAGAGTCGGCGCGGCGTTGTCGAACACTACGCCGAAGTACTCGAGGACTCGCTGCTCGGCGTCCTCGTCACCAACGACCTGGTCGTAATACAGGATTGATCCCTGCCATCCCTCTGTGTGCCACTCTGCGCCCTCGGGAAGGCCAACTTGCATGAGCACGTCGCCTTCGAACGGCCATGGATTGGCATAGAGGTACGCCCGGCCGCCTGGATAGAACCCGAAGTTGCACTGCGACGGGTACCGCTGGATTTCGCCGTTCTCTTCATGTTCCTCGACCCTTGTACCGAACCACTCGAACGCGATATCGAAGCCATGGGGCCAGAGCTGAATCGGACTGACTGGCTCGCCGATCTTCTCCCGGTGCCTCTCGAAGACCCCTTGGACCACGTTGGCAATGCGGCAGTACGTCTCAGCTGCAGCCTTGTCGTAGAGGCGAGCTTCATCGGACTCGAACTTGTCACGTGCATATTCACCTGTCAGCCCGAGTTCCGATACCAAGGCAATCACGGCGTCACCCATAGCGGTGCCGGTGAGGCCCGCCGTCATGTCGATCCGGCCGCGCACATCGCCTTCGACGACAAGCACGATCTCATGAGACGTGAGATCCATGCGCAGGTTGAACGATTCACCGTGCGACGTCTTCATAGTGTTGGTCTCCAACCCGGCCGGAGTCACATTGAGCGAGATGTGCCACCACTTCTCGTGGGGCTCGCCATGTACACGAGCAATGACACCAACTGCGTTGGCGTATTGGTGGAGTGTTGCCCTGGTGGGCTCGAAGTCTTCTGGCATCGGCTCAAAACCCGACATGGTTCCTCCGCATTCGGCGTCATCGGTACAGCGCGTCGCGCCGGCGGAACATTCCGAACCCGAGCGAAACGCCGCCCGGTCCGCCGGACGGGCTTTACAGTGCCATTCGTCGGCAAACGAACCGACATCTTGTGAGGAGTACCAATGGACTTGAGCAAGTTGAGCCAGAACCAGCAACTCACTGTGGGGGCGGCAGCCGCCATGCTGCTTATCAGCTTCTTCCCGTGGTTCGGAGTGAGCGGGATCATCAGCGTCAACGGATGGAGCTCCGGGTTCACCGGGGTGGTCGGGTTCATCCTCGTTGTTGCGGCCGGCGTCATCCTCGTGATGGAGGCGATGGACAACTCTCCAGTGTCATCGCCTGCCGAGATTGTCTTCTACCTGGCAGCAGGCGGCTTCGCACTGCTGATTCTGCGAATCATCTTCACATGGGGTGCACCGCGGCGATTCGGCCTGTTCCTGGCAGTTATTGCGGGGGGCGTCGCAGCCTGGAGCGCGTACCAGAACCGCCTCGACAACAGCTAGCTCTCCAGCGCCGCCGCTCGGTAGTCGCTGACGTCGATTCGTCTCCCCGAGAGACGCGCCTCTTCTGCAGCAAACGCCAGAAGGTGGCTTTCGACACCTCCGGCCGCCGATGTGAGCGGCGTGCGTCCCGCCCGCACGTCGTCCAGGAACGACTCGATGACTCCACCGTCGCCCCCGCCGTGCCCTCCAGTTGCGGCCGCAATAGGCACGACTTCCGTCGCGCCAGTTGCATGATCAGCCACCTCGATCACGGAATCTCTCCCGAACCTACCCCGCAACGTCGCGCGGGTCCCGTCATACCTCATCGTGCGCGAGTCCTCAGCCGAGTGGCCGTGCATGACCAACACGACGGACGCTCCCGACTCGAGCTGCATCGTCACAACCTGATGGTCAACGACGTCGGACCCTGCCGAGTAGACACAGCGTCCCCACGGGCCATCGCGAAGAGCCGTCATGCGGCCTTGCTCCGACAGGTCGTCGGTAAACACGTGCACCGGCCATGAGGTCCAGGCAGGATTCAGGTACTGCCTCGCGTCAAAAGGGCAACTCTCTACCGGACAGCCATCCGTGCACCTCGCGGTCGCCCCGTCCGGGGCGTTGGCCGGCGTGAAGTGAAACAGCGAGCCCACCGATGACAGGCTGGCCACAGGAGAGTCGAGGTTCCAATTCAAGATATCGAAGTCGTGGCAACACTTCTGGACAATCATTGGAGTGGCTGCGCCGGAGATCGCCCAATTGCCTCTCACGAAGCTATGCGCCATATGGAACGACCACACGTTCTCCCTGTGCTCGACGGTGACGATGTCGCCAAGGCGGCCCGATCGAATCACCTCATTGAGCTTCCGGAAGAAGGGTGTGTACCGCAATACGTGAGCGACGGCCAGCGTGCGACCGGTTTTTTGCGCAGTGCGCACCAAATCGATCGACTGAGCGAGAGTCGCAGCCATCGGCTTCTCGAGCAGGACGTCGTATCCGAGGCGGAGTGCTCCTGTAGCGGCGGCATAGTGGTGCCGATCCGGGCTGGCAATGAATGCAGTATCGGCGAGCTTGCCCGCCGCCAGCCACTCGTCCACCGAGGGGTATTCCACTGCGCCGACGTGGGCCGCAACGAAGCGTTGCCGTCTGGCAAGGTTCGGATCTACAACGCCAACGAAACGCAGTTGGCGCGGATTGGCCGCCGCGTAAGCACCGAACGTGAAATACCCGCGCTGACCAGCGCCGACCATGACTGCCGTTGTCACCACCTCGAGATCGTAACCCCGGCCCGGCAGGTGATAGCGTCGTTCCCCGTGATCGACGCCACCGCTCTCCACCGGGCCCACTTCGGCAGCAGCGCCGACGTAATCGTGCGGGCGCCGGGCCGGATCAATTTGATCGGCGACCACACCGACTATTGCGGGCTCCCCGTTCTGCCGATGGCAGTCCGCCAGGCCGTCCAGGTTGCCGCGAGCAACGGCGATGGTTACGCGCTCCAAGCCGTTTCATCCCTCGACGGCCGATCCATCGGCTCTGATACAGGTCCCGATCCAGGCTGGGCCAAATACATAAGGGCGGTCTTTGCAGAGGTGCGGGCGCTTGCTCCGGAGAGATCGATTCGTCTTGCCATCGACGGTGACCTCCCTGCGACCGGCGGCCTCAGCTCATCGTCCGCGCTGGCTGTGGGTTGCCTCTACGCGATCAACGGGCTGTGGGGCCTCGACCTTGCCGCCATGGAGATAGTTGGCCTGGCACTTGCCGCGGAACGCAAAGCGGCGATTGCCGGAGGTGCGATGGACCAGACCGTCATTGCGTTGGCTCAGCCCGGCCACGCACTTCGCATCGATTTTGACCCTCCCGGCCACCGCCATGTGCCGATGCCAGATCACTTCAACTGGGTCGCCGGATACTCGGGTGACAAGGCGCCAAAGGGAGATACGGCGGCGGCTGCCTACAACTCGTTCGTCCTTGCGTCGCGCGCAGCCGCTCAGAAGCTCAGCGAGCAGCTCGGCGTAGACGCCGGATCGCCACCGCTGTTGTCTCGAGTAGTTGCGGCATCAACGGAGAGCGTGCACAACCTTCCAACGGTCTCGGTTGCCGAGGCGGCGGACCTCACCGGCGGCCAGGATCTCGGCCTCGACCCATCGCGCCGACTCGACCTAGCGGTTTCAGCCGGTCACGTGCTATCGGAGGCAAGGCGCGTCGAAGACGCGGAAACTGCGCTACAAGCCGGTGATATCGCGGAGATGGGTCGACTGATGAACGAGTCGCATGTCAGTCTCGGCCGCTACGGGTCGACGACAACAAATCTGGACAGGCTGGTGACTGCGGCACGCACGGCTGGGGCACACGGTGCGCGGGTGACGGGTGCCGGCTTCGGCGGATGGGCCATCGCGCTGGCTTCGCGGCCGGCAACACAGGTGGTTGCTGCGGCCATGGAGGCGGCATGTGGAGGGCCAACGTTCATTGCGACAGCCGAGGGCGGTGCAGAGTGGTCGCTTCGCAAGGTGTGATCCTGGCCGCAGGTCGCGGCACACGACTCGGGGCGCTGACGCATTCCCTCCCCAAACCGCTGCTGGAGGTAGGTGGCCGCCCGCTTCTGGATCACATCGTCGCCTCAATGACGGCGTCCGGCGTTCGGCAATTGACCGTCGTGACCGGGTATCTCGCAGATGAGGTCGAGCATCATCTGGCTGCTTCGTCTCCGGTCCCGATCGGCTTTGTGAGGCAGCGCCAAGTCAACGGCACTGCCGGCGCGTTGCGCCTGGTGGCCCGCGCTGTAGGGCACGAGCCGTTCATGCTCGGGTGGGGCGACATTGCTACCGATCGCGACCATTACCTCACAGTGGCGGAGGCATTCAGGCCCGCCCTGGCGGGCGTCATCGGCGTCAATATGCTCGGGGATGTGAGTAGTGGGTCCTCGGTCGTGTTCGGCGATGACCTTGTGATCACGGACATCATTGAAAAACCAACAGAAGCGCCACCAAGCCATTGGAACAATGCAGGAGTCATGATCTTCGGCCCGCAGGTCTGGGCGCATGTAGAAACCCTGCGCCCTTCACTTCGCGGTGAGTTCGAGCTGCCCGATGCCATCCGGAGCATGTTGGCGAGCGGCGAAGTCCTCAAAGCCGCACCTCTCACCGGGCGCTGGTTCGACATCGGCACGCCCGAAACGCTCGCTGCGGCGCGAGGAGCTTTCGCCGTCTAACGCGAAGACGGCGCCCGCCGGCGCCGTCTTCTCCATCTTGGCCTGCCGGGTCAGCTCTTGGCCTCCGCCAACTTGTCTGTGAAGTTGATCTCGAAG
>JAHEJX010000045.1 GCA_024638645.1 Actinomycetes bacterium
TCGGTTGGTCCGCGAAACACCGCCACTCGCAATGCACCATTACGCCTTGGAAGTTCCAGTGGTACAGGGTTCCAGGTCGGGTCGCGGGGATCGCCGTTGGCCATGACACCCAGAGCAATGGCGGCGTCGCGCACCGTGCGGGTGAGTGGCCCTTGGACGGACATCAACTGGTTGGTGACCACTCGTTCGGCCGGCGCTGACTGGTTGTAGGACGGCACACGGCCAACTGTTGGTCGCAGGCCGACGACTCCGCACGCCCACGCTGGATGTCGAATTGATCCGCCGTAGTCGTTGCCATGCGCAATCGGCCCCATCCCGGCCGCCAAGGCGCAAGCGGCACCGCCGCTCGAACCACCCGGCGTCACATCGTCACGCCACGGGTTCAAGGTCCGGCCATGCACATCGTTGTCGGTGAACCACCGCAACGAGAACGCAGGAGTGTTCGTCCGGCCGACAACGATCGCCCCCGCACGTCGCAGGCTGGCGACCAGCGGTGCGTCCTCGGATGCCGTTTGTTCCGCCATTGCAGCAATACCGCCGGTGGTGGGCCTGCCGGCAACATCGACGTTGACTTTGATCGTGATCGGCACACCATGTAGCGGTCCAAGCTCGTCACCCCGACTGACCGCGGCATCGGCTTCGGCTGCCGATGCCAAGGCGTGTTCCGCCATCACATCAACCACCGCGTTGAGACGTGGATTCACCGCCTCGATTCGACCGAGCACACTGGCAACGACGTCGCGGCAGCTGATCTCACCCGCCCGAACCCGGTGCGATACCGTCTCGGCGTTCCAACGCCAGGCCATCTCAACCAAAGGTCTGATGTCCGAGGTTCATGGCCCGATACTAGGCGACAGTGATACCGCTCGACAGGCCAGATCATGTGCAGGTATCTCAAAGCCGATCGGTGGGCGGGTTTCGCACCCGGACGGCCGCCCACGGTGCCAATGGGTGGGCGAGCTTCGAGTGTGCTTTCGTCCGAGCGACCTCCGACGGGAGTAACCGACATGACTTGCGGCAGTCGAGCGTCAAGGGGTCGAATGGTGGTGGCGCCCAACGTTCCGCTATCAAGCGGGTGCGCAACGCCCAACGAAATGAGCTCGGTGCCCGCCGGCTCTGACGCTGTAGCTATCGGCGACAGTCAGCGTCGTCGTGCTATCACGCTCGCGTGGTAAGAAGTCGAGGCGAGGATCAGGCGGCCCGAGTTTCTCGGTCTACCGTCGTCCAGGTTGGCGTTGGCCTCGCTCATTGCGGTTCGGGTTCGACGAGTCAACGAATTTCACCAAGTTCGTTCGTCGGGTCGTTGGGCAGTCGCCGGGCGAGTTCCGGTCGTCTTTCGTGTCGTGATGTGAACGGCATCGAATCGCTCGGCGGCGTCGACCTCCGTCCAGGTTTGGAAGCCAGTTCGCGGTAGCGGCTCGGGCCGAAGTACTGGCCGCCTTCGACACCGGGGGCGGTCGCCGCGAGCTCAGTAGGCCAGGCCCCGGACTCTGCGGAGTTCATGAGCGGCTGCATCGCCCGCAGGATGAGGAGCAGGAGCCCGGTGAGGGCGAAGTGGCCGAGATGGTTGATGCCGAATTGGGATTCGAAGCCATCGGTGGTGATGGTCTTGGGGTTCCACATCACACCGGCGTTGTTGACGAGGACATCGAGCTTCGGTTCTCGGGCGACGACTTCGGCGGCCCGGCGCACGCCGGCCAGATCGGACAGGTCCAAATCGACCACTTCGACGTCGGCTTCGGGGTGATCGGAGACAATCCGGGCACGTGCCTCGTTGCCTTTGTCCGGATTGCGGCATCCGAGCAGGACTCGGGCTCCCTTGCCGGCGAAGACCTTTGCGGCCTCGAAGCCGATTCAACACGGGCTCCACGTCGCATTTACGTCGCCAGGGGTTCAGCCAGAGCCAGCTCGTCGAGCACGGCTCGGAACGTCCGGTAGCGCCGCTCGCCAACCTCCCGGGCCAGCTCGGCCTCGAGCCCGCCTAGCTCGTGCATGATGAGCGACAGGGCGCGGTCGCCCTCGACCGTGCGGCGGACAACGCTCGCCCGGCCGTCATCGGGGTCGGGTCCAACGGTGACAAGTCCTGCCTCGTTCATCTCTTGGATGCGCTTGCCGACGGCCTGTTTTGAGATCCAGCCCTGGGCGAGATCCGACGGTCGCGCACCGTCAGGTGGCACCAGGTCGAGCAGGCGAGCGTGCGAACCTCGCATCACGACCTCGTGCGGAGCCATGCGTGCCGCCATCGCCTCTCCGAGGCGCCGTTCCACGAGCGACAGCGTGGCCAGCATGTGACCGCCGCAATTCATCCTATCGAAATGGTCAACCATGTTGACAAT
The DNA here is from genome assembly GCA_024638645.1 of Actinomycetes bacterium. Taxonomy (GTDB): domain Bacteria; phylum Actinomycetota; class Acidimicrobiia; order Spongiisociales; family UBA5794; genus JAHEJX01. The sequence goes on from JAHEJX010000045.1 coordinate 2,337, forward strand.
ATAGTCAATATGGTTTACTACTGCAACTATGACCCCTATCACGCACGACCGGCGAAAGGATGAGCTCCTTGCCGTCGTCGCCCGGGCGGCCACCGAGTCGGCGTCCGTCAATGTCGCGGCGGCGGTCAATGAATCGCTCGGGCACCGTGTCGAGAACATGACCACCGCTCGGCTCGACCGCGTTCGGCTCACCCTCGACACCGGCGCCGCCGTCACCGTTGTGGCCAAGACCGTGCGACCGGCGTCGGCGTCACCCGCCTTCGCCTTCATCCCGCCCGAGCACCACCAACAGGTGCTCGAGGACCTCAACTGGCTTGACGAGCCGGATGTGTACCGGTCAGGCCTCGGTGCCGCGCTCCCGGAACCGCTCCGCATGCCGACCGTGTACCTCGTCGACGAAACAGCCGACGACCTCGTCGCCGTCTGGATGGAGGACGTCGATGACGTCGTGCCTTGGTCGCTCGACCGGTACCGCCGTACCGCCACCGCACTCGGTGCGCTGGCCGGACGATGGACCGGCTCGGACGCCGAGGTGAATTTCGGCCTGCACCGACGATCGATCGAGCGGCTCTTCTTCGGTAAGGTCACCTTCCTCGACCTGCCACTCCAGGCCGACGACGCGTTCTGGGCCGACCCTCACGTACGAGCCGCGGTCGACAACCGCCATCGCTCCGATCTCGCTCGCCTCGCCAACGCTGTTCCTGGATTGCTGGCGAAGCTCACGACCCTGCCTTACGGCGTCTGCCACGGCGATGCCACTCCTGACAACTTCCGCGAGCCCGGAGACGGGTCCGTGGTCGCCCTCGACTGGAGCTACGGCCACGTCGGACAGGTCGGCAGCGACCTGGGACAGCTCTTCGTCGGACGCTTCGAGTCGGGTGCCGCGGACGTCGACGAGATTCCTGCGATCGCAACCGCGATACTCGAAGGATTCGTCGATGGACTCACCGCCGAGGGCTCGACGGCCACCCTCGACGAGGTGCGTGCGGCATGGGCAACGCACCTCGCCGTACGATCGGTGTTCTCGGCGCTGGTGTTGGACCACCGTCCCGACCTCGTGGGCGACGCCCGGGCCGACCTGCTGTTCCGGCGGGCCGCAACGGCGCGGTTCGGTCTCGACCTCGCTCTCGACGTCGCCGGGGTGTGATCGGCTTGTGCGGCGGAACGACACCGGACCATCGGCCTTGGGAACGACTCTGAGATCGTCGACGCTCACGAGTCAGCCAGTAGGCATCGACTACGATTCGTCCATGAACGAGCTGAGACGGTCCGGCCCTTCGAGCTGGGTGGTGTTTGCCATAGCCCTTGGGCTGATGGTCGGGGCATGCGGGGGCGACGACGACCCCGGACCGGCCGTATCTGAAGCTGCAACGGAGGGCGATTCGACAGTTTCCGATGATCCGGCGCCGGATGACGGCGGGGAGATCGCCGGGTCGGTGACCGACGACGATCTCCTGATGCCGCGCCAGTACCTCCAAGGCGAGTGGTGTGACAGTATTGGGAACAGCTGGATCATCGAGGGTGACATCGCTCGGTTCGAGGAGTCTGCAAGCGGGGGAGTCGGCGAGTTTCCCGTCGACGTCCTTTTCATCGACAACCCCGATTCCTCGCTGGTCTCGCAAACCGACGACGAGTTCGTCATCGAAACCCGTGGAGAAGAGGTGACGTACGTTCGGGGCAGCTGCTAGAGCGAAACGCATGCCGCCTCGGTGATGTGCGTGGTCAGTTGGCCGGTTGGCGAGGCTGGGCCTTGGGGGTGAGGAGTCCGGTCAGCAGGGAGGCGATGGCGCCGACGGCGGATGCGATGAACACCAGGTTGTAGGCGATGAGGCGGCCGTTGTCCCAGTGATCGTCACCGCCGAGGTCGGCGAGGGCGACGACTACGGCCGCGATGCTGACGAAGGAGAGGACTGCGGCGGTGATGAGTCGCCGGTGGCGGCGGTCCGTGTCGGGTTCCCGGATGGCGTGAGCGATGCGGCTGCGCTGGCTGACGGCGATGATCGAGGCCATCCCGACGAGGGCCAGGCTTGGGTAGCCGACGGTGAAGAGGCCGGCGATTCCGGCGATGGCGAGAAGGGCGATGGTGGCGTTGAGGGAGGTGGTGGTGTGGCGTTGGCTCATGATGGTCTCCAAGTGATAGCGGGGGATCGTGACGATGAGGTCGAGTCCGGTCCGAGCCCATGCAGCGGCCGGGCCGCGGTCGGCGGTGAGGTCGGCGTGGTTTTGAACGAGGTCGTCGCCATAGCGGTCGCGGAACTCCTTGGGGTAGAGGATTGTGAGGGTCCGGTAGATGGCGTGAGTGCTCATGTCAGGCCAGCCCGGGGCGGAGGTTGGTGCGGGTGATCGCCACGAGATCGGCGAGGCGGTCGGCTTCGGCGTGACATACCTGCTGGCCGAGGCCGGTGAGACGGTAGTAGCGGCGGCGCTGGTCGTCGTCATCATCGGGTCGCCGGTCGGATTCTTCGGCGAGACCGGCATCGACGAGGCGTTTGAGCGTTCCGTAGAGGGTGGCGGGTCCCATCTTCACGAGGCCGCCGGAGGATTCTTCGACGGCGCCCATGATTGCGTAGCCGTGACGCTCGCCCTCGGTCAGCGCGACAAGCACGTGGAACTGGGTTTGGGGGAGCGGCAGGAACGACTGGAGGTCTGGAGCATTCATGCTTCCATTATGTATCGCAGTGCGATATAGTGTCAAGTGATAGAGTTCAGGAGGTTCGGATGTCTCCATGTTGGGCGGTCACCGTGCGGCCCGGGCCCGCTTGCGATGGGGCGTGGCGGAGGCTCGCAGTATGGGTGCTGCTCGTTGCGATGATCGGGGCATGCAGCTCGCATTCCGGGCCGTCTGATCTGACCGGGCCGAGCGGTACTCAGCGATCCGAGCGGGCGCACCCCGCCGAAATGCCGTGTGTCAACGAGCGGGCCGATGAGAGGGGCGCGCCGGTTCCCGCTGACGACGTCTACCTCGACAACGAGGTCCTCGACTGGCCACGGGCGGAGCCCGGTGACGCGGGTTTCGACGATGCCCGTCTTGAGTCGGCCGTACATGACGTCGGGCTGAGCTCGACGGTGCTGAGTTTCCTCGTCGCCCGAGACGGACGGCTCGTGGTCGAGGAGTACTTCAACGGCGCCGATAAGTCCCACGCCCACGACATCTTCTCGACCACAAAGCTCCTGACCACGCTGGCGGTGGGAGCCGCCGCCGAAGACGGACTCGTAGGCGGGTTCGACACGACGTTGGGTGAGTGGGTGGAGGAGACCGCCGACAGCCCGGCGGCGGCGATCACACTCCAACAGTTGTTGTCGATGCGGAGCGGGCTTGGGAAGGACCTGAACGAGCCGTTCTCCGCCACGGCTCTCGCCCCGCTCGAGACCGAGCCCGGTTCGACCTACTCGTACGTCACCGACAACGCCGAGCTCCTGGCCCTGGGCCTCGACCGGCGGGTCCCGGCCGGGTTCTGTCGGTATCTTCACCAACGGGTCCTCGACCCATTGGGTGTCTCGGTCGATCACTGGCACGAGACGCCCTACGGCAACGTGACCGGCGGCAGCTACGCCTTCCTGACACCGCGTGAGCTCGCCCGCCTTGGTCAGCTGCTCCTCGACGGTGGCCGATCCGATGGCGAGCGGCTCGTGGCTCCGGAGTGGGTTGGTTCGATCACCGAGGAGTTGACTGCCTTCGGGTGCCAGCGTGGAAACGCAGCCAGATCGACCCGATCGATCTCCAGCGGAGCAGGGATGAACATCGCGTTGTACGAGATCGCCGGTCACGAGGTCTGGGAGTCGGGCGGGTTCGGAGGTCAGGCAATCCTGGTCGTGCCCGACCTCGAGCTGGTGGTGGTCATCACCCAGGAGGTTGGTCCCGTCTTCGAGCGACGTCTGTCGATCCTCGACGTCCTCGAGTTCACCGTGCTCCCGGCACTTGTCGATCTCCCACAGGCCCCAACGTCGCCGTGCCCGACGTCCGCCCTGGTTGTGCGCAGCGCCGACGGCACCGAGCGGGTGCTGCCAATCCCGTCGGGCGGGTTCGCCGACTGGTCACCGGACAGTACCCGGATCGCATTCGGGTCGGACCACAATCTCAACCCCGAGCTCTACGTGACCGATGACGCCGGCACCGAACCAAGGCGTCTGACCGACGACGGCGCCTCCGACCTCCTGCCGCGCTGGTCGCCCGACGGCACCCGGATAACGTTCGTCAGCGACCGCGGCGCAACGAATCGCATGCCGCTTCCCGAGCTCGACTTGTGGCTCCTCGACCCCGAGACGGGGCAGGTCCGGCCGTTGACCGAAGGTTTCGGGGACGTGCTCGGTCACAGCTGGTCACCCGACGGTGATCGTATCGTGTTCACCCGGTCTCGCGAAGAGGGCTCCCCTGCAGGCGATCTGTGGCTGGTTGAGGTCCGAACCGGTGAGGCCGAACTGCTCGTCGAAGGCGACTACGCCTGGCCCGAGTGGTCACCCGGCGGCGAATCGATCGCCTACGTGACCACCATTGACGGTGAACCTTTCGTGGGCTACCTCGACCTCGCCAGCGGCGACCATACCGACCTCGCTCCGGGCGACTTCCCCCACTGGGCGCCCGACGGGGCCTCGATACTCGTGACACGCAACAACTCGATCCTCACCGTCGCCCTCGATGATCGCGACGAACAGGTCACCACCGAAGGGTGCTGCGCATCGGTTGCGGCCGACGGCCAGCTCGTCCTCAGCCGCGACTCCTGACCCGCCGTAGCCGAATGTCAGCGACCGTTCGTCGACCAGTGCCAGGGCTCACTTGGAAGGTTCTTGAGCCCGTAGTTTGCCGCATTGGCCCGCAGCCAATTCCATCCCGCTCCGGACCTCGATCGAATGAGGCGACCGTTGTAGGTGAAGTCGATGGCCTTGCCCTGCTCGTGCATCGACCGACCTGGCCGGGCCGTTGGTGGCCGACACTGCCGGGCCGGCATCTCGTAGATGGCATAGTTGCTGGTTCCGCAGTTGTTGCGACGAGTCCGAATCTGGGCGGCCGGATCGCGGTAGCCGCCTCCGGCAAGATTCACCCCGGCAGCCTCGGCATCGGCCAGTAGCCGCTGGATGTCGGCGAGAATGGAAACGTCGACCCTGATTCCCTTGCCGGCATCACGAATGTCGAGTGCTCCGGTGGAGACAGGAACCGGGGTTGGAGCGGCCGGCGGCGGGGGCGCTGGCACAGAAGCCAGTTCCTTGATCAAGGCATCCTCCTCGGCCTTCGCTCGACTCTCGAGTTGCACGCCGAGACTGGCCAATGCCGCCTGTTCTGAAAGCAGATGATCGAGCTCCTGGTCTGCCTCGACCGCCAAGTCGGCCTGGGCCGCTCTGTCCGATTCAAGCTGGTTCAACTCCGACTCGCTGGCTTGTCGAAGGTCATCAGCGACCGTTCTGGCGTCATCGGCCTGCGCTCTCCGCTGGTTGAGGACTTCCTGGGTATTGACCAGTTCGGTGACGTAGTCGATATTCGATCGCGTTGCGGTGTTCAGGAGCGTGTTGATCCGGAGAGCGCCATTGAGATCATCAGCCAACAGAATCCCGGGTCCGTCAACAACATCTCCCATGAACGATCGAATGGCCTGTTCCCGTCCCTTGTTCTCCAGGTCGTCCACCTGTGCCTGCAGATCAGCGACGTCTTCAGTGGCGGCCGCAGCGATCGACTGCGCCCTTTCCACCTGTTGCGCGGCGAGCTCCACTGCGGCCTCCTGCGACTTGATCCTGCTGTTGATGTCGGCCAGGGCGTCGGTCACGGCCGACATATTCGCATTGGCGACCTCTATCTCTTGATCATTGGCCGCTTCGGCCTGTTTGACCCGGTCCCGCTCGGCCTGCAGCTGATCGTCGGAGAGCTGCGAGCTCGTCGATTGACCGGACGATGTCGTGGGCGTCGACGAGTTGTTGGTCGTGCCAGTCGTTTCCGAGGTTCCGGACCCGCCGGATGTTTGAGTGGTCGATGTTTGTGTGGTGGTCGTCGACCCGCTGGTCGGGTCAGTGGTATCCGTCGTGTCAGTGGTGTCAGTTGTTGGATCGGTCGACTGGGCAAGGCCGGGACCGGCTCCGGCGATGATGAGAGCCAGGGCCAGGCCTGTGGCGCGAATGAGCGAGGATCGACGACCGGATGATCGCCGCTTTGGACCATTCCCACCACGGTCACATCGACGACTCCGCACCTTCGCATGCGTCGAAGGTTCCACAATCACCTTCAAGAGGGTAGTCGGCGGGCGGCCGGCTCGAACCTCGCGGGTGACAAACGCACTCTGGTGCCGCCACGCGACGGTTCCCCCCACGCAGGTGCTGGGGATGGGAGGCGCGCCGGCAAAAGGTTTGGGGTGTTGGAGCGGCCGGGTAGGGCGTAGCGGTTCGGCGTCCGCCGACTGGACCCACGCAATGAGTAGAGGATTGTCATGTCCACGCATCGAAGGGCTATTAGGGATCTGTTTACGGGGGCCTGGGCAGAAGCGAACCGGTCATGACCCTGAGTGCATCCCTTTCTTCTGCCGAAGCCTCGTCGCTCGGCTGCAGACACGAGTCCGGCCGAACCACGTTCGGTCTGTGGGCCCCCCACGCCACCGCCGTATCGGTGGTCACCACGGGCTCCGGTGATACGACTACCACTGCATGCGATCCCGGCGACGGCGGCACCTGGCATGCGGTTGCCGACGCCCAGCCGGGTGATCAGTACCATTACGTCATCACCAGCGCCGACGGCACGCAGCTGGAGCGCAGCGACCCTCGGGCCCGGGCAATGACGAACTCGGTCGGTCGGTCCGTCGTGGTCGACGACGAGTACGACTGGAGGGTCGAGGAGTTCGTGATGGCACCGCTGAACGAGCTGGTGATCTACGAACTGCATCCTCGAACCTTCGCCGGAACCCTCGATGAGGTGGCGGAACGGTTGGACTCGGTGGCCGAGTTGGGTTTCAACGTGATCGAGATCATGCCCGTCGCCGAGTTCAGCGGTGACATCTCCTGGGGCTACAACCCGGCTCAACCGTTCGCCGTCGAGTCCAGCTACGGCGGGCCAGCGGCGATGAAGCGCCTGGTCGACCGGGCGCACGAGTTGGGTCTGGCGGTAGTCGTCGACGTGGTCTACAACCATTTCGGGCCGTCGGACCTGGATCTGTGGCGTTTCGATGGCTGGTACGAGAACGACGGCGGCGGTATCTACTTCTACAACGATTGGCAGGCGGAAACGGCGTGGGGCGCGACTCGACCCGATTACGGCCGAGAGGAGGTCCGCCAGTACCTGATCGACAACGCTCTCATGTGGTTGACCGAGTATCGGGTGGACGGCTTGCGTCTGGACTCAACGGTCAACATCCGCAACGGCCACGGAGAACCCGGTCCGTATGGTGATATAGAGGACGGCGCCCGGTTCCTGCGGGATCTGTCCGACACCGTCCACGCCCACTTCTCCGGCAGACTCTTGATCGCCGAGGACCTCCAACAGGACCCGGCGATCACCCGTCCCACGGCAGAAGGCGGCTACGGGTTCGATCTGCAATGGTCGGCCGGTTTCGTCCACCGAGTTCGCGACGCCCTCGAGAACGGCGCCGGACCCAGCGCCGTCATCGGTGCGTTGCAGGCCGGACAGCCCTTCAAGCGGGTGGTGTTCACCGAATCACACGACGAGGTGGCCAATGGGCGCACCAGAGTCAACGCCAGTGTCAACCCCGAGAACCCGGACGCGTGGGACGCGTTCCGCTTGGCCGCCATCGGCGCCACCCTGACCCTCACCGCTGCGGACGTGCCGATGGTGTTCCAGGGCCAGGAGTGGGGAGATGACCGCTGGTTCGACGACGAGCACCACTACGACTGGGAAGCCAGAGCGCACAACACCGGGCACCTGGCGTTGTGGCGTGATCTGATCGGGCTGCGCACCGGCTCCGACGACCGCGCCCCCGGCCTGCGAGGCGACCAACTTCGCATTCTCGACACCGGCAACGACGACACCGGCAACGACGGCATCGTGGCGTTCTTGCGGTGGGGGATCGGCGGCGAGGCGGCCGCAGCGCTCGTGATTGTCAACCTCGGCGACAACGAAACCACCTCTGAACTGCATGACGTCGACGGTGAGTGGTCCTGCGTGTTCGACAGCTCGTCGGTGCACTATCACCACACCGGCAGCGAACAACCGACCCGCGTCTCCCTTGGGGACGTCACAACGGTCACCATGCCGGCGTTCGGCGCGGCGATCTTCACCCGGCCATAATCGCAGAGTTCCACGATGCCAACGTCGGCGCCTATCAGGTGGCCCGGGCGTCGGCGCCAGCGCTCGTCGATGATGCGTTCGAGGCGGTTGGCTTACAGTGACTGAGAATATAGATGGGGAACAGATCCGTTCGCCCAGGAGGAATGGACCTCGACCTCGTTTGGGTGTATCCCCCCACAAGGAGACCGAACCTCATGACCGAGCACACAGAACCGGCCTTCAACCTCAATCCCCACGGTTTCGTCGGCTATCCAACCAACCACGTGTACGGCATCGTCGACGACCCGGCCAACCACGTCCCCCAGATCATGGCCGACCTGCTCGCTCTCGACATTGACACCGAAGCCATTCACATCTACTGAGGCGAACACCTCCGCCGAGCCGAACAGGCGCTGAACCAGGGCCACGCCATCATCGGCGTCGCCGCCGACGACGACACCAAGACCCCTGTTGCCGCCGCCTTGCGCAACGGTGGAGCCCACGATCTCCACTACTACCGCCGCTTCACGATCGAAGACCTCTGAGATCTTGGCCGATCGATGAGCTGTGGCGAACACGGACGGCCTGGCCGAGTCATGCCGGCGCCGCGGTCGGCGACGCTCGATTGGATCATCGTGTTGGGTGTGACTAGGTGGCCCATGCGACTACGGGGATGATCGCGATGGCAATGGCTATGAGGCCCGTCATGTTGCATCGACTGCGCCGGGTAGACGGAATAGGCCGGGCCATGAGCTGGGCCCGGGGGAACCAAGCCCGATGGCGCCGCTATAGTCTCGAACATGGGCATCTCTGATGACGACATCAATGAACAACCTGCTGACGAAGGGCTCGAGCAGCCCGTAGGCGGTGACGCCGATGGAGCGGACGGCGGCGATTCCGGTAGCTCCGACGGCGATTCCGGTGACTCCGACAGCGATTCCGGTGGCTCCGACGGCGACGCGGACGGGACCGATGGCGGTGACTCCGACGGCGCTGGCGGAGGAGGAGACGCGGACGGCACCGACTCCTGAACTCTGCGTCGAGCTGGCTGGTCCGGCGCGTTCCGCATCCCGGAGCGCCCGACCTCGCCGACCTGGTCGGTGACGTCGACTGCTTCCGGCGCGAGGTCGTGTATCTTCGACCCCTGTATACGCATGTGCAGAGGTCGATCGATCGCTTCGGCGACAGCGAGGAGCTTTGGCACATGCTGTTGCGGCGCGGTACCCGCAAACCCGCCTTTCGGCTGGTACGTGCCGGTTCGACAGTCCAGCGCTCGGGCGTCAGCCGGCGCGCCGGAATCGGCAACCGTGACCTCGACGACGTGGTCGATCCGAATCGTGTCGTCGATCGTTACCGCAACGGTGACACGGTGGTGTTGCAGGGCTTGCATCACACCGACCCGCACCTCGCCGAGCTGGCGAACAATCTGGCACTCGCCTTGGATCAGCCGATCCAGATCAATGCCTACCTGTCGCCGCCGAGCCAGCGCGGGCTCGACGTGCACTTCGACTACCACGATGTGTTCGTCGTCCAGCTCGCGGGAACGAAGCGGTGGCGTATCTGGGAGCCCTTGGAGCGAACTCGCAATCCGGTGAAAGGGCGTCACTCGATCACGGCGCCGAGCCTCGACGAGTTGGGCTCCCCACTGCACGACCTGACGTTGCGTTCCGGTGATGTGCTCTACCTACCACGGGGCTATCCGCACCTGGCCGAGTCGCTCGACGAGCTCTCCGACCATCTCACGATTGGCGTGACCGCTGTGACCTGGCATCGCGTCGTCCGCAAGGCCGTTGACGCCGAGGTCGCGGCGGGTCGGATGTCAGGTCCTCTCCCGGTCGGGTTGCTCGATCCTCGCGCCGACGTCGACCTCGACACGTCCCTCGGACTCGACGCTCTTCGTGGACAGCTGTCTCCCGACGTGCTCCGGCAATGGCTGGCACGTGAGATATGGCGCCGACAACCGGCGACGCGACTGCGCCCCCGGCACATTCCCGAACTCGGAGCAGGCGCGCTCAAGTTCACGCCCGGGCCGTTGCTGTGGCTGACGCCTGTCGGCGACCGAGCGGTGCTCGGACTCGGCGATCGACTGCTCGACATGCCGATGGAGGCGTACGAGTTCCTGGCGCGGGTGCTCGAATCCGCGGGCCCCTTCCGTCCGCACGAACTCGAGGGACTCGATGCTGCATCCCGTGATGTCGTCCTCCGCCGCTTGTTGTCGGAGGGTGTGATCGCCCATGTCGACTGACTTCGAATGTGCCGTGGCTGCCGCTGACCGTGGTGAACCACTGTTCGCCACCGCGTCGCAGGTACGCGGCTGGCTGCTGGTCGAGGTACGTGGGGCGTGGGGTGAGGACGCCGTGCACCAGAGTGCGCTCGGTGAGCACATTCCACCACGTTGGAAAGAACAGCTCAGACGGCGAGGTCTCAGGGTCGTCTGCATCCGATCGCATTCCCGGCGCGAGAGCGAGGGGGTGCGCCTCTACACCTGTCCGGCGCGACGTCCAGGAGCAGACCCGGCCGTGCTTTGGCACCGGGAGGTTCGGTCGTTGGCCGAGGTGGCCCAGGCGACCGACGGGCTCGCTGCGAATCTCGATCCGGGGGACGGCTGGGAGCGAGACGTTGAACCCAGCTTCCTGGTTTGCACCAACGGTCGACACGACCAGTGCTGCGCCAACCTGGGGCGACCACTGGTGAGGAGGTTGAGGGAGTCACGTTGGGCCGACCGGTTCTGGGAGTCGTCACACATTGGTGGGGACCGATTCGCAGCCAACGTTGTGGCGCTTCCCCACAGCGTCTATTTCGGGCGCGTCGACCCGGCAGTCGCACCCACTCTCCTCGAAGCGTTCGATCGTGGGCGGCTCGATCTCGAGCGGTTCCGTGGGCGCACGTCGCTGACCTTCGCCGAACAGGCGGTTGAGCATTTCGTCCGCCTGGAGTTCGACATCGACGACATCGATGGCGTCGCAGTCGGACGGCGGGCCGACGACGGTTCGTTCCCCGTGCGGGTCGGCTACCAGTCCGTCGCCGTGAGGATCCGACGCCGCATGATGCTCGTGGACGATCCGCTCACCTGCAAGGGACCGGCCCGTCAGCGGGTTCCCACCTTCACGCTGCGCTCGATCATCTGAACCCAGACGAAATGTCATCAGCTGAAAGTGCGTTTTAACTGCGGCTCACCATGACGATCCATCGGGCCACCGACCACCATTCACCTCGCCGCACGGAGCAAACAATGACCACGATGCACCTCGACACCTCCCGCCACCCGATCACCAGCGACGTTTACATCGCCGACTGCCGCCAACGACTCGACCGGGACGGTGCGCTCGTTCTCGAGGGGTTCGCGCCGGCGACCACCATCGCCCAGATCGTCGCGGAGTCGGCTCCCCGCGAAACCGACGCCTACTACACGGACAAGACCCACAACGTCTATCTGACACCGGCCGACCCGAACCTTCCCGAGGACCACCCCCACAACCGCCAAGTAGCGAGCAGCAAGGGGCTCATCGCCGACGACGAGATCCCGGCCGATTCCGCCCTGCGAGAGATCTACAACGACCCGGACTTCAGGAGCTTCCTGTGCGGCGTTCTCGACATTGATGGGATCCACCCCTACGCCGATGACCTCTCGTCGATCAACGTGCATTTCGCCGCCGAGGGCATGGAACTCGGCTGGCACTTCGACAACTCGTCCTTCGCCGTCACCATGCTGTTGCAAGCCGCCCAGGGTGGCGCCGGCTTCGAGCACGTCCCCGCCGTGCGCAATGCCGACGAAGGCGACATGGCCTACGAGCGTGTCGAATCAATCCTCGACGGCAACGAACCGGTGAAGGTGCTCGACTTCGAGCCTGGCGATCTGGTTCTGTTCCGAGGACGCGACGCCATCCACCGCGTGACCCCCACCGAGGGAGATACGACGCGCCTGCTCGTGGTCTTCGCCTTCAATGACCGACCCGGCGTTGCACTATCGGAGTCGGCGCTCGAGACGTTCTACGGCCGCACCTCGTAGCGTCGCAACCGCCACCCGGCTAGACCGGCCCGGCGGTAAACTGCATCGCCGCAATCACCGTTATGTAGGCCGGCACCCAGACGGTTGTTCGGGACCGTCTGAACCTCATACCGGTTCGGTTGTGGAGCGGGCCAGGGCGAAGGCGCCGATGACCGATATTGCGAGGGCTGCTGCGATGAAGACGGTGGCAGTAGGGTCGATGGTATCGAGACCGAGCACGGTTCGCAGGCCAGGAATGGTGATGGTCGCGACCTGGAGCAGGACACTGACGGCGACGATCCAGTTCAGGATTCGGTTTGGGTGGGGGCGGGCGGTGATGAGCCGTGCGGGGTACACGAAGGCGAGCTGGGCGAGGGATTCGTAGAGGAATACCGCTGTGCGGGTTTCTTCGCCGCTGTAGTCCAGAGAGGGGAGGAGATAGAAGAGGCCGAGACCGAGTGCGGCCTTGAGGGCTCCGCTGATGAGAATGAACCGCATCCCGGCACGCGTGAGTAGCGGAGCCGAGGGAGGCCGCGGTCGGCGCTTCATAACGCCCGGGTTGCGGTCGAGCCCGAGGGCGAGCGCGGGCGGTCCGTCGGCGATGACGTTGATCCACAGCAGCTGGGCAGCGGTGAGAGGGACGAGGAGGTTCCCGGCGCTATCGCGCAGATCACCGATAGCGGCTCCGACGACGCCGATCGTGATCAGGAGGACGAGCGCGACATTTGTGGAGAAGAGGAATCGCAGGAACTTGTGGATGTTGTCGTAGATCCCGCGGCCTTCCTCGACGGCGGCGGCGATGGTCGCGAAGTTGTCGTCGAGCAGGACCAGGTCGGCGACTTCTCGGCTCACGTCGCTGCCGCGCCGGCCCATGGCGACACCGACATCGGAGCGCTTGAGAGCCGGAGCGTCGTTGACGCCGTCGCCGGTCATCGCAACAATCTCGCCCCGGTCCTTCAATGCGTCTACGAGCGCGAGTTTGTGTTCGGCGCTTACTCGTGCGAACACCGACACGTCTGCGACAGCATCGGACAGTTCGAAGGGCTCGAGTTGGTCCATGTCGTCGCCAGTGAGCGCCTGATCAGCTGGGATGCCGACCTTGGCTGCTATGGCTCGCGCTGTGGTGGGGTGATCGCCAGTGATCATCAGGACGCGGATCCCGGCGTCGTGTACTGAGGCGATCGCCGCTGGCACCTCGGCACGGGGTGGGTCCCAGAGCCACGCAACGCCGAGCCAGGTCAGATCTTCTTCTTTGTTGTCGGGTGACCAAGCGAATCCGAGAACCCGAAACCCCTCAGCGGCTGCGTCCTCGACTCGTTGTTGCCACTCGTCCCGCTCGGTTTGGGAGAGGCTGCTGCGCTCGAGCAGGACCTCGGCCGCTCCTTTGAGGTAGGCCACGGTGCGGTCGTTCTCGGTGACGCTGACTCGCATATATCGCCAGGCCGAATCGAACGGGCGCACTGACTGGCGTGGGTGTTGCATTCGGGTTGGGATCGGATCAACGCCGTTGATTTCGGCGAAGGCGTAGAGTCCGAGTTCGAGGGGGTCGCCGGTGCCTCCGTCGGGTTCGGCGTCGGCGGCGAGGACCATGGCTTTGAGCGCTCGTTCCGGGTCCTGGGAGTCGAGGTTGCTTACGGTCATGGTGTTCTCGGTCAGAGTGCCGGTCTTGTCGGTGGCGATGACCGTCACCGACCCGAGCGCCTCGACCGCGGAGAGCTTGCGGACGACAGCCTTGCGTGTGCTCATGCGTTCGGTGCCGAGCGCCAGTGTCAGCGTGAGAACCGCAGGCAGTCCCTCAGGCACCGCGGCGACGGCCACTGCTACGGCGAACAGCAGTGCCTCGTCGAAACGATCGATGCCTTCTACCCCGACACCGCCGATTGTGAGTGCGACGGCGAGCACGGCGATCCATCGGGCGATGCGGTGGCCGAAGTGCTCCATGCGCCGATCGAGCGGTGTCCGCTCGGCTTCGACGGTGCCCAACATAGCGGCGATCCGACCCATGGCCGAGTTTGAGCCGGTACCCGTGACGTTGACCCAGGCGAGACCGCGCACAGCAAGGGTGCCGGAGAAGACCGGCTCGTTCTGGGCTCGCTCAACGGGTGCCGATTCGCCGGTGAGTAGGGACTCATCGATCTGGAGGGCTGGTTCGCTGGTGATGGTGCCGTCTGCGGGGATGCGGTCGCCGGCTTCGACCCGGATGAGGTCTCCGGGGACCAGCATTGCGGCGTCGAGCTCAGTTAGATGGTGATCTCGCAGCACCCAGACCCGAGGAGCAGCGAGCTCTTGGAGCCGGGCCAAGGCGTCTTCGGCTCGGTACTCTTGCCATACACCCATCGCCGTGTTGAAAACCAGGATCGTCGCGATCGCCAGAGATTCGAATGGCCACTCCTGGGCGCCTTCCAGTACCCAAACAACGATGTCGAACGCCAAGGCAAACAACAAGATGTAGATGATCGAGCTCTGTAACTGGCGTAGCACCCTTGTCCACCAGGGCGACGGAGGTGCGGCCGGGAGCGCGTTCGGGCCGTATTCGGCCAGACGAGCAGTTGCCTGTTCAGTGGCGAGACCCACCGGTAGCGTCGCTGTCGGTTCTGTCACTGCGGTCAGGCTTTCACGATCGTCGGTAGGGAGTCGCCTGCTTCCTCTACAAACACGTCGAGCCCGAGGCAGCCGACCCTGCGGCCCTTCAAGACTTCAATGACGGCCACGGTAACACCGCTGTATCGGGCGTGAGGCGCGTCTCAATACACTCGAGCTCACGGCCGTGGAGCGCCTTGGCTTCGATCACGGACTGTTCGTCATACGGCATGGTGCTCAACACCGCCATCCGGGAGATCATGGGTTGACTAGTTCTCAGGTGTGACGACGACTGATCGATGATTCGGACCCAGTCGCAGCCCATCGGGCTTGAGATCCTTGCGTTCCAAGCCATCCGGCATACTTCGTGATGCTGCTGGATATTGGCACCTCACGGTTCGGCTCCGATCTGGACGGCGCGGCGATCACGCTGCCGACATCCTTGTTGACGTAACCCTTCGGCGGCAGGGTCCAAGGTCCCCCGAGTCAATGCCAGTGATCTATGCGAGTTCGAGATTCGGAGCCCTCGTCAGGCGTGAAGACGGCGGAGAGCGATGGCCCGCCCCTGGCCTGTGGGAAGGGCCCTTGGTCACTACAGGGTCATGCCACCCAGAGCTAGTGTTCTGGAGATGTCGCCTCAATTCAAAAACATACTGTTCTGCCCGCTCGGCGACAGAGAGAACCCTGCAGCGGTGCGCCGTGTCGCTGACCTTGCGGCCCGCAACGATGCCAGCCTCACCCTGTTCGGCGCGATAGCTGAGCCGTCGCGGCTGCAGCGGGCGCTTCACCGCGACCAGTACATCGACGCAATCCAGAAGACCGAGCGCAGGGTTGTCTCCGCGAAGCTTGCCCGATGCACTCCCAAGACAGGTGACGTGCGAACCGAGTCTCGTGTTGCTGTCGGCAACCCGGCGCTGAGCATCATCGAACGGGTCCTGGTTGCGCAGCATGACCTGGTCGTCGTGACAAGCGACGAAGACGACGAGGACCACGCCACGATCAAACGCCTGTTGCGCAAATGCCCATGCCCCGTCTGGGTGATCCGCCCCACGAGGGCCAGAATCCACCGGGTGCTGGCCGCAGTCAATCCCGAGCTGTCCGAAGTCGAGCTCAACCGAACCATTCTCCAACTCGCGGCGTCCATGGTGAGCCTCTATGGCGGGGAGCTGCACGTGCTGCACGCGTGGGAGCTCTACGGCGAGGCGACCATGCGTTCCTCCGCCTTCTTGCACACACCCTCCGCGGCAATCGACGCACTAGTGGCGAGCGCCCGATCAACTCACCGTGAAGCACTCAACGCCCTGCTGGCCGAGTCGGGCGTCGAAGAGCAGCCGTGGAAGATCCATGTTCGCAAGGGTCCCCCGGCAGGCATCGTCAGCGAGGTGGTTGCCAAGCGCCGGATCAACCTGCTGGTAATGGGCACCGTCGCTCGAACAGGCGTCACTGGTCTGATCATGGGAAACACCGCCGAGACGGTCCTCGACAACGTCCGCTGTTCAGTCATTGCCGTCAAACCCCCAGGGTTTGTGTCGCCGATTGAACTGGGCGCTAAGTGACGGCCGGTGCTGACACCCGCGCGACCGCACCGAGGTGGTCCTGTTTCGACTCAGTGTGTTGATGAACGCAGAGACCATGCCGGAGATGCCGGTAGACGCCGACAACCCGATGGCGCCGCGAGCGATCGGTGTCTACCAGCCGGCGATCGACAATGAGGCGCTCGATGCGCGTTCCAAAGCGCGACCCGGGTGTGGTCGATGGATTGGCACAGAGGCGCCGTCGTGCTGATCGACGTTCACAGCACCGTCCTCGTGGTCACCTTGGTCGCGGCGATCGTCATCGTTGTCATCGCAGGTACCTCGGTCGCCCAGGTCGGGGATCAACTCGCGGAACAGACCGGCCTCGGTCGTATCTTTGTGGGCGCTCTGCTGGTCGCCGTGGCGACGTCGCTGCCTGAACTCGGCACCGACCTCACCGCCGCGGCTGCCGATGCCCCCGACCTCGCCATCGGTGATCTGCTCGGGTCCAGCATGGCCAACATGGCGATCCTGGGGATCATCGACCTGCGCTACCGCGGTCGGATCCTGCCTGCAGTCGAGCTCGGCCACACCAGGATCGCAGCGATCGCCATCGGGCTGACCGCGCTTGCGATCATGGGTCTCGACGCCCCTCCCGGCGTCCACGTCGCAGGTATAGGAGTCACCCCGATCGCGATAGCGGTTGGGTACATCGCCGCGTTGGCCTGGTTTCGTCGCGTGCCGCCAATCGGCGTGGCGACACCTACGCCCACTCCCTTCCGCCAGCCCTTGACGCTCGGGGAACGCTGGGCCGGATCAGGGCCGCTGCTTCGGCGGTTCGCTGTGGCCGCGGCACTCCTGGCCGTCGCCGCTCCAGCGCTCGCTCTCAGTACCGAGGAACTCGCTGAACGCTCGGGCATCAGTCAGAGCTTCCTCGGCGTCGCCCTGCTCGCCACGACCACCTCACTGCCTGAGCTCGCTGCTTCCCTCGCCGCCGTTCGGCTTGGCGCCTATGACCTCGCAGTCGGCAACCTCTTCGGAAGCAACGCAGCCAATATGG
The DNA here is from genome assembly GCA_024638645.1 of Actinomycetes bacterium. GTDB lineage: Bacteria > Actinomycetota > Acidimicrobiia > Spongiisociales > UBA5794 > JAHEJX01. The sequence continues at coordinate 19,676 of JAHEJX010000045.1, forward strand.
CTATGATCGTGTTCATCGACGCCGCCTACCGGCCCGGACCAATCCTCGCCGACGTCGACGCCAGCCACTCCGTCGCCGGCACCGGCGCAATCCTGCTGATGGCCCTCGCCCTCGCCAGCCTTCTGAGCGGACAAACCAACCGAGCCAAACGCCTCGAACCCGACAGCAGCATCCTGCTCATCGCCTACATCGGGGCGGTAATAGCCGTCGGCCTCGCGACATGAGTAAGGTGACGTTGGGACCAGCAGCGGTGTGCAAGTGGAGGCTCAGCCCACTGGACAGGCGTGTCGAGTTCCGAGCCCGGAAAGAGCTAATCCACCTCGACAACGTACTTACTTGTTGCGATTCTCCGCGAAGCCGGAGTCTGCGAGTAGCTTGGCCCGCCCCGTGGGCTCATGCATCGAGAATGCCGTGTACTCGAGCCAGGGGGCTCGCGTTCACGACCGACCGCGAAGTCAGGCCAACGCGTCGGCCAAGGCTGCGAAATCGGAAACCGACAGATCGGGCGGACGGTATGACGCCGAGAAAGAGAAGTCGGGGCGTTCGATGAACACGGTACGGAAACCCACCGCTTTGGCTCCGGCCAGATCCCAGTCGTGGCAGGCGACCATGGACATTTGGGCCGGAGAGAGTCCGGCAATCTCGGCCGCGTGTAGATACGGCGCCGCCAACGGCTTGTAGGCCTGCACCGACTCGACCGAGACGAGATGATCGAACAAGGGCGTCAATCCTGTCGCCTCGCAGATCGATTCGAGGCTTGCCTGCCCGGAGTTCGTGAGTGCCATGGTCGAGTGACCGGATTCACGCAGGCGCTCGAGCCCGGCATGGACATCGGGATGAGGTCGAAGACGTCCCATTGCATCCGAAACCCGGCTCCACGCCGTATCAGTCAGCGTTCGTCCCGAGCGGGCAAGGGTGGCCTCGAGCGCATTACGACCGAGGTCGCTGAAGGCCATGAAATCCGAGCCGGTCGCACTGGCGGTCGTCGCCGACTGGAGCAGACGCTGAAACCACACGATGAATCCACCGGCATCCGACGCTATCGAATTGACTTCTACTCGAACCTCGGCCATGTCGAGGGTTGTCTCGTTCATATCGAACACGATCATCGCCCGACAGTACTCGCGCCTGCCTCAGACGTCGACGAGGACTCGAGTCGTTTGCCACCGAACCTCCCCGGGTACCTCCGTGGGGCCCACACACATCGACCGCCGAGTCGAAGAGGAGAACGCACCATCGTGACCCCCCTGATCATTGCCGCACGCGGCGCAGTCAAAGCCGGTGCCCACCACCTGAGAGTCAGTGAGTCCGACCTCGACCGCCTTCTCAATCCCGAGAGGGAGGTGGCGTTTCGACTTCCGGTCCGGATCAACGGCGAGAATCGGTTCCTCTCGGGTTGGCGGGTCCAGCACAGCCGGGCCCTCGGGCCCGGAAAGGGCGGCATGCGCTATGCGGCTGGTGTGAACCGGGACGAGGTCACGGGTTTGGCCACCCTGATGACGCTCAAGAACGCATTGGCCTCTCTGCCCTACGGCGGCGCCAAGGGCGGGGTGGCGGTCTCCGCCGGCAGACTCGATGCCGGCGACAGGGAGTCGATCGCTGAAGCGCTGGCGCATGCGCTGACCGGTGTGGTGGGACCTCATACCGACATTCTCGGGCCGGATGTCGGCACAGGCTCGGCCGACATGGACCGCTTTGCCTCCGCATGGGCCGATGTCGCCGATGCCGAGTCGGGTCGGGCCGTCGCAACCGGCAAGTCACCCGACGCCGGGGGTATCAAGTTGCGCACCGGCGCAACCGCACGGGGTTGTCTTCAGGCAATCCGGGTGGCGCGGGAGCGAGCCGGCATCTCGTCCGACGCCGGTGTTGCCATTCAGGGCTTCGGGTCGGTCGGTCGTGAGCTCGCCGAGCTGCTGGTCGACGACGGCCACTCGATCGTGGCGGTGTCGGATTCCTCGGGTGGCGTCCACGACCCCGACGGGCTGGATGTGAACCGGCTGGTGAAGGCCAAGGAGGACGGGGGCAGTGTGACCGATGTCGACGCCGATCGGATCTCATCGGTTGGCGTTCTGACCGTCGACGGCGCCGCCATCGTCGTTCCGGCCGCTCTGCAGGCCGTCATCGACGTCGACGTTGCGGAGAACATCCGTGCCGATCTCGTGGTCGAGGCGGCCAACGGCCCCACGACGCTTGACGGAATGAGGCGGCTCGACCGGCGAGGAATAGCCGTCGTTCCCGACATGGCCGCCAACGCCGGCGGTGTGATCGGCTCCTACCACGAATGGTGCGCAGCGCTCGAGAAAAGGGACTGCGACGGTCAGCGGGCCGAGGAAGATCTGTGTGAACGGGTTGCGCAGTCGAACGTCGACATGTGGGATCGAGCCGAGAAGGACCAGATCGATCTGCGGACGGCGGCCAGCGCAATCGCAATCGAGCGGGTACTCGACGGAATGCGGGCCCCCCGATGACGCGCCGTTCCACAACCGGAAACTCGAGGAATGGATCCGGACCATCGAGAATCGACGGAGCCCTGGTGGTCGGCGGCGGCTATGCGGGACTCCACGCAGCGGCGGCCCTCCAGCAGTCCGGTGCACCGGTTACCGTGCTCGACAGTCGACCGCACCACTCCTTCGTGACCCGCTTGGCGTCGGTGGCCGGTGGCACTGCGCCGCTGGGCGACGCGTTCGCTACGTTCGACGAACTCGGCTACCGGGCCTTGAGCGGCCACGTCGACATGATCGACGACCGTGAGGTGATCCTCGCCGACGGCACGAGACTGCAGGCGGAGGTCATGGTGGTGACCGCCGGAGCGGTACCGACGCTGCCGGACCTTCCCGGCATCGAACGCACCATGCCGCTCCGGACGGCCGTCGATGCCGCTCGCCTTCGGGTCGAGGTCGATCGATCCCACTCGGTTGTGATCGTCGGGGCCGGTGCCACGGGCATCCAGCTGGCCGGAGCGATCTCGGCCGCCCACCCTGAGGTCCGGGTACATGTCGTCGATCGAGACGAACGGGTACTCGCGTCTCTGGGACGCCCCTTGGGCGACCACGCCGAACAGCTGCTCGCCGGGCGCGGCGTCGGCTTCGAGCTCGGCCACGAGATCGATCGCGTCACCGACACCGGCGTCCAACTCGACTCCGGCCGGACGATTGACGGCCTTGTGGTCTGGGCCGGCGGGTTCGAGGGTCGGGCCGACAGTTTCGGCGCCCTACCTGTCGACAACGGTCGGTTGGTGATCGACGAGAACCTGCGCGTCGACGGTCTCGCCCACACGTTCGCCGCCGGTGATATGGCCGCTCACCATGACGATGCCGGCGAGCCGTTCGCCATGTCGGCGCAAATAGCGGTTCAGGCCGGGAGGCAGGCCGGCGAGAACGCCGCACGGCTCCTGGCCGATGAGCCCCTTCATCGGGCCCGTTTGAACCACCGGGGCTGGGTACTCGACCTTGGCGGCAACAGAGGCGTCGCCGAGATCGGCCCGATCACGTTGGCGGCACCCGTGGTCGACCTTCTTCCACCCCTGCTGCACCTGGCCATCGACCTCAAGACATTGTGGGGCATCGGGGGAGCCGAGGCCATCAGACGCTTCCGTCCCGGTGCCCACGCCGCCGACCCGGAGGCATTGACCGAGTCCCAACAGCTTTCATCCGATCCCGAGGCGGCTTCGGCGTCAGGTTGACGAGAACGCCTGCCCGCCAGACCCGAGCGATTCGTGCGACGGCGGCCGGATCGCTACGGGGATCGCCATCGACGGCGATCATGTCAGCATCGGCGCCCGGAGTGAGGCGGCCCTTGCCCGGGAGTCCGAGCGCATCGGCTCCACCAGACGTCATCGCCGCGAGCGCCTCGACAGGACTCATGCCGATCGAGATGAGGTCGTGGATGGCGTGCGGTGCGACGTCATGCGGCTTGGCAGTGGTGATGCCCGCATCGGTCCCGACGACGATCTTGCCGCCAAGTTGCCGTACAACGGCCTGAGCCGCCTGGACTGCCGGGCGGAGCGCCACAATCATGGGCGGCGGAGGCGGACCATCAGAACACTCCCCGAATGTTGCCGACAACGCGATACCCGAACGAGCGAGCCGTTCGAGTAGCTTCGGGTCCGGCTTCGGATCCAAGGCCTCGTTCAGAAACGTGAAATGTTCAATCGTGTCGACACCCGCGTCGATCGAATCCGAGATGCCCTGCTCACCGTGGCAATGCGCCGCCACCGGCAGCCCGAGCCGATGCGCCTCCTCGACGATCACGCGTAGATCCTCGGCGCTGAACTGCGACCGCCACGCCGGGGTGGTCGGACTCCCGACGCCTCCCGTCGCCATGACCTTCACGACGTCACATCCTCGCTCGGCGCGCTCCCGAACCGCTGCGAGCAGAGCGTCACGATCCGCGCACTCTCCTCCGAGGAACCAGCAGTGACCCTGGACCGCGGTGATCGGCGGCCCCGCACACAAGATGGTCGGCAGATCGGAGTCGCCACGAAGGCCGAGCGTCACGAAATTCCGATCACCCAGATCGCGAAGCGTCGTCACGCCACCCTCGAGCGCCCGCCGCGCCAGCATCCGGGCGCGTGCGCCTAGTTCTTCGTCCGTGCGACCCGACACCTGTTCTTCGAAGGTGCCGACGCCGTCGAACACCAGATGCTGATGACAATCGACCAGCCCCGGCAACAACGTCACATCACCGAGATCCACTGTGGTCGGCTCGGTGACGTCCGCCCCAACGGCCTCGACCAGACCCGCCTGGATGACGACGCGGGCCGGTTCGACGAAGCTGCGACCATCGAACAGTCTTCGCGCTTCGACCACTGCACGCAAAGACCCAACAGGCGAGCGAACCTCAGCGGTCATGTCCAAACTCTTCCACAAATAACCAGCAGTGTCCCGACGCCCCACCCGACCAAACCGGCACTCACTGCCCTCGGTCGGTGAAGTGTGCAGGCATCACCGGGGGCCCGACGTCGAGGCCGCGACGGTAGCCCGTGTTCGATTCGCGACCGTTCATTCCCGTGTTCTCAACGGCCGGTCGTCGACCAGTGCCATGGCTCGCTGGGAAGATTGATGAGGCCGTAGATGTGTGCGTTGTCGACGAGCCATCGATAGCCGGGGCTGGCTCTGGTGAGAAGCCGGCCGGACTCGGTGAAGTCGATCGCCAGTCCGGTTTGGTGTTGCGACTGGCCGGGCGGTGCGGTCGGTGGTGAACAGGAGTTGGCCGGCGCCTCGTGGATGACCCAGTTGACGTGTGCCACGTCAGTCGGGTCGTGGGCATCATCGGGTCCGTGGTCGCTGTCACAGTGGGCGAGGCGGAGACGGATCTGTTGTTCGTGGGTGCGGAAGCCACCGCCGCTCAGATCGTGGCCATCGAGGCGGGCGTCGGCGAGAAGCCGATCGACGTCGGCTTCGATGGTGCTGTTCACGATGAGTGTGCCGGCCACTGATCGGAGGTCTACCTCTGAGGAGCGGGCCGCCGCTCGGCGATCTGCGTCGATGGCCACTTGTCGATGTTCGTCGGCCCGCCGCTCGAAGGCGGCGAGCCGCTCCCGTTTCGACTGGAGGGTGCGTCTCATCTCGGCGAGCAGGAGTCGAGCTCGTTGGACGTCATGCGCTGTCTTCTCGACTTCGAGATCTGCCTGTTCGAGACGCTCGGTTGCTGTCATCCGTTTGTTCGCCAGCTGGTCGTTTGCGTGGCTGGAGAGCGTCGCCTCGGCGAGATCGTCGGTTGGTGAAGGCAGGCCGGACGTCTGCTGGTCGCTCTGGGCGCCCATGAACTGCAACACGGCGGTCTGGACGCTGATTTCCTCGAGGTGGTTGACGGCATCGAGCGCCTGCTGTCGATCCTCCCGACGTTGTTGATGTTCGCCTTGCCGGTCATCCAGATTGGTTTCGGCTCGTCCGAGGTTGACGACAGCGTCTAGGACCTCGAGGGTCAGTGCTGTCCGAAGGCGTCGAACCTCGGTATCGGTGGTGGTACGAATGTTGAAATCGTCGGGGGTCGTGTACCGGGCCCGAGGCTCGACCAGCGAGGCGTGCGGCGTTTGGTGGCTTGTTGCCACCGATACGGCCGATGCGGGCGTTGCCGGCACAAAGGTCCAGCAGCCCACGACCCACGCCAGGGTCGAGAGTCGGGTGGCCAGGGGGATGGTTGGCATGCTTCATCCCGTCGGTCTCCGATGCCGTCAATCAAACAATCCTGTTGCCAACGGCCCGGATTGCTGCATACCTCGCTCTCATAACGCCCGACATCGCCCGCATGTGCTCGCCAACACCTTTCTGCTGCTCAATCTCACCATGTCGAGCACCGCCTCGAAACAGCATGGATCATCGGTCGCCACGTCGGTGTCCATCCTGGTGTCCTTGTTCTCGCCGTGATCGTCGGCGTCACGATCGGCGGCATTCCCGGCGGCTTTCTTGCCGGGCCGATCACCGCTTCGGCTTCGGGCTGGTTGGCTTCCGATTCTGACTTGACGCTCGGCCAGACAGCGGACGAAGGGAACGCGTAGCTGGAGAGTGCTGAGGTGCGACGGTCCTACGGTGCAGGCGTGGAGCGCAGTCGTGCGGCGACGGTGATGTCGTCGTTGGATGCGCTTGGCCCGTATGCGGCGACGTAGAGGCCGCGGTGACCACAGCCCGAGTCGAGAGCGTACACGATCGCTTCGTCCGCCGGGTCACTGTCGCCTTCGAAGCGGACGATCTCTTCGATGGACATCCCCGCCGGATCGTAGCTGGCTCCGCAACGGCCGCAGACCAGACGGCCGTCGCGTGCGATGTAACTCTCGACGTACCCGGCGCGCTCGAGGCGCGACGTTGCATGGCTGAGAGTCTCCATCGCATGCGAATCGGCCATGCCACCAAGGCTAATGGATTCGTACCGGTCTAGTCCCGCCCGGATGACCTGCGCATCTCGCCGGCGCGTTTTTCGACGAAGGCGCTGACGATCTCGAAACCAATGACAGCAGCGTCAGTTCCAGGAAGACCACCCCAAGGCTTCTCTCATAGGAGAAGGTCAAGCGGTAACGTGGAAAGATGCTGATCGGAGAGCTGGCCGACGCGGTAGGACTGCCTACTCGCACAGTTCGCTTCTATGAACGCAAGGGTCTATTGCCCCAGCCCAAGAGGGCCGACAACGGCTACCGGATCTATGACGAAAGAACCTTGCACCGGCTGCGATTCATCCGCTCGGCTCAGGCCGCGGGGCTGACACTGGCCGAGATTCGCAGCATCATCGACATTCGCGAGACCGGCGAAGCACCGTGCACCCATGTAGGGGACCTACTTGGGGCCAAGCTGGCCGAAGTCAGGGAGCGCCGTGAACAGCTGGCCGGGATGGAACGCGATCTCGAGGCACTCCTGGAGCGCAGCCGCCAACTCAACCCCAGTGATTGCGGCGACCGCGAAGTCTGCCACATCCTGCACCCGGACCGCCGGCCCTGAGCACAGCTCCAACCGACTGATCGGTAACCATCGATGTATCAACCGCTAGCATGGTACCATGACGCGCCAGACCGCTACTGCGAGAGCCGATCTCGTCGAGGTCACCGCCCTCCCGATTCCCGCTGGGGTCCGGGAGGCGATCGTCGACGTGGCCCGGGCATTGTCCGATCCGCATCGTATCGAGATCCTGCACCTTCTCGCAATTGCCCAGCGTCCAGTCTGCGTGCTCGACCTCGAGTACCAGTTGGATTTGGCCCAGTCGACGGTGAGCCACCATCTCAAAGTGCTCGTCGATGCCGGACTGTGCGAGCGCGAGCCCCGAGGCCGCTGGACCTATTACTCGATCAGAGCCGACGCCGTCGCAGCCTTCCGGCACCAACTCGAACGCCTGATCCACTTCCCTGACCAACTCGTCATCGACGATTCTCGATCCGGACGGGAATAGATCGATCGTGATCGATGGTTTCTCGGCTGTCCCAGTACCCGGACTATGAAAGGGCAGAGATCATGGCCACTATCGCTGCGGTAGAGGAAGCCGACACCAACGACGACCCCGTAGACATCTATCCGAAGATCCAGGGCGCGTGATGGCCGCCGTACCCAGGACCCCCACCGCCGCCGCGCTGGTTGATGCTTTGGCCGTGGCCGGTGGAAGCCTCGACGATGACGGGCGGCGCATCGCGCTGGCCACCTACCGACTCCTCACGGACCCGTCGCCGGTCACCGTGAACCGCATCGCCAACGCCGCCAACGCCACAGAGGCCGAGGTCGAGGCCCGGCTCGACGAATGGGCCGGCGTGTTCCGCAGCGGCGAGAACGCAGTGGTCGGGTTCTGGGGGCTGGCCCGTCAACCCCTCGACCCCGAGTATCGCCTCGACGACCCGGCGGGCGAAACGGTCGGATACGCATGGTGCGCCTGGGACACGCTGTTCCTGCCCACCGTTCTTGATCGGACCCTCATCGTCGCCGCCCGTGGCGGGCTCACCGGCGACGAGATTCTGCTCACCGTCACCCCCACCGGGGTCGATCGCGTCACACCCGACGACACGGTGGTGAGCTTCCTGGCCCCGGAAGGCACCTGGGAAGCCGACGTGATGACCAGCTTCTGCCACAAAGTCCTCTTCTTCGTCAACGAGCGCAACGCGAAGCGGTGGATCGCCGACCAGTCCGACCCGTTGTTCACCCTGTCGGTCACTGACGCGTTCGAGATCGGTCGGCGATGGACCGAGGACCGCTATCGCGACGCCCTTGCCACCCACCTGACAACACCACGGCAATGACCTGAGCCAAGGCCCCATGACGTGTCGGGCCAACCGGTGGCGGCAGCCGAGCTGGTCGCAGACCACGCCGTCACCACTGCGCTGAAAGCGGGGCCTGATCCGGCTTGGCGGGGACGACTGAATGTAAGGGCTGGTCGGAACGAGCAGCCTAG
>JAHEJX010000004.1:0-40505 GCA_024638645.1 Actinomycetes bacterium
GCATCGACGTCGGTTCGCCGACGATCGTGTATTCAGGTCGCAGCCCTGCGGCTGCCATGTCTGCCACCAAAGGGCGTGCTCCGGCGCCACCGGTCTCCTCGTCGTGGGAGAAGGCCAGATAAATGGGGCGGCTCAATCCAGCCTCCAACCAACCATCGATCGCCACCAGCGTTGCGGCAATGAAGCTCTTCATGTCTGAAGTGCCTCGGCCGATGAGCCTGTCCCCCTCTTCCGTCAAGGTGAACGGATCGGTTGACCACGGCTGCCCCACAACGGGAACACAGTCGGTGTGGCTCGATACGACCACTCCACCCGGCTTGTCTGGCCCCAGGGTGGCCCAAAGATTGGCCTTGTCACCTTCCGGTGAATACACCCGTCTGCTCTCGATGCCCCGCTCGTGGAGGTATCCCTCTATGAAATCGATGATCGGTAGGTTTGACAGGCTGCTGGTCGTGTCGAATGCGATCAATCGCTCGAGCATTTCAGTCGTCGTCACTGCCATCGATCGTCCTCCGAGTGGTGCATAACAATTCGTCTTGCCGAAAACCCGTTGCTCTCAAAGAAGTTCTTGGCGAGTCGATGACCCGGGCTCACATGAGCATCAAATAGCTTTATGCCCCTTCCGCGGAAGTCGTCCAGGATCATCGTCACCATCGCTTCGCCCACCCCGACGCCGCGTGCTTCGACTTGCACAAAAACCAGTCGAGCCGAGCCGACCGTCGCGCCATCGGCTTGCGGCAAGAGAGGTTCGCATCTCATCCACATGAACCCGAATGGCACCTCGTCGATGGTCCCTACGACAACTGCGGAGTTTGCATCATGGAGGATTTCCTTGAAGGAACTCTCGATTGGCTCGGCAAGGCCGTCCGCAACCGGCCAAAGAGACTTGAGCTCCGCCTGCTCGGCTTCGAGGAGCCGGTAGAGGCGGGTTAGTTCTGGAAGGTCAGCTTCAGACGCTGGTCTTGCTTCGATCTGCATTGGGGCGCCAGGGTAGACGCCCGAAGATCCGCCCCAATCCCCACTTGGTGACCAGCGCCATCGCCTCGATCGCGATACGGGTGTCCATCTTGGATTCGCCGCGAACACGATCACGGAAGATGATCGGGACCTCGACGACACGCAGCTCGGCCAGGGATGCCCGCCACGCCATCTCCACCTGAAATCCATAGCCGGCAGCGTTGCAGGTCTCCGGTTCGAGCCGTTGCAGGGCACCAGCCGAGAACGCTCGGTAGCCCGCCGTCATGTCTTTGGTGCTGACTCCAAGCATGAACCCGGCATAGAGGTTGCCGAAACGCGAGAGCGCGCGGCGGTGCCACGGCCAGTTCTCTACTCCACCGGTCTGGCAGTACCGCGAGCCGATCGCCAGGTCCGCTCCCGCGACGACGGCTTGGACCAGGGAGGGTATGACTGCCGGATCGTGACTGAAGTCGGCATCCATTTCGAGGAGAATCTCGGCGCCGCCGGCAAGGCCTGCGGCGAAACCGGCAGCGTATGCGGGCCCCAAGCCCCGCTTCTCCGTTCGGTGCAGGACTGTGACCCGACCCGGATTGGCGGCGGCCAGTCGATCCGCAATCTCGCCGGTTCCGTCTGGAGATCCGTCATCGACGACGAGAACACGCACACCGTGCTCCAAGACGGCGTCGACTATCAGCTCGAGGTTTTCGGCCTCGTTATAGGTCGGAAGTACGACGAGGGTGTCAGCCGGCACAGTCGGAGCAAAGCTTGCGACGCTTGTCCGTGAGCTGACTCATGCTCAGCACCAGGAAACAACCCTGGCACAAGAACTCATCGGCACCACGCTCAGTCCCGGTCTCGCCGCTCATGGCGAGCTCGGCACGTCGAATAGCTCTCAACTCTGCAGCTTCATCGACAACGAGCGTCTCGGACAGCTCGTCCTCAGTGAGCATCTCAAGCTCTTCGCTTTCGAGCTCATCGAGGTCCTCGGTTTCCTCGCCGTCATCGGCGTCGTCGTCCGAGTCGTCGTCGTCATCATCATCATCATCCGACCAGTCAGAGTCGTCGTCGTCCGCATCGGCGTCGTCGTCGAGTGCGTCCTCGCTCGGCTCCTCGAACTCGTCGTCGATGTCTTCAGAAGAATCGGTGTCCTCCGGAGAATCTACGTCTTCGAGCTCCAGGTCGTCAGTTGTGGTTTTGCTGCTTGCCATTTCCTCTTGCCTTTGAAATAGCGGCGGGGATTATATCGGTCGTTGTGAGGCCGCCAACGATCCTCCTCGCCGTTCTATTCCCTTCCTCTATCGGTGTCTCGGCTCAGATCTTGAAGTTCAGTGCTTGGGCGACGATATTGCCGGTGATCGGGCCCCTTCCCAGGACCTCGCCATCGGCCTCAACCGGCCATTCGGGATCACACTCGAGGGTAAAGGATGCGGCGACAAATCGTTTGACTGCCTTGTGATGAATATGAGTACCTCTGATCACTTTGGGCATTACGGAAAACGCTAAACGCCGCGGTCCTGCGAACACCTGAATGTCGAACATGCCGTCCATCACTGTGGCATTCGGCGCGACATTCATGCCACCGCCGAAGTACTGGCCGTTGGCGATGACCACGTTTATCGCCGCACCCTCGTACGAGCGTTTGCCGGCTTCGAGCCGAACGGTCTTGGTCGGGAACCCCGCCAAAGTCATCCAGAAACCGACTGCATAGCGGCCCCCGCCCATGAACCGTGGCAATCGGTTCGTCAGTCGGACAGAAGCCGCCGCCACCCCCACATCAGCCACGTTCAGGAAGTGCCGCTCGCCGAATGAACCGCGGAGGTGGCCTACGTCACACGGATACACCGTATCTGTAGTGAGGTGCCCAGCCGCCTCCTCAATGCGCCGTGGCAGGGCGAAAGTCCGCACGAAGTCTGATCCTGATCCGGCGGGAAGGATGGCGAGCGTCGGCGTGGATGGCGGACGAGCAGACATGAGGGCATTGACGATCAGGTGGGCAGTGCCGTCGCCGCCGACACCAGCGAAGTGAGTGGCTCCTTTCGCCACCCCTTCCGCCACCAGATCAGCCAGGTGTTCCCGGCTCTGCGATTCGAAGAGGTCGAACTCCACAGATTTCGCACGTAGCGCCGCTCTTGCCCGACCGGCCACTTCCCCCTTCTTGCCTGAGTACGGATTGGCGATGACCCACCAGTGTGCACTCATACCTGCCCTCCTGCGGCCACAACACCCCTGTCGACGAGCTTGACGGCCTGACGAGCGGAGTCTGCCAGTTCCGGGTACACGTCGCGCAGCTGGCGCAACAAGTCGAGCAGTTGACGCATGTTGCGAACGAAGTCTCCGGCGCGCACCTCGTCATCTTCGAACAGATTCTCGAGGGAAGCGCCTTCCGCCCAATCGAAGGCAACTGCCGCGAAACCGGAATCAGGGAATCTGGCCGGGTCGATTCGTAGCCGCACCTCAGCGGCCCCGAGTTCATCTGCCAGATCGAAAACACCCTCGCCTCGCTCTGCCACTTCTGCTGTCGGCCAATTCCCCATGTCGTCGGCGAGTCGGGCCTCGTAGGTGAACATCGTCGCAATAGCGGCCAGAGCGGGCCCGTCGAGCCCGGTGAAAAGATCGGCCTCGACACTCTCTGCGAGCAGCAGGTCGAGTTCGTTGTAGACGAAGCGGAGCCGCTCACCCCTGACTGTCAATGACCATCCGCTGACGTATCCACGTTCCGCCAGCATGGCTAGCCGTTGCTCAAAGGCCGCCACAAGACCGCTGCTCTGGCCTTTGGCCCGCCGCAGCAGTTTTGCCAAGTCCTTTTCCATCCTGCGCACCCGCTTGACCACGTCGAGCTTCCTGGGAAGTTGCGGATCCGCCGCGATCGGATTTGTGTCGGCGGTGACGCCGGGAGTCGAAAACTCACCGCTCGGCTCGAATTCACGCAACATGCGTGCCGCGTGGCGCTGGTATCTCGTCTCGCGGGAGCGGATCGGATCGGGCAAACTGAGCGCTCCAAGCCGGGCAACAGATGTTGAAAGGCTGTCTGCGCTCAGTTTCCGGACTTCGCCTGCTCGATTGACGAGCACCAGCCGCGGATTGACCCCATAACCTCTAGCCAGAAGCAGCCAACGGTCCTCGTGGTCCGCGGTCAGCCGGAAGACGTCGCCCGGTTCTGTGGCCTGCACGAAGTCTCGGAGAATTGAACGGGTGTCGGCGGCGCCGGTACTCGCCGCGAATTTCCAGATGTCGCCATAGTCGCTCTCCGCCACCCGCCGCAGTGCTGTGATCTCTTGGTCCATCACCTCGGCCCTGCCCTGCAACTCCATCGTTCGTCGCTCTTCACGGAACTGGGCGAAGGAGGCCCGCAGGAGATCTTCGGCCTGCCCTCGCTCGTAATTGGCAACCAAGTTCACGGCCATGTTGTAGGTCGGCTGGAATGATGACCGCAGCGGGTGACTCCCTGCCGCCGCGATGGCGGCCACCCTGTCGAACGGGACTTGATGGTCAAAAAGCACGACTGCGGTTCCCGCATCGTCAATGCCGCGGCGTCCGGCCCTTCCGGTCAATTGGGTGTAGTCACCTGGACGCAGCAATTCGTGGGTTTCGCCGGTGAACTTGCTGAGGCGCTCCAACACGACGGCGCGAGCCGGCATGTTGATGCCGAGGGCAAGCGTCTCCGTTGCGAAGACAACTTTGACCAGACCTCGCTGAAACAACTCCTCCACCGTCTCCTTGAAGGCAGGTACCAAACCCGCGTGATGGGGCGCAACTCCGCGCTCGAGGTTCGCCAACCACGCCCCATAGCCGAGCACCCCGAGGTCATCGGGCGAGAGGTGGGCGGTCCGCGTCTCGGCGATTGCACGAATCTCGCCGCGTTCTTCTGCGTCGGTCAAGCCGAGGCCGCCTTGAGCAACCAGTTCGGCTCCCTGATCAACACCGGCTCTCGAGAATATGAAGTAGATCAAAGGGATCAGTTCTAGCCTCGCCAGATAGCGAACGACCTCGAGCCTGCGCGGGGCGGCAAAGCGGCGGTGACGGCCCCTGTTCTTCTTCATGAGCCGCACGACGTCGGAGTTCGGCCGCACCCCACGACGGTCGAAGACCGGCAGCATCTCAATGGCACCTTCGCGATGGCGGTCCTTGATCATGTATTCCGATGACAGCGGCACCGGCCTGTGCTCTTCAACGATCAGCTTGGTATCGCCGCGTCTGGCTGCCACCCAGTCAGTGAACTCGGCTGCGTTGGCAACGGTCGCGGACAGCGCCACGATGGGAATCTCGGGACGAAGGTGGATGATCACCTCTTCCCAGACCGAGCCGCGCTGGCGGTCCTGTAGGTAGTGCACCTCGTCAAGGACCACAACGCCGAGTCCTTCCAGAGCCGAGCTATCGGCGTAGATCATGTTGCGCAACACCTCGGTGGTCATCACCACGATCGGTGCATCGCCGTTGATGACGTTGTCTCCGGTCAACAAGCCGACTGCATCGTCGCCGTACTCCTCGCGGAAGTCGGCGAACTTCTGATTGGAGAGCGCTTTGATCGGCGTCGTATAGAACGAACGCAGACCCCTCCCCTTCACGAGTGCGATGGCGGCTTCGGCAACGAGAGTCTTGCCTGCTCCGGTCGGCGCCGTCACCACTACGGACGATCCTGCTGCGAATGACTCGACAGCGTCGAGCTGGAAGCGGTCTGGTTTGAAAGGTAGCCGCCCAAAGAAGGCGTCAACGGCGCTGGGCAAGCTCACTTCTTCAGAATGAAACGGATGGCCAGGATGGTTATCTCATAGAGAATGTACAGCGGCGTAGACAGCAATAGCAGGGTCAGAGGATCTCCGCTCGGAGTTACGACGGCGCCGATCACAACGATTGCGGTAACCGCCCACCGGCGGTTGGCACGTAACCCTCTGCTGGTCACTACGCCTGCTGCGGCCGCAGCAAACAGGAATACCGGGAACTCGAATGCAAATCCGAATACGAAGATGAATCGCATCGCAAAGCTGAGATAAGACTCGGCCTGAATTACCGGGTTGAGACTGTCGCCGCCGAAGTCGAAGAGGAAGCCGAGCCCCCGCTCCAGCGACCAATAGCCGAGAAATATCCCTGAGCCGAATAGCACTGCGAGAACCAAAGAAAGCGGCACCACGTAGCGACGCTCCTGTTTGGTCAGCGCCGGGCTGACGAACCGCCATAGCTGATAGATGATTATGGGGCTCGATATGACCAAGCCTCCGAATAGCGAAAGCCGCATCGACACGGCAAACGCCTCGGTCGGTCGGAAGAACGACAGACCGTCTCCGTCGGGCACCGCACGCTCATAGGGCACGGTCAGCAGCTCGAGGATGTCGCGGTGGAAGATGAATGCCACGATCGAGGCCAGCAAAATCGCAGCAGAGATTTTGACGATGCGGGCGCGGAGCTCGACAAGATGGCCTCCGATCGACATCGAAGCGCTGTTCCGCGTCACCTCAGCCACTATCGATCTCCGGCGTAGGCGCGGGATCTGCTGCCTGTGATCTTTCGTTCGAAGGCCCAGCCTCGGGTTCCGACTCCGATTCTTGGTCGTTCAGCTCACCATTGGCCGGAGCGGGGTCCTGTGGCGGAGGAAACGCGTTGGCTGCCGCTACCTGATTGATGGCTTTGTCGGCAGCCGCTTTCAGTCCTTGGACAGGCTCTTTGACGGTGTCTTCGGCCGCCTGCTTGACTCCCTTGCTTGTCTCTTCGATTTCTTTGCCGAAAGCGGTTATTTGGCCACGAACTTCGGCACCGGCAGAGCGCATCTCGTTGCGGGCTTCGCGCAGCGGCTGGATCACTTCCCCGTACTCGGCATCGAGTTCCGTCTTGATGGAGTCGACCGCGGCCCGAGCCTTGGACGCCAGCGCTCCGGCCTTGCGCGCAATCTCGGGCAGCCGCTGTGGCCCGAACACGATCAGAATCACAATGATGATCGTGATGATCTCCGAGAACGTGAAGTTGCCCATACATTCCTAAGGGTAGAGGCATCAAGATGGTGTGTAGGCACCAATGGGAAGAATCGCCGGCTACCCCAGCCATCGCCAGGGCCGGCGCAAGCAACAGCGCCGCGAGTAGGCCGCCCAGATACAGAAGAAGGCGCCAGCAATGGCGCCGATTCTGCCGTTCGTTCGAAGCAGGCTTCGAACGAAATCTCTAGATGTTCGAGAACCAGTCTTCGCGATCCAGTGCGGCTGCAAATGTCTCGATCTCGTCTTCGGTGATCGGTCCGCTGGGGTCGATGATCTGGTACGCGACTCCGGTTGCGAGGAGAATGCTCACTACTCGGTTGTTGGCGGGCCGACGCTGCACCATGGTGCAGAAGGGGCATTCGAAGCGGTAACTCCCGGTGGTGCCGGAGGGAGTCAACTCAAGACCGATGTCTGCGGTCGTCAGCTCGACGTCCCCGCATCGATCACATGTTGTCCTGATGGTTGTCATTTTGGTTCTAACTCCGGTCCTACCGTGTACTGATGAAAACATCGGCAGATCGGGAAAACCCTGAATGACTATTTGGACCAATAGTCACAAGGCGCTAGCCCGTTTCTGGCCACCTAGCGAGCGTCGTACCTGGTGAGGATTCGCCGTTTGAGATCGGCTGCCGCGGAAGCCACCTCCTCGCCCTCGATGAGCTCGGCAGCGGCACCAAGGCGCAGCAACAGACGGGCAATTACGCGAGGGTCAGATGCACTGAACCGGACCACGGTCGAATCATCATTCGAGCTCAGTTCATCGACGGGGTAGTAGTCGGTTATCCATTGAGCAGCCGGACCGAGGCGCAGCGTTGCAGTGACGTCATCAACCCCCGGCGAGTAGCTGACGACGGGCGGCGGTGGTTCAGCCGGCGGATCGAATGTGCCTCCAGTCAGCTCAGCATTCTGGATGCGATCGACTCGAAAGACGCGTTCGTCCTGCGCGAGCCGGCAGTGGGCTGAGACATACCAGTTTCCCATTGTCGAGAACACGGTCCATGGTTCGATATCTCGTTCGGTGGTTGCGTCACTCGACAGCGCTCGATACACCAGCCGCACTACTTGACCGGCTGCGGCCGAGTCCCGGAGCGTTCCGACCAGCTCCGGCTCGGCAATGTCCACGACAAGCGCCTCTTCGGACTCCGGGAGCAGCAGCCGCTGTAGTTTGCCGACGCCGCTCTTGAGCGCCTCCGGCGCCTGACCGGAAGACATAACAGCCATGCCGGCAGCCAGCAGGGTGAGCGCTTCAGGGGCCGAGAGCCGCACAGCCGAGGAGAAGTAGTCCGCCATCTCAACGACAACCTCATCATCGTCTATGTAGGCCACCATGAGGTCGCCGGGTCCGTATCCGGGCAACCCGCAGACGAATACGAGGTTGAGGTCGGCCGCTAGCTGGCGGGGGGTGTAGTCGAAACGCTCGCACACCTCGTCAACTGTTGCTCCGGGGTTGGCGATCACCCACGGCAACATCGACAACAGTCGGGTCAGCCTGCGTGCTGTCTTCGGACTACTCATGAGCCTTCCTCGACTCTCGTGACCAACGCCGCTCGCAGCTCCGGAGGACCGACGATTTCGGCTTTGTCGTCGAAACTCAACATCCAGGCAATGAATGCCTCCCGATTGGCGACAGGAATCGAGGCCCGCAATTCGCCGTCCGCCCCTTCCTTCGCCTCGACCCGGCCTGTGAGCTGACGCCTCGCCCACCACGCCAACTCGGCATCAAACACAACATCTGCAACGAGGTCGTCCGCTCCGGCTTCCCAAGGAGCTTGCGGGATCGCATCGCTGGCCCTGAAGTCGGCGGGACGTTCGAATGCGTCTGTGCGCTCGCCGAGGGTCAGCTCGCCGGCGCGTTCTACTCGGAAGACTTTGATTCGATCGATCTGAGCTCGTTCGGGTCCAACCAAATACCAGTGGCCCCTGCGGTGAACCAAGCCGTAAGGGGCGACGGTGCGCCGGCTGCCGCGGTAGTCGAACTGCACCCAGCGGCGCTCGGACACGGCAAGGAATACGTCCCCAAGCGTCTCGCTCTCTGCGCCGAGGTCGGCAGCAAGCGGCTCGACCGCTCCCCCCACCGGCGCTCCCCCGAGCTTGAAGAGGGCGTCCGGTCCGGCCGCTTGGCCGCCGATCCGCACGACCTGAGCCGCCAACCAGAGAGCGGCGCGTTCTTCATCGTCGAGGCCAGGATCTCCAAGGGCGTATTCGTCGGCCGGCACGACGTAACCGTGCTCGACTTCCCAGACATCGGTCGGTTTCAGATCCAAAGGGATTCCCAGATGGCGCAAGAGGTCCTTATCGCGCTCGAACATCCGTCGAAAGGCCTCGTCGTTCGACTGGTCGTAGCCGGCCACGGTCATACGAATCTCGTCCGCGCTCACCGGCCGATCGACCGTCAGCAGGAAAGCGAGCAAATTCAGAATGCGCTCTATGACATTTTGCATCAGTCGCGCGCAGAGTAAGCGGGGCGCAGTTCAAGGGGAAGGACCTTGAAGGAAGTATCAGTTGTTGAGTATCGAGTAACACGTCCCAGAAGCCCTTTTGCTTCCTACCTGATACTCGAAACCCAGGACTCCGGCCGGCAGGCCGGTCACAGACTCTCTATCAGCTTCTCAACTCGTTCGTCCACAGCTTTAAAGGGGTCCTTGCAAAGGACGGTGCGCTGTGCCTGATCGTTGAGTTTGAGGTGGACCCAGTCGACTGTGAAGTCGCGCTTCTTGGCTTTGGCGGCCTTGATGAACTGGCCGCGGAGTTTGGCTCTCGTTGTGGCCGGTGGCTCCGTCATTGCCTTCTCGATTGATTCGTCTGTGACGACACGTTCCATGCGACCGCGCCGCTCCAGCAGATAGAAGAGCCCGCGCTCGCGGCTCACGTCGTGATATGCGAGGTCGAGTAGCGCAAGCCGCGGCGAGGAAAGGGGCAGGTCGTGCTTCTGACGATACTCCTCGATCAGTTTGTGCTTGGCGACCCAGTCACACTCGCGATGCAGCGTCATTGGATCCTTCTCCAAGCCGGTCAACAGGTTCTCCCACATCAAAACGGCCTCTTCCACCTCCGGCGGGAAGCCCGTCGTCCTGGCGTAACGGATGGCTCGCTCCAGGTACTCCCACTGGACGTCGAGAGCGGAGAGTTCACGGCCGTTGGCGAGCCGAACGCGCCGCCGGCACGTGATGTCGTGGGAAATCTCGCGGATGGCCCGAATCGGATTCTCCAGGGTCAGATCGCGAAACACAACGTCGTCCTCGAGCATCTGCAACAACGCGGCGGTCGTGCCCACCTTCACGTAGTTCATGTACTCGGACATGTTCGAGTCGCCTGCGATCACATGGAGCCGGCGATAGCGCTCGGCGTCGGCGTGGGGCTCGTCACGCGTATTGATGATGGGGCGGCTGCGCGTCGTTGCCGATGAGATCCCCTCCCAGATGTGTTCGGCTCGCTGCGCCAGGCAGAACACCGTGCCCCGCGCCGTCTGCAGCAACTTGCCGGCGCCTGCATAGATCTGACGGGTGACAAAAAAGGGAATCAGGGTGTCGATGATGCGGCCGAAGTCACCGTGGCGGCCGATCAGGTAGTTCTCGTGGCATCCGTATGAATTCCCCGCAGAGTCCGTGTTGTTCTTGAAGAGGTAGATCTGACCCTTGATCCCCTCTTCCTCGAGGCGAGACTCCGCGGAATGCAGGAGACCTTCGAGGATGCGTTCTCCCGCCTTGTCGTGACGGACCACGTCGTAGAGCGAGTCACATTCCGGGGTGGCGTATTCCGGATGAGAGCCAACGTCCAGATAGAGGCGAGCACCGTTCTCGAGGAAGACGTTCGACGACCTGCCCCAGCTGACGACACGCCGGAACAAGTAGCGGGCGACCTCATCCGGCGATAGCCGCCGTTGCCCGCGCAGGGTGCAGGTCACCCCGTACTCATTCTCAATGCCGAAGATTCGTCGTGTCATCTTGGATGAGCGTAATGGTGATTGCGCCACAAACCAGCGTCATTCGACGTCGACTGCGGTGACTATGCACTCTCGTAGTACTAAGCCGGCTGCCGTAGGTACTCTCTCAGGTATGCAGGAGACCGCCCGCCAGCAAGAGCCAGGCCGCTTCGTGAAGGTCGCAACTGTGGGTGACATAACCTCCGGCAACGTCTTGGCCGCCAGGCTTCGTGCCGAGGGTATCGAAGTCAGGGTCCATTCGGCGGCGTTCGGCCCATACCCCGTGACGGTTGGCGGTATGGCCGAAACGGAGATCTGGGTCATGTCCGACCGGATCGAGGAGGCGAGCTCGATCCTGCTCGAAGCAGAGGTCAACGATGCGATCTACGCCGCTGATCCCGACAGAGAACCGGTCGAAAGACAACGGCCGTACGACCTGCAGATCATCAGCCTTGTGCTCGGAGCGCTACTTGCCGGCCTATTCATACTTGCCGTCCTGAGGGTCTACTAGGCGGTGTCGCCACGTATCAACTTGTCTCGTGTCATGGACGGCGTCGGGTTGCGGGCTAGGTAGATGCCAGATGCTGCTGCGCTAGGAGCGCGCAGCAGCGATTGTCTCTGTGCTGACCCTGCGGAACTTGCGGCGGCCGTTGGCGCGGTCGAGGACTGCAGCTTCCCAACCTGACGGTTCGATGGGATCATCACCGATGGCTTCAATTGCGCCGCAACCCAATGCGAGGGTGGCGGCAAGCTCCAGGCCGTCGGTGTAACCCTCCTCCAGACGCGCCGCAAGAGCTTCTTCTTCCCCGCCGATAACGCCGAATCGCTTCAAGTCGATGAGCGTGCCGTCGTACTGGATTCGATAGATCTGCGTGTCGGAAGCCGCGTCGCCGATTTCAGCAACGATGACTTCGATTTCAAATGGCTTCACCTCGTGCGTGAATACTTGGGCGAGTGTTTGGGCGTACGCGTTGGCCAGGCCTCTTGCCGTGACGTCGCTACGCCCGTACGAGTAGCCCTTGAGATCTGCGTAACGAATTCCAGCCACACGCAGGCTCTCGAATTCGTTGAAGCGGCCAACCCCCGCGAAAGCCACCTTGTCGTAGATTTCGCCGATCTTCTGCAGCGACCCGGATGGGTTCTCCCCCAGCAACAGAACGCCATCTGCGTAGTCGATTACGACAATGGGCCTTCCCAGCGAGATTCCCTTTTTGGCGAACTCGGCGCGATCCTTGATCAGTTGCTCGGGCGGCACATACATCGGCATGCTCATGGGCGTGCCTCCAATGCCTCGGCAGCTACTGCGGCGACCGTGTCCTCCTCGATTTCGGAGAAACCATCGGCGGTCACAGTGACGACATTGGGATAGATGCCGCGGCGGGTATCCGGGCCACCGGTTGCGGCATCCTCCTCAGCGGCTGCGATAAGTGCCTCAACCGCTACCCGGATGGCAGCCGCTTCGTCGGCACTAGGGTCGTGAACCGCCTTGATGAATGACTTGGCCTCGCCGCCACCCGATCCGGTAGCGGCATAGTCCCGTTCCTCGTACCGGCCACCGACGACGTCGAACGTGTACAGGCGACCCTCGGAGGCTTCCTCGTCGTAGCCGCAGAACAGAGGAACGACGACGAGCCCCTGAAACGCAAGCGGAAGGTGATTGCGGACCATCCGTGCCAGATAGTTGGCTTTGCCCTCGAGAGATAGACGCATGCCTTCGATCTTCTCGTAATGCTCGAGTTCGGTTTGGAACAGCTTGATCAGCTCGACGGCCATGCCGGCGGTACCCGAAATCGCAACTGCTGAGTAATCGTCCGCAGCGAAGACCTTCTTCATGCGGCGATGCGCAATCACGTTGCCGGCAGTCGCACGGCGGTCTCCTGCCATGACGACACCGTCCGCATACTTCAGAGCCAGGATTGTCGTGGCTTCCGGCGTCTCGATTTCGCCACCGGCGAAGGCTTCCCAGCGCGGTGCCATTCCTTCGGACTCGAGCAACGCCACAAAACTCGCTTCGGGAACAACCGAGTCGAGGGGCAGGGGTCCGGTTATGAAACGCGAGGCGCCGAGGCTCACTCGCCGCCCTTCTGGACGTAGTTCTTCACGAACTCTTCAGCGTTCTCTTCAAGCACAGTGTCGATCTCGTCGAGGATGTCGTCGATCTTTTCGGTGATCTCCTCACCCTCGGCAGCTGTTTCGACATCTGTTTCGACAACATCTTCCTGGCTGGAGTCGGTGCGACTCTGTTTGCGTTCTTGTTCTGCCACTATTCGCCTCCAAGTAGTTGCAGCAATTCGCCTGCCGATTCGGCTTGGTCGATCAAATCGCCCACCAGCTCCTTGCTGCCACGCAGCGGTTCCATCATAGGCACTCGCTTGAGAGCCTCTCCCCCTACGTCGAAGACGAGGGAGTCCCAGTTGGCTGCTACGAGAGCATCGCGATATTTCTCGACGCAGCGACCTCTGAAGTAGGCGCGCGTGCCCTCAGGCGGCCCGTTGACGGCGCTCTCGATCTCATCATCACTGAACAAACGAGCCATGCGGCCTGCGGCCACCAGCCGGTCATAGAGGCCCTTCTCCGGGTCGACATCGTGATACTGCAGGTCGAGCATTCGTAACTTCGGATCGTCCCATTCAAGACCGTCGCGATTGATGTACCCCTCGAAGAGCACGAGTTTGGCCGCCCAGTCCAGACGGTCTGCGGCGCGTCGCGGGTCGATCTCCAGATCGGTGAGGATGCTCTCCCACAGTTCGATCACCTCTGAATAGGTGGGCTCGACCGCGCCACCGTCGACGTATTTCTTGGCCCACTCGAGGTACTGCCACTGAGCCTCGAGCGCGGTTATCGAGCGCCCGTCTTCGAGCTTTAGCGTCGTCTGCAGCGTCGGATCGTGGCTGACAGCAGTGATGGCGGGCACCGGGTTGGCCAGCGATAGCGGCTCAACAAGCGCGCCATCTTCGAGCGCATCGAGCAGCAGCGCTGCAGACCCGAGCTTTAAGTAGGTCTGGTGCTCGGCGCGGGTGGCGTCTCCGATGATCACGTGTAGTCGCCGATATTTGGCGCTGTCTGCGTGCGGTTCGTCCCGGGTGTTGATGATTGGCCGCTTGAGCGTCGTCTCCAGCCCAACCTCTTCCTCGAAGAAGTCCCCACGCTGAGTGATCTGAAAGTCGACGTCGCCACGTCCGTTCTCCGAACCGATCTTGCCGCTGCCGGTGAAGATCTGACGCGTGACGAAAAAGCCCGTCATATGGCGAATTACCGACCCAAACGGGATGTCGCGAGCAATGAGGTAGTTCTCGTGGGCGCCGTAGCTGTTGCCCTTGCCGTCCGAATTGTTCTTGTGGATGAACATCCGCTCATCGTCAGGCATGAGCTGGCGGGTTCGAGCAACGGCTCGTGCCATCACGACCTCACCGGCCTTATCGTGGAGAGCCGCTTGCCGGGTGTCGGAGCATTCGGGCGTTGAATACTCCGGGTGGGCGTGATCCACATAGAGCCGGGCTCCGTTGGTGAGCACAACGTTCACGAGTCCCGAGTCGAGCTCAGATGGCAGCGCGTCTTCGTAGCCGAAGCCGCGAGCGTCTCGGCCCGGCGATTCCTCATCGAATGACCACTGGATGCGCGCTCGCTCACCCGCGTACGAGTTGATCAGCGTTGATGACCCCATAACCGGATTGAAGTCCGGGGAGTTGCGGACGGCGATGCCGTATTCGACCTCGGTGCCGATGACTTTCGGCAGACCCATTACGGCTGCCTCACAGGTACTGGCCGGGCGTTACGGCTTCGATAGTGCGGCTCTCGCCGCTGCCTTGGATCAGCGTGCGGACGTACACGATGCGCTCGCCCTTCTTTCCGCTGATCTTGGCCCAGTCATCCGGGTTGGTCGTATTCGGGAGGTCCTCGTGCTCGCGGAATTCTTGAGTTATGGCCTCGAAGAGATCCGTCGCCATGAGCCCAGGTGCATCTCCGGCGATTTCTCGTTTGATAGCGTCCTTCTTCGCCCTGCGCACGATGTTCTCGATCATGGCGCCTGAAGAAAAATCCTTGAAGTAGAGAACTTCGCGGTCACCGTTCGCGTACGTGACCTCGAGGAACCGGTTGTGCTCAGAAGTGTCGTACATCTTGTCGACGACCTCTTCGATCATCTTGGCGATCATTTCGTCATAGTCGCCGTCGAACTTGGCGAGTTCCGCCGCGGCAAAAGGTAGATCCTTGGTGAGATAGATCGAGAAGATCTGTCTCGCTGCCGACTCATCGGGGCGTTCGATCTTGACCTTCACATCGAGTCGACCAGGGCGGAGAATTGCCGGGTCGATCAGGTCCTCACGGTTCGACGCGCCGATCACGATGACGTTCTTGAGCGTTTCGACGCCGTCGAGCTCGGAAAGAAGCTGCGGCACGATCGTCGACTCAACGTCGGAAGAGACTCCGGTACCGCGGGTGCGGAAGAGCGAATCCATCTCGTCGAAGAACACGATCACAGGCACACCCTCGTCGCTCTTCTCTTTGGCGCGCTGGAAGATCAGCCGAATCTGCCGCTCGGTCTCACCGACATACTTGTTCAGCAGTTCCGGTCCCTTGATGTTGAGGAAGTAGCTGCGGGTGTCCTCGTTGCCTTCTTTGGCGGCCACCGCCTTGGCGAGACTGTTGGCGACCGCCTTGGCAATGAGAGTCTTGCCACAGCCGGGCGGGCCATACAAGAGAACGCCCTTGGGAGGTGCCAGGTCGTATTCCAGGAACCGATCCCGGTGGATGTAGGGCAACTCGACTGCATCCTGGATGGACTCGATCTGCTCTGCCAGGCCTCCGATGTCCTCGTAGCTGACGTCGGGAACCTCTTCGAGCACGAGCTCTTCGACTTCGGGCCGAACCAGCTTCTCGAAGGCAAGGCTCGTCTTTGGATCGAGCCGAACGTGGTCTCCCATCCGCAAGAACTCACCAACGAGGGGCGCGGCGATTTCGACCACTTTCTCCTCATCAGCGCGTCCGGTGACGATGAGGCGCTCTTCGTCGAGAACTTCCTGAATCGTCACGACTTCGCCCGCAACGTCGAAGTCGCGAACCTCAATCACGTTGTACGCCTCGTTGAGCAGCACTGTCTGACCGATCTCGAGGGCCTTGATTTCGATGGACGGCTCCACGTTGACCCGCATCTTGCGATTGGCAGTGTGAACGTCTGCGGTGCCGTCACTGTTGACGCCGAGAATCGTGCCGAACGGATTAGGCGGCGCCGTGAGCTTCTCGACCTCTTCGCGCAGCATGGCCAGCTGTTCGCGGGTTTCCTCCAGGGCCGAAGCCAGCTTCTGGTTCTGAGTGGCGGCCTGGGCGAGCTTGTTCTTGGTATCGAGGAGGCGTTCTTCGAGAACACGAACGCGGCGAGGGGCATCCTGGAGGCGGCGTCGCAGTACTGCGACTTCCTCTTCGAGCATCCTCACGGTGCTCTTCAGGTCCGGGTTCTGACCCTCGTTTCTGTCCACGCCGTTGGCCTCCTACGCAGCTCATCGGTCGATGGGGGCGCCAGTGTAGGCACCCATATGAAACAACATCGGCACACTCGGTAGGCCAACTTCAGCCCCGAATTAGTACTTTCAGGAACTTTCTTGATCCGACTCCGCGTCGGGACGGGTAAATCTCCTGGCCACAGTGATGAAACCGGTGTGTCCCTGCATACGATGACTGGGGCGGACGGAACGCCCTTCTATGGTCCATTCGCGGTGCAGCACCTCGAACGTCGTGGATTCGATGAATGAGCCGGTTTTCGAGAGCGCTTTGCGCACCTCTTGAACTTGGGGAATCGTCGGCAGGTAACAGCAGAACACTCCGCCCGGCCGCATATGCTCGACGGCAGGCACAACGGAATGCCACGGCTCAGGCATGTCGAGTACTACTCGATCTGGAGCGGCGTCTGCGAAGTTGTCCTCTACATCGCCGACCCTGAGTTCGAGGTTGTCCGGAATACGGCCAATGAATCCCTCGATACGTTGCCTGGCGATCTCAGCGTGATCTGGCCGCTTTTCGACGGAAATGACTCGGCCGGAATCGCCAACCGCGCGCAGCAACGCCAACGTCAGCGCGCCGGACCCCGTGCCGGCTTCGAGCACCGTGGCTCCTGGATAGATGTCGGCCCACATGACGATCGCGCCCGTGTCCTTCGGGTAGACGACCGCCGCCCCTCTTGGCATTTTGAGGGTGTAGTCGGCAAGTCGAGGGCGCACCGCAACGAGTTTCGAGCCCATCGAGGCCTCTACGAAGCAGCCCTCGGATTCTCCAATGATCGAACTGTGCGGGACAACGCCGCGGTGGTATTGAAACTCGCCACCTTCGGTCAACCTGATCAGGTACGTACGGCCCTTGGCGTCGTAGAGAAGACAGGCCTCGCCGGCCGCGAAAGCTGCCACTGCGTTAGGTTCCGAAGATCACAGCGACGGTGGCGAACAGCGTCAGGACCATCGAGAGCACGACGATCCAGACCAGGACTTTGACTATACGCTCGCGATTGCGAAACACCTCTACCCCGTGATCGACAGTTCATCACTACCGGCGTCGCCCTTGAGGAAGCGGATCCTGATTTCCTCGCCGGCTTTGAGCCTGCGCCGATAGAGAAGCTCATTGTTGTGATTGCGCCCCCGCAGCCAGCCCAGAATGGCCAGAGCCGCGCCCAGCCCAGCAATGCCTGGTTGGCCGCGTCTGGCTCCGCCAAAGAGCTGACGTACCCCGAAGACAACAAACTTGTTCACTTGAGCCTGTACACCTCGACGCGCGCTCCCCCGGCCTTCTTGCCCTTCCGCTTTCCGAACACAAACATCAATGCCGCGATGACCACAGCCGCGACAACGAGGACCGTGCCGGTGCTGCGGGCCTGCTGCTTGGTTTCGGTGACGATATCTTCGATTTCTCGGAGCTTTGCCTCGAGATCGGACCGATGGATGGCCATTATTGATTCCTCTTTCGGTCTTCGGCGCCCATCCGAATCAACAGGCCGGATAGGAGTATGAGCACAACGGTCGTGATCAGATAGCCGAGTGCACTCCAGTTGGGGCCTTCGGGCAACGCTCCGACGATCAGACGTAATCCGGCAATTCCCAACAACAGGGCACCGAGGGCAAAGCTCATTGCCGCACCAATGGCGAACCCGGCATAGCGGCCAAGGTTTTTGGCAGGTTCGACCGTTTCCTGGAGCAAATACTCCTTGGAGAGATCAGTGAATTCCCTGACCAGGTCGGGAAGTTCGGTTGCTCTTGCCATGGGTGGTCTCGCCTCTGTTGAATTCGGACTGCCCCATCCTGGCCCCCCACGGTTCCCTCCGCAAGGCGGAGAGAGCTGAAGCTCAGTACCGGGTATCAAGTATCAACTATCAAGTACTCAATGGCGTCTGCGCCTGCTCAGTTGTTCAGACCCATCGGCCGCTGGTTTTGACTTCGACCATCACCGGTTTGTCCGCTACGGCAAGGGCCTCGGCCAAGACTCCTTCGAGTTGATCGGTACGTTCAATCTTGAAGCCCACTCCTCCGCACAGTTCGGCGTATCGGGCGAAATCGGGATTGACCAAGCTTGTCTGCCAAACAGGGCGCAGGTCGCCGACCTGCTCGCGACTGATCTTGGCCAACTCGTTGTTGTTGAGGACGATGTGAACGATGGGCAACTCGTACTTCACCGCCGTCGTGAACTCGGCCAGGTATTGGCCGAGCCCTCCGTCGCCCGAGATCGACACAACCTTGCGACCGCCCTTGACTGCCACTGCGGCTCCGAGGCCGGCCGGCAGGGCGAACCCGATTGAACCGAGGTACCCGGACATGATTATGTCCTGGCTTCCCGTGCACTCGAAGTAGTGCCCAAAGGCATAAGTGTTGTTGCCGACGTCCACCGGAATGACCGCATCTTGCGGGAGCACATCGCTGAGGACGGCAAAAAGGGCGGCCGGGTGCATGGCACCTCGCTCGTCGACCATTGCCGAGCGGCGAGCCTTTTCTTGGCGCCACAACTCCCAGCGCTCGGCGATGTCGGCTCGCTGCTCGGGCCTAGCGACGGGTGTGACGAGGTGCTCGAGCGCAGACACCGTGCGCCCGATCTCGCCCCACAGGGGGATGTCGACCTCGTGGAACTTGCCGAGGGTCATGCGGTCGAAGTCCACCTGAACCGTTGGCTTGTTCTTCGAGATGCCGGTGTGATTGGAGAAACTGGCCCCAAACACCAGCAGTGCATCGCTGCGCCCCATCACTGCTGAGCCGACCGGAGTACCCGACCGGCCAAGGACGCCGCAACCGAGCGGATGTGAGTCGGATATCAGCCCCTTGGCCTTGAACGTCGTGATCACCGGAGCGTCGATCTGTTCGGCGAACTCGATGATTTGCTGTCGATGTTCTCGCGCTCCATGCCCGACGATGACAACGGGCCGATCCGCTTTGTTGAGTAACTCCGCTGCTCGAGCCAGCTCCGCCTCAGGCGGTGCGATATCCGCAGCGGCAATTCGCCCTTCTCGCGGCATGGCCGGCGGATTCTCCAAACCTGGGAATCCCTGGGTGTC
Source organism: Actinomycetes bacterium (assembly GCA_024638645.1). Lineage (GTDB taxonomy): Bacteria > Actinomycetota > Acidimicrobiia > Spongiisociales > UBA5794 > JAHEJX01. The sequence goes on from JAHEJX010000004.1 coordinate 19,367, forward strand.
ATCGGGGAAGATCAAGTGGCCGACATCGCGATTGACGATGGCGTGTTTGATGGCGAGCGCCATCAATTCGGGCGCGTTGGCGTCGCGCAGCACCGTTTGGCTCCACTCGGCCACGGCCTCGAATGCTGCCGCCGTTGGGATCTCTTGGAAGGCTCCGGGCCCAAGCACCTGGGTGTTCACCTGGCCCGTGAGGGCAAGAATCGGTACCCGATCGACCTTGGCATCCCAAAGGCCTGTGAGCAGGTTGGTCGCTCCCGGCCCGGCGATCGCGAAACAGGCCGCAGGATTGCCGGTCAGCTTTGCATAGGCCGAAGCGGCAAAGGCACCAGCGCCTTCGTGTCGAATCCCGATATACCGAAGTCTGCCGCCCTCCTCAGCGCGCCGCATCGCATCCGCAAGTCCCAGATTGGAGTGACCGACCATCCCGAAGACCGTGTCGACGCCCCATTCGGTCATAACGTCGACCATTTGATCCATCAGCGTGCTGGCGCGATCGGGAAGCGGCAACTCGACGTAGAGACCGTCCTCGCGCAGCTCGCTCTTGAAAACTGTGGCTTGGTCGCCGTAGCCCTCGGGTGGCTCACCGGTCAAGGGGTGGTATTCGTAGCCGTGCCATGGACACAGCAGGCAGTCGTCTTCGATGTGACCTTCGCCGAGGGGACCACCCTGATGGGGGCACCGATTGTCGAGCACTCCGTATCCCTCTTGGGTGCGGGTAACGGCGAGAGCTCGGTGGTTGACTACGGCTCGCTTCACATGACCGATCTCGAGGTCGGCTACATCGAGGCGATGCCACTCGGCCGCAGTCACGCTTCGTACTCGTCGTCGGTGACCTTCCGGGCATCCCATTGTGTTGCGCCGCGCCAAGTCAGAGAGAGGTGAACCATGTGGGAATTCGCCCTCGCACCGTGCCAGTGAAGCTCGTTTGGCGGCGCGTGGACGACATCGCCGGCTGTGATCTCGGCGCGATTGCCTGTCTCATTGACGACATATCCAGCGCCCTCTGTCACGTAGATGACCTGACCCCCTGGATGCGAATGCCAGTCCGTACGCGCTCCCGGTGAGAAGTGCACGCCAAGGACATTCAAGTCATCGGGATCCTGTGGTGGATAGTGAGGTCCGAAACGGACCGCTCCCGTGAAGTGATCCGGCGGGGCATCCTCCCACTCGATGTCGCCAGAATTGGTGAAGTCCATAGAGCTGCCCCTCCGAAGTCGGTAGGGCGACCCTAGCTAGCGCAAGTATCCAGTATCTCGAATCTCGTATCGGAGATAGATACTGGCGACGCAAGGGGCCTCAGAATCTGCGCCGGCCCACCCTGCGACCGGTGCGGCGGCCGCGGGCCGCCCAACCGACCGCGAAACCAAACAGGGTGGCTGCAACGATCCAGGCTGTGATTTGGGTTGCTACGAAGAGCATGGCAGTGGCTCCTAGGCCTCGAGTAGTGCGTTGAACTCAATGCGGCGGTTGCGAGCACGGCCGTCTGACGTGCTGTTGTCTGCAATCGGTCGGGTCTCCCCATACCCGACAACGACGAATCGGTCTGGAGATTGTCCAGCAGCGATCAGATACTGGAGAACGGCATCTGCTCGGCGCCGCGATAGATCGAGGTTGAACTCGTCGGCTCCCTGGTCGTCGGTGTGGCCGGCAATCTCGATCGACACGCTGGGGAACTGACTGAGCGCCACGAGAATATCCTCGAGGAGCGCCGTTCCGACCGGGGTGATCACATCGCTGTTGCTCTCAAACTCGACGACCTTGCCCTCGATTAGTTCGTCGATGTTGGTCTGGAGCTCGATGACCTGCTCTTGACGTGGCGGTGGCGGCGCGTCCTTGTACGTCAACGCGCTGGTGAATTCGAACGTGGTTGCCGCGACGATGTCTTGGGCTTCCTGACGAGCGTTCGCCCGCAGGCTTCGGTTCTCGAACTCGGCGGCCACCTGGATCAGGTTGTCGTCTGGACTGACGAAGATCGACCCGACCGGTGTGCGATCGCGCATACTCTCGGTCAGCGTTATGAAAGTGGAGAACCAATCGTTCTCGGCGTTGATGCCTTCCTTGACGGTCAGGCCGGACGCATCGACGGTGCCGAAGGTCTCCTCGAACGACAAGATGAATGCGTCGAGGTAATCCTCGCTCGACACATTGCCCGAAACTGTCGCCCCATCGGCAGTCCACACGAGATTGATCGGAGCGGCCTTGATCTCGATATCGCCGGGGTCGACGACCACCTTCACTCGCAGGTTGGTCTCATACGTCATGACACCCGGGACGTTGGCGAGGTAGTCGACAACGCTCGCAATCAGGGCTTCGCTTGGCACTTCCCCAACAACGAGCACGTCACGAGCGGTGGCTCGCACTTCGACTTCCGTAACGCCGTTGTTCTTGAGCGTGGTCGAGATTCGATCCTCGAGCCCGCTCTCGATGGTGCGGGTTCCGAAAATGACTGCGGCCATGATCAGTCCGGTCAAGATGATGACGTTCATCATCACAAAGACGACGCCATCGATCGGCTTGTCGTCTGGCTGGCGCTGGCCTGGCATTGGTTGGCCGCTCGGAGCCGGCTTCGAATCCAGGTCGCGCAGGCGTTTGGAGAGTTTGCTACCGCGAGCCACTACTGACCTTCTCGTCTTCTCACGGTACCGGCTTTAGGTCTTAAGGCGGGCAGTTCCAGCGTCTGTAGCTAAAGCGAAACGGTCCCACCGGCGACACTTTCCGTGTCACTCAGGGCGACGCGAATCTGTTCGTGGGACGCCTCGCCGGCTTCGATCATATCGCGCACCGCCGATTTCAAGCCGCGCAGCATGAGCGAAACACGCCGGTACTCGTTCTGGGCCTCTGCCAGCAATTGCTCAGCCTCGGCTTTGGACTGGGTTACGGCGCTCAGGGCATTCGATCGAGTACGCGCGGTGAGGTTGTCGGCTTTCGTTTGCGCCGCCTCGACGATCCGGGCGGCCTCTTCCTCAGCCGTAGCAACTCTGCGCTGCGCCTGAAGTATCAGATCGGCAACTTCCCGCCGGCTTTGCTCGATGTCGACATGAGGGCCACCGAGCTTGTCTGCCTGGTCCTTCGCCCTGTCGACGATACGTTTGGCTTGACGCTCCGCATCCGCCAGCAATGTCTGTTTAGCGTCGGCGGCCGCAACGAATGCGGCCGAGACCTGGCTCTTGTTGGACTCGTTGTCCTTGAGACGGCGCTCGAGAGCATTGTTGCGAGCATTGGCGTTGGCGACCTCTGTCTCGAGGCTTCTTGCGTGCTCGGAGAGTTTGGTGAGGAATCCGTTGACTGCGATCGGGTCGTAGCCGCGCCGCACCTGCTCGAAGTCGGCCTCGACGAGTTTGTCTGAGAGGGGCTTTTGCATCTCCACTCCTGCTGCCTTTCCCTACCGACAGCAAGCCTTCCCTCTCTTGTTCCCACAGAGAGTGTATGGCCAACTGCACTTCGTGGTCAACCCCCCAGGCCAAGCACCTTCAATAAACGATCGACCAATGCGCCTTGCGCCTGGTTGAGTTTCTTCCGTGCCACCTGGGGCTTTGCCCACATTACGCGGTCGATCTCCGCAAACTGGATCTTTCGCCCGGATCGCCAAGGAAACTCGATCTCGATTACATCGGAGTCGAGATCGGCTGGATCCAGGTCTCCCTCGATGGCCCAGGCTGCAACGATCTTTCCCCCGCGCATCTTCACCTCGCCGAGAGCAATCTCCGGATCGCCGGGATCAGGACCAATCTCCTCGATGAACTCGCGACGTGCAGTTGTCTTCGGATCCTCATCGGCTTCTACGATCCCCTTCGGGATCGACCACGCGCCGTCGTCCTTAGTCGCCCAATACGGACCGCCGGGGTGCGCTATGAGCACCTCCACGTCGGAGCCATCGAATCGATACATCAGAATTCCGGCGCTCTTCTTGGCCATCAGCAAACTCTACGGGAGGCGACCGTAGACTCCTTCCATGACACTCCCCCACGTCTCGATTGAAGACGTCCGGGCCGCTGCAAAGCGCATCGCTCCCTACGTGAACCGGACCCCTGTGGCGACATCCCAGACGTTGCGCAGCGAGATCGAAGCCGCCGTCTACTTCAAGCTCGAGAGTCAGCAGAAGATCGGAGCCTTCAAGGCGCGCGGTGCCGTAAACGCCGTCCTCCAACTCGATGAGCAGTCGGCTTCCCGGGGCGTCATGACGCACTCCTCGGGCAACCACGGACAGGCTCTGGCGTACGCAGCGTCGATTCGCGACATCTCGTGCACGGTTGTCGTCCCGGATGATGCTCCCCAGGTGAAGATGGATGCCATGCAAGGTTATGGCGCGGAACTGGTGCTGACGCCGCATCGAGAACGCGTTGCGACGGCTGCCCGGGTGCAAAAAGAGACAGGCGCCACCTTCATCCACCCGTTCAACGATGTGCGTATCATCGCCGGCCAAGGGACAGCCGCGCTCGAGCTCCTCGAAGATGTTCCCGACCTCGATGTCCTGATTGCGCCGGTCGGTGGAGGGGGCCTGATGTCGGGAACGACCGTCGTTGGGCGATCTCTCCGACCCCAGATGCGTCTCATTGGTGCTGAGCCCGCCCAAGTGGACGATGCACAACGCAGCCTGGCCTCCGGTCAAATTCAACCCGCCACCGGCAACCCAACGATCGCGGACGGCCTCCGCACCGAGCTCCAGCAACTCACGTTCGACATCTTGTCGGCCGGGCACATCGAAATCGAAACCGTATCGGAGGAACAAATTGCAGACGCTGCCCGGTTCCACCTCTTTCGAATGAAGCATCTAGTCGAGCCGTCAGGCGCTACTGGCCTTGCGGTCGTGCGCAAGCTCGCAGATGAATTGGCCGGATACCAGGTCGGCGTAATCGTCAGTGGTGGCAATACCGATCTCAGCTGGCTTTAGGGCCGGCGGACGGAGTCATCGGCCGGCTTGATCGGCGACAACGGGAGTTGGCCGAAGCCTCATCGGTCCGCAAAGATCATCAACGAGCCGCTGTATGTACTCACCCACACATTGCCTGTTTGCGGGTCGTAAGTGATGCCGATCGGTTTGTCGTTGGCGGGGAGCTCCTGCACCTCCGTCATGTCCGCGGTCAACACCTTCGATACGGTGTCCGAGTTGTAGTTGACCACGTACAGCGATTGGCCGTCTGTCGATATGGCCATCGAACGGGGGGCGTTGCCTGTGGCCACGCGACCCACAGTCTCTCCGGTTTCGAGGTCGATCTTGATCACAGTGCCCTCGCCGTTGAGCGTTGCGTAGAGGGTGTCGTCTTCCGGGCTGAGCACGAGGTGGCGCGGGCTTCTGCCAACATCGCGCAGCCAGGCGATCGAGAAGTCGCTGAGATCGACGATGGCGATGTCGCTGCCACCCATCACCGAGGCATAGGCCTTCGACCCGTCCCTGGTGACTGCGATCCCCCGGGGGTGACGGCCTAGGTCGACCCGGGTCACCTCTTCTCCGGTTGCTGTGGCCACAACGCTCATGTCGAAAGTGCACCAGTTGGTTACAAGCACATATGTGTCGTCAGGTGTGATCGCCAGGAACTTGGGAACGGCCCCCACAGGTATCACCTGATCGATCTCGAGGTCGGCCGTGTCGACGCGGTACAGAAAGCTCTCATCCCAGCCGCCCAGATTGCAGCCGTCGCCCCCGGCGCGGTTGAAACCATCTCCATACATCTGATAGTTCGAGACGTAGGCGTACTTCCCGTCCGACGTGAACACCGCCTCGACCGGCGAGCCCTGATGGGTGCCTTCGTATCCGTCGATGCCGTAGTCCGCGAGATTCACCGTGTCGCTGATGGTCTTTACGAGATTGCCCACTGAGTCGTAGACGGTGATGGTGTGCCGATACATCATGTTCTGGGCAAAGAAGAGGCCGGCACCGGAGGCAACCACCGATTTGGGAGCAATGTCGCCCCAAACTTCCTCAATCAACTCGAGGCGACCCTCAGCCGTTGGGGGAAGTGTCGTCGTGGTAGTGGTCGTCGTGGTGGTAGTGGTCGTTGTGGTAGTTGTGGTTGTCGTCGATGAGGACGATGTCGTCGCGATGTCCGTTGTGACGGTCGGCAACGAAGTCAGCACTTGTTCGTCGGCGCCTGCCCCCGTGAGGCCATCCGAGCACGCGCCGCAAAGCAACGCCGCACCCGCCAGAGCCCAAACAGCACGACGCAACACGACTAGACGAATCCTGTTGGCTCACGACCGAAGACCCTCTCGACCATCGGTGCGAAGAATTCGAGCGACTCCCAGTCATAGTCCGGGTCAAAGCAGTTCTGGTCGTAGCTTTCGCAGAACTCGACGGTGGCGTCGTACAACGGATGGTCCCTGTAGCGGTCGCGACTGTTGCGGTCCTTGCCGTAATGATGGGCGTAGTAGTACTCCTGGAACACGCCGTGGTGCAGGATGATCCAGTGCAGATCCGCTGACACGTACGGCCGGATGACGCTCGCCGCCGCCTGCGAGTGATTGGCTGGCGAGATCATGTCCCCTATGTCGTGGACAAGGCAGCTCACGACATAGTCTTCGTCGCGCCCGTCGCGGTAGGCGCGGGTCGCAGACTGCAGAGAGTGCTCTAAGCGACTCACCTGGTACCCCGTTTCCTCGTCCATTGCGCGCAACATCGCAAGAATGCGGCCGGGAACCTTGGTCAATTCTTGGGCTTCCTTGGCGGCGAGAAACTCGTATTCCTCTTTGGTGCCTTCGGCCATTGTGGTGAAGCTGACGGATTGCATGATTGGAACGTTAGTGAGGGGTTACTCCCGGTCAAGGCCTAAGTGCAAGCGGCTCGCTCCCCGCCTTGAGGCGCTCCGCAAGCAACGCCCTATTCGCAGGCAGCCACATGTTCCGCGAAACACTTGTCTCTACCCGGTCCGCCATAGACGTGATCGTTGCCGGGACCACCCTTGAGGAGGTCATTGCCGGCTCTGCCGTAGATGGTGTCCGGTCCCGCACCCCCCTTTATCGTGTTCGGAGCCGAACTCCCATGAAGTTCATCTCCGTACTTCGAGCCGACGAGGTTGGCGATCGAGGTGAGGATGTCGACTCCCGCGCCACCCGTGACAATGCCGATGCCGAGATCGACGATGACGCCGGCTGCCGCTCCGTTGTACAGAACCGTATCGACGCCCTTGCCGCCAAAGAGGAAATCATCTCCGGGTCCACCGATCATGGTGTCCGGTCCTGGACCGCCGTACAGCGAGTCGCCGCCCCCGCCGCCCACGAGACGATCGTTGCCGCCATTGCCTTTCATGATGTCCGCACCGACCGCGCCGACGAGCCGATCCTTGCCCGCTCCTCCGAACAGCTGGTCGTTGCCGGCGTTGCCTTCGAGGATGTCGTTACCGCCTCCTCCGAAGATGCGGTCGAGACCGGGCCCACCGAGCAACAGATCGTTACCCGCTCCGCCGCAAATGACGTCGTCACCACCGCCGCCGGCGATGATGTCGTGCCCGCCGAGTCCGGCAATGACGTCGAAGCCGGAAGTACCGGACAGGTCGTCGTTTCCGGTTGTACCGACAATCGTGGCCTCGAGCCCGTCACACATAGCCTTCGGGGGTGCAGCTGCGTCATGGGTGTAGACGTAGATCGCTCCGGACCCGTCTCCCCCCGCGTCGTTCCACGGCGAACCAACGACGATCCAGTCATCTGAGACCGCGACGTCCCACCCGAACTGGTCCTCCGCTGCCAAGTCGGGAGCCTTCATTGTCGTGACGAAGTTCCAGCGGTTGCCGTCGAACTCATAGCGATGAACCGCTCCGGAGTACGCGGCTGATCCGTGATCCCGCGGGTCTCCGACCAAGATCGTCGAGCCGTCAATGGCCACCGACCACCCATACAGCTCATGCGTCGAAGCATCCGGCGGCGTCAGCACTTCTTCCTCGACATACTTGGCACCATTCCAGCGGTATACGTGTGCCGCTCCAGGCGGGGCACCACCTTCGTCGTGGTTGCCCACGACGAGCCATTCCCCGTCCAAGGCGACATCGATTTGCCCGAACTCGCCGAAGACCAGCTCCTGCGGCGTGCCGTAGCTGCCGGGATAGCCGGTGAAGATGTATGCCCCACCGGTAGCTCCAACTGCCAGCGTGTCGCCGTCGATGTCGAGGTTCCAGGCGAAGTTCGGATCGTCTCCAGGTGGCGGCTCGATCGTTTGCTCGACTGCCCAGTGACCGACCCCGGGTTCGCCGGTCGGTTCGTATGTATCCACAGAAGACGATGCCGAGTTGAGATCTGCGGCAGGCGCGCCGACCGCCAGATGGTCACCGTCGATGGCCACCGACTCCCCGAAGTAGCCCCCGAGCACCGACCCGCGCAGGAGTGGCCACGAAGTCCAAGTGTCACCGTTGTCTCGCTGCGCTACCCAGACCGCCCCCCGATCGTCCAGGCCTTGGTTCGGCCAATGCGGCACACCGATGACAGCCCGCTCACCACTGACGGCAACCGCCCTGCCGCAGTCACCATCGGGGAATGTCATGAAGTCGTGGTCACAGTTGAGAGAAAAGGTGTCGAAGTCGCTGGTGCTGGAGAAGTTGTGGAGGATATAGGCCTTGCCGTGATTGCCGGCGGCGGTCGGTGCCCCGACGACGATCTTGTCCCCATCGACCGCCACTGCGTAGCCGAAGCTGTAGCCGCCGCTAGTAGTCCCGACTATGAGTTTGCCCACGTAGTCGAGATCGAGCGTGTTCGCAGATTCGACAACGTCGCCCGGGCCTTCGTGAAGAAAGCCGCCGCTTTCGGCACCGGCGGGAGCAACCAAGCCGGCTACCAGCGCCCCAGCTGCGAGGAGAAACCAGACGGATCGGTCGACGAGTCGCGCAACGAAGTCCAACATCCCGACACGCCCCTTCCAGGGCAGCGCACTACGCGGAATACCTTCCGGCCTTCAGCCTGCCAATCAGCGGGACGGATGGGTAGGGCCGATCGGAAGTTCAGTTGGCCGGCGCCTCGTCGTCCGGGACTGACCGCATGTAGTGAGCGATCGCACTGATCGTATTTGGATAGAAATGGGCATGTCCGATTCGGTCGTACAGACCGTACGCCCGCAGCCGGTCCTTCACCGGACCTTTGAGACCCGCAAAAGCAAACCCGATGGTGCGGCCCTCGAGATCGTCCAGCACGTCACCGAGTATCTCCGCTCCCGTCGTGTCGATGTCCGTGACTGCATTACCGACGAGGAGCACGTAGTGGATGGGTCGGCCGGCCGTACGAAGCATCTCTTGAAGTCGTCGCCCGAAAGTTGGGGCGTTGGCGAAGAAGAGTGGGGCGTCGAAGCGCACTATCAGCACACCCGGCACCGGCTCTGCTTCCGGGTGGCGCACTCGATCGTGGTAGCCGGGGATGCCGTCGATCTTCCCGAGCTCCGTGCTATGAGGCCGTATTGCCTTCCTCAAAAAGTTTGCCAGGCTCAAGATCACGGCGACGACGATGCCTTGGAGGATTCCGATCAGGACAACGCCGAGGAACGCCCCCAACAGCATCACGAACTCTGACTTGCGCGCCCCAAACAGCCACCTTGTCGCTTTCCAGTCGAATAGGGCAAAGGATGCGGTAATGACGATTGCCGCAAGGGTCGGCGATGGCATCTCGGCGACTACGCCCGGTACCAGGAGCATGACCAGGACGACGCCGCCTGCGGCAATGAGCCCTGTCAGTTGAGTCTGGGAACCGACAGCCATCGCTATAGCAGTGCGCGATGAGCTACCGCTCGTCGGGAAGCCCTGGAACATGCCGGAGAGAATGTTGGCCGTCCCCAGCGCTTTGATCTCGCTGTTGGGATCAACTCGGACACCGGACTTGAGCGCCGTCGCCGTAGACAGCGCCCCGGTATCGGCAAATGACACAAGGGCCACTGCGAGCGCGCCGGAGAACAAAGCCGGGATCACACTGAGTTCTACGCTCGGAAACGTCAGTGGCGCCAGACCAGCCGGGATGTCGCCGACGACCTGGAGCCCGGTCTCAGTCAGGTTCAGCCAACTGACTATGAGAATGGAACCGGCCGCGGCGACAACGACGCCGGGAATGATGGGGCTCACCATCCGCAAACCGACAATCACGATGACGGTGCCTGCGGAAACGTACACCGAAGCAGGTATTGTCGCCGTGACATTGCCGAGCGTCTCGATCAACGTTCCCAGCGTGGTATCTGCTTCCACGGAGTAGCCGAGTGCCTTCGGTAGCTGCGATATGAACACCACGACAGCGATGCCGTTGAGGTAGCCAATGCGGATCGGTTTCGACATCAGCTCAGTCACCACACCGAAGCGCAGGTATCCGGCCGCGATGCACACAATGCCTGTAATGATGCTCAGCGCCGAAGCGAGGGTCACGGCCAACATCACATCGCCGGCGGCCAGCGGAAGTACGATCACGGCGATCACCGGCGCCAACGATGAATCCGGCCCGAGCACCAGGCGCCTGTTGGGCCCGAAGATGGCATATGCGATGAGCGCGGCGATGGTCGTGTAGATCCCGGTAATCGCAGGCAGACCGGTGAGTTCTGCGTACGCCATGCCCTGCGGGATGAGCATGGTGGCGAGAACGAGCCCGGCAACTCCGTCGTACTGGAGGAAGCCACGCTCGTACCCACCGACCATGCGGACCAGCGGGATGCGCGATGCCAGGCGGTTCCTCCTGGACTGTGGTTCAGTCATCAGGCGCGGACTCTGCGCGCCGCCGATCAGCAATCACCTGGATTTCAGCCGCGATCTCAGGGAACTCTGCAAGCGCATGCTCAAATGCGCTTCGATCGAGGGCGTATACGTTGCAGTAGTCGAGAGCGCGCACGGTGTTGGCTCTGGGAAGGCTGTCGAGAAGAGCCATCTCGCCGACGAAGTCTCCGTCAGAGAGAATGGCGATGGCTGCGACATCGTCCGACCCGAGCACCTCGACATTGCCTTTGTTGATGAAGAAGAGCTCGCGTCCGACCTCTCCTCGCCGCATGAGCGCCTGACCGGGCACGAACACCATCGGTTCGAGCTGCAAGACGAGCTGGCGAAGGAAGTCCTCGCTTGCGCTTTCGAAGATTGGAACCTTACGCAGGATGTTGCGATTGAGGTGAAGCGCAATGTCGACTCGCAAGGGTTTCGGCAGGTCGGCCAGCATTTCGGACTGCTGGCTCATGCGACTCTCCCACCGGTAGTTGTAGTAGTCCCGTACCCGGGCCTGGAGATCGCGCGGCACCGCCCGGTCTCGCATGAAGTTGTTGATCGTCTCGATGCGCCCCAGGTGTCTGGCACGCACGACATCGATATTGGCGAGAAGGCTGGCGACATTGCCGATGATGTATCCATACATGGCAGCTCCGAGTGCCATAGTCACCATCGTGTATGCAGTCTGGCCTTGTCCGCTAGGGACGATGTCCCCATAACCGACGGTCGTAAGGGTTGTAATCGTCCAGTACAGCGCCGACTGGTACGGAGGCAGATCGGCCGGCCCTGATTCGAATCCGTCGATGGCGATCCAGCCACACGCGATCCAGTGCGCCAGTAGGGCAATCCAGAAGGCGAAGAATCCAAGGCGCAAAACCGCAGGGTTGAAGGAGGTACGCAGCCGCCACTCCCTTTGCAGGACGAACACTCTGGCAATCCGCATCACCCGCAACAGAGCGAGGTAGCGGAGCCAGGGAGCGGCCGGGCCCGATTCGACACCGGGGAGTTCCGCCAGCAGATCGAAAGGGATCGCTGCCAGCAGATCCACCGTGAACCAACGATTCACGTAGTCCGGTTCGCTGCGCATCCGGCGCCGGATATCTGTTGCCAGCAATCCGCTGACCACGGCAGAAGCCGCAATCAGCCAGGCTGCGTCGAGGTTCGCGAACACGGCCTCGACCGGCATGACGATTGCCAGGAAGACGGTGGCGGCTAGGACGGCCAGGTCCCAATTGGCCATACCGAGCTCGTCGCGGCGTGTCATCGCCGAATCGGCTGTCCGTTGCCCCCGATCGTGTGATGAGTCGGTCATTGCTTCCCCTCGCGCCGTCGATCATGCTATCGAGCCGGAGCCGCCGCCACTGGTAGCGGGCTGTGTACCGTGCCCGGATGTCTTGGATCGAAGTGGGCACGGACATCTTCTGCATTCGCTACGCGCCCCTCGACCAGACCATCGGGGCGATCCTCACCGGGGAAGGGTTGGTGGTCATTGACAGTCGTTCCCATCGGGTGCATGCCCGCGAGTTGCTTAACGACTTGCGTTCGCTCGACGCCAGGGCGCCGATCTACCTCATCAACACGCATTACCACTGGGACCACAGCTTCGGGAATGACCAGTTCACAGCCAGCGTCATCGTCGGCCACATGAAGACTCGCCAGGCGTTGGTTTCTCGCGGGATAGCGATGCGGGACGAATTGGCAACGGCCGATTGGCTCGAGCCGGAGACGGCCCAACTCATAGGCGAGGTCGAGATCGCAGCTCCGACGATCACTTTCGACAAGTTGATGTCGCTGATGCTCGGCGACCGGCAGATCGACATGACCTACCTGGGACGGGCCCACACCGACTCGGACATCGTCATCACTGTGGACGACACTCTGTTTGCAGGCGATCTCATCGAGGTCGGCGCTCCGCCATCGTTTGGCGATTCGTTCCCTCTGGAGTGGATCGAGACACTCGAACGGATGACTCCACTCTGTGGCGGGCCCGTGGTCCCCGGTCACGGCGACGTCGTGGATCGGGCATTCGTGGAATCACAAACGTATGAGATTCGCCGCGCGGTGGCCGGTGAGCCCGTCTATCCGGACGATGTTATGACGCAGATCGCAGAGCGGATGTGACCGCCACCACCAAGTTCGCATTGCACTGATTCGTCCGTATCGTCTGAGTCGTGATTTCACCAAGGAACCATCCGCGACGGTGCCGGGGCAGCCTTGTGGCGGTAATCGCAGCCAGTGTCCTGATGGCAGCGTGCACTCCAAGTGAGTCGGGCACGACTGAAGACTGCGTTCCCGAGGCCGCCGCGGCGGGCCATTCGGTGGCTCGCAGATGGAACGAAGTGCTCCTCGAAGCGATTCGTGACGATCTGCCTGCCCCGACAGTTCACTCCCGCAATCTGTTCCACACCTCTGCCGCCATGTGGGATGCGTGGGCCGCTTACGACGAGGACGCCACCGGGCTGTTTGTCACTGACAAACGATCTGCCGACGATGTGGCCGCGGCACGCGCCGAGGCGATCAGCTACGCCGCCTATAGGGTGCTCGAGGCCCGCTACGAGGATTCGATCGGCGGCATATACAGCCTCCCGGCAATGGACGGACTCATGGAAGAGCTGTGCTATCCACGCAATGTCGATACGACCGAGGGCGACAGCCCGGCCGCGCTCGGCAACCGGATTGCAGCCACAATCCTTGCTACGGCGCTGCAAGACGGATCGAACGAGGCGAACGGCTATGCCGCGGAATACGTCGCCGTCAATCAGCCTCTCGTGGTCGCCTCCTCGGGCACCGCCATGTCGGATCCCAACCGCTGGCAGCCGCTACAGATCGGGCAGATGATCTCGCAGAATGGGATCGCAGTGGAGAACGGCGTCCAGGAGTTCATCGATCCTCACTGGGGGTCGGTGGACTCGTTTGCGTTACCCGTGCCCGGCGCTGAGGGCCTGCCCATAGACCCCGGGCCCCCGCCCTACCTCGGCGACGCCGCAACCGACAACGCCTTCAAGACATCGGCACTAGAAGTAATCCGCTACAGCAGCCTTCTCGATCCAGCCGCAGACCACACGATCGATATCTCGCCGGCAGCGTTAGGCAACAACCCCCTCGGAACCAATGCCGGATCAGGCCGTGCAGTGAATCCCGCAACGGGCGCTCCCTACCGATCCAACGTTGTGAATCACGGAGACTTCGGCCGAGCCGTCGCAGAGTTCTGGGCTGACGGGCCAGACTCGGAGACGCCGCCGGGCCACTGGAACACGCTGGCCAATACAGTCTCAGACTCGCTCGATCCCGATCTACGCATCGGCGGCTCGAACCAAGCTGTCGACCGACTCGAGTGGGATGTGAAGCTCTACCTGGCTCTCAACGCGGCCGCTCACGACGGTGCCGTTGCAGCATGGGGCAGCAAGGGCCATTACGACTACAGCCGACCTATTTCGATGATTCGGTACATGGGCGGAATTGGACAATCCACCGACCCAAACCAACCGTCTTTCCATCAGAAGGGCCTGCTGCTCGAATCGGGCCTGGTTGAAGTGATCACAACCGAGACAACAGCATCCGGTGGACGGCATGCCCATCTCGCCGGCAACGAAGGCGAGATTGCAGTAAAGGCGTGGAGGGGAGTCCCTGAAGACCGCGAGCGCGAAGTCGGCGGCGTGGCCTGGATCCTTGCCGTGGACTGGGTGCCGTATCAACTACCGACCTTCGTAACTCCGTCGTTCGCGGCGTACGTGTCAGGACACAGCGTGTTCAGCAGAGCCGCCGCTGAGGTCATGACCGCATTCACCGGCGACGAGTATTTCCCAGGCGGCCTCGGCGAGTGGACGATCGAGGCCGGTTCGTACGAGTTCGAGCGGGGACCCGACGAGGACATTGTCCTGCAATGGGCTACTTACCGCGATGCAGCCGACCAGGCGGGCCTGTCTCGCCTCTACGGAGGCATCCATGTCCGCGCCGACGACTTCGCAGGACGCATGCTGGGTGCTCAGATCGGCAAAGCCGTGTGGTTGGAGGCGCAACACTACTTCGGAACAGACGGCTAGCTCCGCTGCGAGGGGCACGTCGAATTACGACCGCTTCTGGCTCGGTACTTACCGCCAGCGCAACAAGGAACTTCCGATGGATAGGCCTTGCTCGAGCGCCTCTCGGGCTGCTCTTACGTGAGAGGCCCGAGCTCGTTGATGTCAAGCTCGAATGCGCCGCCATCGGTGAATACGAGACGCCCCCGCGCCACGGCGTAGTGGGTCGACGCAACGTCGAGCTCGCGGGGCAGGACGTTGACGATTTGCATGGCGTCGGTGAGCCCAAAGATCCTCACCCGAGGCGTCTCGCGACGCTCGAATTCCCCTGTACCTTCATTGTGCACGAAGACGTAGCCTCTGGCGCGAACCAAAGAACCTTCTCCGGCTTCAACCGTTCCGACAAAGTGACGCCGCACGTCTCCGGCGAAGGCCCGGCGCGTCATGATGTGAAGATTGTCGCCTTCCTGTACTGCGGGTTCCATGCCACCTCTCAATATGGGTTCGGCCGCGGCTGCGATTCTACGAAGCACGGCGCTACCAAACGCGGCAATCGACCGAAATATGGACAGGCCACTGAGCACCGGCGGGCGCTCGCCCACGCCAACTCATGGTCTCGGCCAAGAGAGCCTGCGAGCCGGCTCGAAATGATCGAGTCAGTCGGCCGGCTTACTGGCTCGATCAGCCCGTCAATTGTCGGCTCAGGCATTGTCAGATCGATGCGGCGGTTGAGATCATCGCGCTGGCGCGTGGTCTAACATCTCCGCACCAGTGCCTCCGGAGGTATCCATGCACCCTTCCGTCCCCCGATCTGGCATGTGGGAGAGCGCGCACGGAGACCTCTCCACGGTCGTCGACCCGCAGGTCAGCTTCCTCGAGTCTGTCCCTTTCCTCGGCCCCTGGATCCGGTCCGTTTGGAAGAAACGAGACGGAGTGCTCAATGCCGGCGCCGGACGGGTGGCCGTGGAGGAGTGCGGACTCCGAGTGACGATGGGCGACTGGGCATTCGATCTCGATAAGTGTGGCCTCTACAAAACCGAGGTCTCGATGGGCGACGACGGCGCCATGCTTCTCGAGCTCCACGTGGCTGACCCCAAACACATGGAATTTCGCCAGGTTCTAAAACGCGGCGAAACAGTCATTCTCGAGAATCGGCGGGAGCTGACGCACCTAGGTGATATTGCTTCCACCGAGTCCACCGAAAAGGACTGCGACTGCGTTCAGATCGCACGTTGGGCACTCGAATGGGCAGCCGCCGAACGAGCCTTCGGCGACGAAGCATACGTATCGTCGCTCACTACGCCGGACGCGGACGGACTAATGGCGGTCTCGACATGGGACGAGTTCAAAGCCGCCCTAGAGGATCGCCAGACGACGCTGGTCAGAGAGGGTCTGAACCGTGCGAACGATGAGATACCAGCCTTCGACATTCGCCGGCGTTTCCTGGAGAAATGCGACGAGTACGCGGGGGGCGGCGCTCTGGGCTGGGTCGATGAACACGGCCAACACAGTTTCAACGAGGAGGCGCTCGAATCTCTTCCGGAGCCGATCGTGGATGCCATCCACCGTCACGAGAACATCCATCAGAACCAGGTGGCCGAAACCGGGTGGCCGGCAACAAACAGCGCCGAGGACATGAGAAAGCTTGCCGCCTACGAAGCAGCGGCATATCACGATTCATACCGAGGATTGATGGATTGGATTCGTGACCAATGCCGCCCCGGAATGATTCCCGACGCATATCCGTATATCGCCAACGTCTGACCCGCGCTTGGCGGGTACCGCTTCTAGCGAGTTTGCGCAGCAAACTCGAAATCCGCCACGTCGTGTTCGCATCGAGCCGGCGATCGGCGCGATCGAGCGCCTCAACCACGGACTCATCGAGTCGCGCAGTGACGGGAATGCTCATACCGTCAACGCACCATGCTGTGTACGTTTTGTATACACGTTCGACGAGGTCGAGTCGGAGAAGCCGTTCCCACGAGTTTCTGCGCAGCGGAAACTCGACATGATCCGCCGCAGGCGGGTTCATGTCGAACCGTCGGCGCGGCCCAAACAGCGCCCTGGTCGTCTCGCCTAGGGTCTGATTCCTTCTCCGTCGAAGGGCACATACATTGCCCACAACGACGCACGGGAGAAGTTCACGGTGTTCCTGCCGACAATCTGGAAGGCAACGGTGTGGGTCCCCGCGGTGACCTGCTGGACACCGGTCGGTGAGCAGTTCTCTTCGCTGTTGATGGTGTGGTCCCCGCCGGCCGAATGAACTCTCGACCCGATGAGGGTCCCGGTTACGTAGGTGTCATCGACGGCGAGCCGGCACCCAAAGTCGTCGAACGCGGTGCCGAACGCGTCGATGGCGGCGTCAATGACGAGGAAGCCATCTCGTGGTGCTTTCACAGTCACCGTCAACACATCCGCTTCAAAGCCGCCGCCAAAGATGGCTTCATCGACGCTGTCGGTAGCCGCGTGAGCTACCCGGATTAGCTGGTGGGCGCTCAATCCATCGACCCGGTCCGCGTTGAGGTTCTTGACTTTCGTCGTCCTGTTGACCTTGAGCGGCGGTTCACCCGGCTGAGCGACAAGGCTCAGCGGAGACCCGTCGGCGTGAGTGTTGACGATGCGCAGGTTCGCCGATCCCACGTCTCCCCTCAATGTGGTTCTGGCGTTGGCCGTGTTCGACTGTCCGAGTTGGAGCGCCGCAGCAACCTCGGCCGCGACCGCCGGTAGCGCCATCACCGTCAGCGCCGCGACTAACCCGCCTACAAATGCGCTTCGAATATTTATCCGCTTGTCGTGTTTCGCCATCGCAGACCTCCCTCATCACGCCGTCGTCGGTCCGCGATGAGGTTACGTGAATCGCAAGGCTCAACGTCGTAGAACGCGGCCGCCGCACTCACACGGCTATCCACCGTTGCCAGGGTTGGCCCGCCTTCGCCGCAAGCAAGGCGACGACGGTGCCGCCAAGCAGCTGCTGCTCGATGCGCTCGCAACCAACCCGTTGTGGCTCCACCGGGCCAAACTCTTGCCGGAGCTCATCGACACTGGGATCGAGCTCGAGCATCTCGACGATGCTCGGGCTTATCTCGAAGAGCTCGAAGAGGTGAGCGATCTGTGCACGACCAGGATCGGCGGTCATCGTGACCGAGGGTGGATCCGGCCAGTCGCTCTATTCCTTGTGCAAGGGGTGGTCAAAACCTGACCAAGTCGTCTACCCACCGAACCCGAGTTTCTGCGGAGCAGAAATCTCGAACGCCTCGCCTGAAGTGCGAGGCGCAGTGTCGGAGAGAGGACTCGAACCTCCACGAGCTAAAAGCTCACTAGGCCCTCAACCTAGCGCGTCTACCAATTCCGCCACTCCGACAGGAGAAGCTGGGCGAGTATACAAGCGTGGCTGCCTTCGGCGGCGCGCTTGTAGCTGGTATCTCGTATCTGGTATCTCGACTGCCCTGACAGGCGTCAACGGGCAGAACAATCCATGCCGCCGGCCGCGAGATCGGCCTCCCAAAGCCACCTCTTTCGACCGCACGGCAGTACGAGATACGAGCTACCAGATACGAGATGTCGCAGCGGCAGAGCCGCCGCTAGAACAGATCTTGGATCTCTGGGAAGTGGCACGCCGCCCAGTGGCCCGGCTCCAGTTCGAGGAGCGGCGGTTCGTCTACGTCGCACTTGCCGGGCACTGCCTTGGGGCAGCGGGTGTGGAAGCGGCACGCGGCCGGCGGATCGGCCGGAGACGGGATGTCGCCTTCGAGAATGATTCGCTTGCGATGGGTCTCGAGATCAGGATCCGGAATCGGTACCGCCGACAACAGGGCATGGGTATACGGGTGCATGGGGCGCTCATACATGTTGTCGCGTTCGGCGATCTCGACCAGTTTGCCGAGATACATCACTGCGACTCGGTCTGAAATGTGGCGCACAACCGACAGGTCGTGAGCGATGAACAGATATGTGAGCCCTAGATCTTCCTGCAGGTCGGCGAGCAGGTTCAGTACCTGAGCCTGAATCGACACGTCGAGCGCCGAAACAGGCTCATCGAGAATGATCAGCGCCGGATTCAGCGCCAGCGCCCTTGCTACACCGATGCGTTGCCGCTGACCTCCCGAGAATTCATGCGGGTAGCGGTTGGTGTGCTCCGGGCTCAGCCCAACCGTCTTGAGCAGCTCCTTCACTTTCGAGAGCCGCTCTTCTGCCGTGCCGACCCCGTGCACAATGAGCGGCTCGGCAATGATCGAGGCCACCGTCATGCGAGGGTTCAGGCTGGCGAATGGATCCTGGAAGACGATCTGCATCTCTTCACGCAGAATCCGCAAGGTGTCCTTCTCGGCCGTTGCAATGTCGACGATCGGTGGAAGCTCGCGTGAATCATCGCGAGTGTGCTGGAAATAGACGGCGCCTGCGGTCGGTTCGAGGAGACGCAGCACGCAGCGAGCCGTCGTCGACTTGCCCGATCCTGATTCGCCCACCAACCCGAGCGTCTCGCCGGCCTTGATCTCAAAGGAGACGCCTGACACCGCTTGGACAGCGCCGACCTGCCTCTTGAAGAAGACGCCCCGCTTGATCGGGAACTCCTTGACGAGTCCGTCGATGCGAATCAAAACGTCACTCGGCAGCTCGCCGACGTGAGGTACCGAGCCCGATGAGTTTTCGAGCATGTCGGTCATCGGTTGCTCACTTCCCCCCGGACGCTCATCGACTTCAAGTCGAGCTCTGTGGCGAAATGACACGCGGCGAATTGGGCCTCGTTGCCGCTTTCGCGCAGGGCGGGATACCTGCTGCGGCACTGCTCTTGGGCAAAGTCACAGCGCGGGTTGAAGCGGCAGCCGCTCGGCGGATTGATCAGCGAAGGCGGAGCACCCCGAACCGAGTGGAGTCGTTCGGTGTGTGACTCGTCGAGGCGGGTCATCGATCCAAGCAGGCCCCACGTGTACGGATGCTGTGGATCGCCGAACAGGTCCTTTGCTGTGCCCTGCTCGACGATGGCACCGGCGTACATGACTTGCACGGTGTCGCAGAACCCGGCCACTACGCCCAGGTCGTGAGTGATGAGCATCACGGCCGTGCCGCGGTCTTCGGCGAGCTTCAACATCAGATCCATGATCTGAGCTTGTGTGGTCACGTCCAGAGCCGTTGTGGGCTCGTCGGCAATGAGTAGGTCCGGATTGCACGAAAGCCCCATCGCAATCATGACCCTTTGCCGCATACCTCCGGAGAATTGATGGGGATAGTCATCGAGCACGCGAGATGGCGAAGGAATCTGCACATCGTCGAGAGCCTTTCCTGCGATCTCACGAGCGTCGTGCTTGTTGACATTCTGATGGAGCATGATCGTTTCGATCAGCTGATCACCCACCGTGTAGACCGGATTGAGCGAGGTCATGGGGTCCTGGAAGATCATTGCGATCTTCCCGCCGCGAACCTCCTGCATCTCATCCTCAGGTAGTGCCAGTAGGTTCTCACCCTGGAAGTCGATTGTGCCGGTGACGATCTCGCCAGCGGGAGGCTCGATCAGGCGCATGATCGACATGGCTGTCACCGACTTGCCGGAACCGGACTCCCCCACCACTCCACGCCGCTCGCCGACTGCCATGTCGAAAGAAACTCCCTCGACCGCACGCACGACGCCCTCTTCGGTGGTGAAGTAAGTGCGAAGGTCTTTGACGGAAAGTAGTGGCTCGGCCACGCGCCTACCTTCGCTCGATCGTCTGGGTCGGATCCAAAGCGTCACGCAGGCCGTCGCCGATGAAGTTCACCGCGAGAACCGTCGAGACCAGGGCGGCACCGGAGAAGACCAGCTCCCACCAGAACCCACGAACCGCGACGCCGGCACCCGAAGCCGCCATGGCACCCCAAGTTGGAGTTGGCGGGCGGACTCCGAAGCCGAGGAAGGAAAGCGCAGCTTCGATGATGATGGCCGTGCCGATGATCAGCGTCGTCTGCACGATGATCGGGCTCATCGCGTTGGGAAGGATATGGCGAAAAATGATCCGCCTGTCATTGGCACCGGCGGCTCGAGCGGCTTCAACGAACTCCTTCTCACGTAACGACAGGAACTCGGCTCGCACGATGCGCGCCAGGCTGCCCCACAACAGGAAGCCCAATAGGAACGCAATGCCCCATGGCCCCGATTTCATCCAGCCCGGTAAGAAGGGCAACTCCGGTAACAGTCGTCCGACGACGATTGCCACCGGCAGCAGCGGCAATCCCAAAATGAGGTCGGTAAATCGCATCAGCGCCTGATCGACGATCCCCGGGTAATAGCCCGCGAGCGAGCCGACCACCGTCCCCAGCGAAGCCACCAGCAGGCCTGTAACCAGACCGACGGTGAGGCTCGCCTGCCCGCCGTGAATGACACGCGTGAGCACGTCACGGCCAATTTCGTCCGTGCCGAACGGCAGCCCGCCGCGCGCCAGCGCCTTCTTCACCAGATCGGCTGCCTGATCGTACAGACCGTACGCCATGTGGAAGTCGGCTTCGGAC
>JAHEJX010000004.1:40515-79328 GCA_024638645.1 Actinomycetes bacterium
GGCCAATTTCGTCCGTGCCGAACGGCAGCCCGCCGCGCGGCGCGATATTGACGAGCAGACGACCGTTGTCGTCGCGCAGTCCATCTGTGTAGTCCCAGATCTGCGGCGCGCTGCACTCGGTAGCGCCTTTGTCGCATTTGAGAAGCGGCGCCGCCACGAAGGAGATCATGAGCACGATGAACAGGAATACTGCCGAGATCATGGCGAGCCGGTGGCGACGCAGCCGTGCAATGAACAGATCCCACTGCGTTATCGGCTCGACTGCCATCCCCTCGGCATCGTCCGGTGGAACCGCCCCTGCGGGCGGGTCGAGTAGATCAGTCATACCTGACGCGTGGGTCCAGGACTCCGTACAGGATGTCGGCGACGATGTTCATCACGACGATGCCAATACCGATCGACATGACCACAGCCATGATTGTCGGGTAGTCCACCGCGTTGATCGCCTGAATGTAGAGCCGGCCCACTCCGGGCCAACCGAAGATCGACTCGGTAATGATTGCGCCACCGATGATGCCTGCGATGTCGAGCGACACAAGTGTCACGATCGGGATCAGCGCATTGCGCAGTGCGTGCTTGAGGATCACCCGGCGCCGTGGCAGGCCCTTGGCCTTGGCAGTGCGCAGGTAGTCGCTGTGCATGACCTCGAGCATCGAAGCCCGCTGGAAACGTGAGTAGGCCGCGATCGAAATCAGGGCAATGGACAATGCCGGTAACGCAAGGTGCCTGACAACGTCGCCGAGCTGAGCCATGGTCCCCAGGCTGTTGTATCCCGGATCGGTCATGCCGGTCACAAAGAAGAGTTTCACGCCCGTCCACTTCTCGAGGTAGAGCGCCAGCAACAGTTGGAACCCGACTCCAATGATGAAGATCGGCGTCGAGAACGCAACGAAAGAAAGCGTTGTGCCCACCTGATCGAAGAACGAATACTGCCTGATCGCCTGGTAGATGCCTAGCGGTATCCCAATGATCAATGCCAACACCAGGGCTGCGATGCCGAGCCGGAAGGTCGCCCCGGCGGCCCCAAAGATGTTGTCCCACACAGCACCATCGCCACGGAACGAGTCACCCCAGCTGAGGGAGAAGACCAGCCGTGACTTGGCCAGCCACAGGGAAACGAACCAGACAAAGACGAGGCTGAATGCCCGGAACGGGCGCCACCAGGGGCGGGCGATCTTCGCCATGAAGGCCCATGCGGTGTAGGCGCCGGCCACGAGCACTGCCACGATGGGGAACATGCTACGCAACCCGATCTTGCCGAACAGGACGGTGAGGCCATCCGCCGCTGCGACATCTTGCGGTGTGACGAAGTTCTTGAGCCAGGTGAAGTACTGCTGCATCACCGGTTTGTCGAGACCCCATTGCTCGGTCAACTGCGCAATGACTCCCTGCATACGGGGATTGAGCTTGAGTCGATCCAGCGGACCGCCTCCCGAAGCCTGGATCAGCAGAAAAACCACAAGGCTGAGCGCTAAAAGCGTCACCAGCCCGTAAACAAGTCGCCTAATGATGTAAGCCAACATGAGCTTGCCTCCGGCTCGTTTGTTGCTGCAGACACAATAGCCCAGCGATCCTTCAGCCGTCGGGGGTTTTTCCTTGCCGGTATCCGGTATCGCCTGATACCTCATACCTCTGCAAAGAAGAAGCGGGGCCCCGTCGTAGGGGCCCCGCTTCGATAGTTATCGGACTACATCGAGCTCTTTAGAGATCGACGCGGTACCAGCCTTCCATGTTCCAAGTGTGTGATGCTTGAGTTGGGTTGTGCTTGAAGCCACCCACCTCGTCGCCCCACACCGCAGCCGTCACAAGACGGGCATACAACGGAACGATTACCACTTGGTCGGCCAGGATCTTCTCTGCCTCCTGGATCAGGGGAACGAGAACGTCCTCGTCTACCGACTCGTTGAGAAGGTCACGGATCTCAGCAAACCGAGCCGTGTTCTCGTCAACTACAGACGAAGCGCCCTGGTTGAACCCTTCGACCTCTTCACCGGTCACCTCTGGGGTACCCCAGCGGTAGTAGTTGGAGCCGCCAGGCGGCGGAGCCTCTGGATCGAACACATCGAAGATGCTGATCAAGCCGGCGAGGCCCGGCGAGCCGACCCAGGCCCACTCACCGAGGTCCCAACCACCGAAGTCGAGAGTCTCGCCGAAGAAGATCTGCGAGTCCTCGAGCTGGTTCTCATACTCGATGCCGACCGCAGTGAACATGTCCACAAAGAGCTCGGACAGCTTCACACGCGCGTCGTTGTTGGACGTGGTCGAGAAGACAGTCGAGATGACATCCTTGCCGGTGTCGGCCTTAGCGGCCTCCACAAACTGCATGGCGCCTTCAGGGTTGTAGTCATATTGGTTCCAAGCCAGCAGCGACAATGTCGGGCTGAACGCCTCCACGAAGGAGTCGAGCGGCTCGACCTGTCCGGCCAGAATCTCGTCAACGATCAGGTCCTTGTCGATCGCGTGGGCAACAGCCTTGCGATAGTTCAGATTGTCGTTCGACGAGTTCGCGTTCCGATTCAGGCGATTGTCACCGAACTGGAAGTTCAAGTGCTCCCACACCGGGCCAGACAGCACCTCGACGACTGCTCCCTCAGGCTCGAGAGCCTGCAGAGTTTCGATCGTCTCAGTCGCCGGCGGCGGCTGAATGATGTCAATCTCGCGCGCCCGGAAGGCGTTGATGATCGACTCAGTCTCGGGAATGAAGCGGAAGATCACACTGTCGAGATAAGGCAGCTGCTGCCCGGTCTCGGCGTCGGTCTTCCAGTAGTTGTCATTGCGGACAACTCGAACGAACTCGCCCTTCTGCCACTGGTCGAAGACGAACGGGCCAGCTGATGGCCACATCGTGTCGTTCCAGTCGCTGGCGAAGTCTGAGCCCTCAACCGCGTGCTTCGGAATGATCGTTCCGAAAAGTAGGTCGAACTGGGCAGTCGGTGCCGACAGCGTGTACTCGAACGTCTTGTCACTGGAGTTCCAGTCGACGATGTCTTCATAGATTGCCCGGTTGATCGGGAGATCTGGGTTGAGGATGGTCTCCAGCGTGTACTGGAAGTCGCCACCCGTAACCGGAGTTCCGTCTGACCAGACCGCCTCGTCACGGATCGTGTAACGAACCGTCATGGTGCCGTCGTCGTTGACCGTGACGCCACCGTTAGCAACGGTAGGCAGCTCGGTTACGAGCTCTGGCTCGAGCTCCAGTGTGAACCCATTGATTTCCTGAACACCGGAGAAATAGCTCTGACCGATGATCGAGACGATGAAGTTGTCACCGCCAGGTACGAACGAGTTCAAAGTCGGGGGCTCCTGGTCATCAGCCACGATCACCTCGCCACCGTACGGCTTGCCAGGGGCTTCCGTGGTGGTTGGCGCAGCAGTTGTTGCCGCCGCAGTGGTATCAGGAGCCGCCGTGGTGGGTGCCGCTGTCGTGCCTGGAGCTGCTGTCGTTGTGTCGGTCGAGTCACCGCAAGCAGCGGCGATCATTGCGAACGCAAGAAGCAGCGCACCAAACACCACTGGGCGGCGATGCCACAGTCGATTCAAGGTTTGCCTCCTTATTTAATGCCTCGGTTCCCGAACCAGGTTGTCGAACGAACTCCGATTGGAGAACGCCCTATCGCCAAACCAGCGTCAAAGCGACGGTGGTGATGGCAAACAGAATCCCGGCAGCAACAGTGATGCGATCGAGGTTCTTCTCGACCACAGTTGATCCACCAAAGTTCCCGCTGTTCATCCCGCCTCCGAACATGTCGGAGACTCCTCCGCCACGACCCGCGTGAAGCAAGATCAAAACGATGAGGAGTAGGGAGATGAGAGCGTGAATTGCTACAACGATCCCAGCTAGCAAGGGAGTCCCTTTCACACGCAATCCGCTGAAATCATCAGCGGTTAGCTCCAGGAAGTATGGAGCGTGTAACTGCCCTACGCAAGTCATTGATTGGCAAAATATAGGAGAGTCGAGCCGATTCCCTTGCGGATGGCGGGTATCGCGTATCCGGTATCCAGTATCCGGATCCACGACCAGCCGTGCGATCGACGTACTAACTGCCCGATTTCGCTTGGGCGGCAACGGCGGCGGCTGCGGCCGCAGCCGCCTCGGGATCACCGAGGTAGCGGCTGCTGACTTTTTTGACGTCGGCGTCGAGCTCGTACACAAGCGGGATTCCGGTTGGAATGTTCAACGAAGGAATGGCCTCGTCAGAGATTCCATCGAGGTGTTTGACCAGAGCTCGCAAGCTGTTGCCGTGGGCGCCCACGATGACGCGCTTGCCTTCCATCAGCTGGGGGACGATCGCGTCATACCAATATGGCAGCATCCGCTCGACGACGTCCTCGAGACACTCGGTGGCAGGCAACATCTCACTTGGCAGGTCCGCGTACCGCGCATCGTGAACGGGATGACGCTCATCTGCCAGATCTAGGGCAGGAGGCGGAGTGTTGTAGCTGCGCCGCCAAATATGGACCTGGTCGTCGCCGTGCTCGGCGGCGGTGGCCTTCTTGTCGAGGCCCTGGAGTGCCCCATAGTGCCGCTCATTGAGACGCCAATGCCGCGTCACCGGGATCCACCCCCGATTACATACGGCAAGCGTGATGTTGAGAGTGTCGATGGCCCGCCGCAGCAGCGAAGAATGGGCGACGTCGGGAAGCAAGTCCTCATCCATCAGGAGCTGCCCGGCAGCACGCGCTTCGGCTTCGCCCTTCTCGGTCAATGGAACGTCTGTCCAACCGGTGAAGAGGTTTTCGAGGTTCCAAGTGCTCTGGCCGTGGCGAAGGAGGATGAGTTCTGGCATGGCGGGGAGGGTATCAGCACTCTGGCCGACCGTCGTCGCGGCCAGCGGACTGCAGCCGGCAGCGATATCGACGACAAGATGGGTCAGGTCCCTGCCGAAGATGGGCCGGAGCGGCGGGTGCGGTCGATGAGGTCGAGGAGGTCACAGGCATCGTCGGCGAGACCCTGGCCGGCCTCCTCGTAGAGATTACGTGCGGTATCGACTCCGGCTTCAGCCAGACTTCGACGTTCGTCTGGATACAGCGCGGCCGCAGCGATTCGCGCCTCGGGCACGTAGCCTTTGATGCGGCGGACGGCTTCGAGGTTGGCTCTGTGGTCGTTCGTCGCCAGCACGACAAGTTCGACCCGGTTGTCCAGGCTCAGCCGATCCCAGAATTCATTGTCGAGCGCATCGCCGCGCACCACCCGCCTGCCTGCTGCGGCATTGGCGGCCACGGCATCATCCTGGCGATCGAGACCGAGCACCACCTGACCGCGACGACGCACCAGTTCGTCGTAGGCCCCCGTGCCGATGCGGCCCATTCCGAAAACGAGTATCTGTGCCCCTGCCGGATCAATCAGAGCATCGTCTGGATCAACGGGAGAACGCTCCAGCTCGAGAAGTCGCTCTGCGAGCATGGTGTAAAGGACGTATCGAGTGGTGTTGAGCGGCGCGGCCAGCGCAAAGGAGATTGCGATCGCGATTGCAATCGTCGCGGCCCACGATTGGTCGATGAGGCCTCGCTCGATCGCGACTGCCGCAACAATCAGGCCGAACTCGCTGAAGTTGGCCAGCGTCACGGACGCGTGCCAAGACGTTCGAGCGCGCAATCGGAATCTCGTCAGCACAGCTATGAACCCGAGGGCCTTGAGCGGAATCACGAGAAGGGCGATTCCCGCAAGTCCGAGCTCGACCGCTCCCGGAGCTCCCCCAAGGCCGATTGAAAGGAAGAAGCCGATCAGCAAGATGTCCTTGAAACCGAGCAACTTGTCTGCCAACTCGGTCGCCCGATGATGGTTGGCGAGCATCAGGCCGACGACCAACGCGCCGAGGTCGGGCTTCAGTCCAACGAGGTCAAAGGTCTCGGCACCGACTCCGATGGCGAGGCAAAGTCCGAGCAAGATCAAGAGCTCCCCGTGGCCGGCACGACTCAGAAGCCATGCGTAAACCGGGCGTGCGGCAACCACGGCCGCCACCACAGGTATCGCCCACCAAGACGGAGGCGCATCGACGGCGAAGGTCAAGAACGCGACGGCAAATATGTCTTGGACGATCAGGATGCCGATGGCGATGCGACCCGCCAACGAAGCTGCTTCGTTGCGTTCCTCGAGTGCCTTCACCGCGAAGACGGTGCTCGAGAAGGAAAACGCAAAACCCAACAGCGCGGCCTGGCCAAAGCTGAGGTCGGACGCCAGCGGCAATCCGAGTGAGCCGAGCAGGAGCAGAAACGATCCGATGACGACGATTGTCGTGAGCATGTGGATCGACGCTCCGGCCCATACTGCGGGTCGACCGAGGGTCTTCAACTTCAGCTTCAACCCGATCCCGAATAGGAGAAGTAGGACTCCCAGGTCCGCTACGGCATCGATGGCCTCACTCGACTCGTAGCCCAAGGCGTGGAGCGTGAAGCCGGCAACCAGGTAGCCGACGAGCGGAGGCAGCCGAACGAGCGTGGCGGCAAAGCCGAGCAAGAAGGCAGCGACGATGAAGATGACATCCATGGCGTTGATCACCCGACCCCGAATTGGGAATCGTACCGGCCGCTCCCCGAATAGTCGGCAGCGATCGAGCTACTCGCCGACGCGGTACCAGCGCTCGATGTTCCAAGTGTGGCCAGACTGCGACGGGTTCATTCGGAAACCCTGAATCTCGTCGGCCCACACCGCTCCCACCGCGATTCGGCTGTTCAACGGAATGATCACTACTTGATCGGCGAGGATCTGCTCCAACTGCCTCGCCAAGCTCAGCGCCTCGGCAGCGTCGACAGTGCTTCTGAGGCGCGTCAGGAGATCACCGAATTGGGCCACCGCCTCGTCTCCCTCTACCGATGATCCCGGGTTACCCCAGTTGTAGAGATTCGAACCGTCGGGCGGCGCCTCGCCGGGTGCAAAACGATCGAATATGGAGATGAGGGCGGCCATGCCGGCAGAGCCAACCCATGCCCAGTTGCCGACGTCCCAGCGACCCTGTTCAAGCGTGTCACCGAAGAAGAGCTGTGAGTCCTCGAGCTGCAGCTCTACTTCAATGCCGACTTCGGACAGTTGCAGCGCGAGTTGGTCGGCGATGCGAGGCCGAAAGTCGGCGTTCGACGTCGTCGAGTAGATGACGCGTGGCGGATTCGCCGCACAGTCGCGACCAATCCGGGCACAGGCAGCAGCCAGCAACTCGCGCGCCTTGTCCTTGTCCGGCTCGTAACGCGTCCACGGGCTGTTGGTCGCTGCGCTATTGAACGTGCCGAGAAAGTCCTGAGCCACAGCGAGGTGGCCGTAGCCTGCATCGTCGAGCAACGCGCGCCGATCGATGCCATGAGCCAGAGCCTGGCGGAACTCGAGGATGCCGTTTAGAGACTCAGCGTTGCGGTTGTTGGGACCGAATTGAAAGTTGATGTGCTCCCAAATCGGCCCCCGCACGATCTCCACCACGGCGCCGGAGTCTCGCCACGCGTCGATCGGGAGAGAGTCCGGCAAACCCACAAAAGGCGGTGGGTTGATCACGTCGAGCTCACGCGTGGTGAAGCCTCGAACCAGCCGGTCAGTTTCCGGCTTGAAAACGAACTTCACGGCATCTAGATATGGCAGTTGATTGCCTGAGTCGTCCCGTTTCCAGTAGTTGTCATTGCGCGTGAGGGTGATGGACGGCTCCGCCCGGTCCCACTCGACAATCGAGAACGGCCCACCAGCGGTCCACATCGAGGTGTTCCAGCCGTCGCAGTAGTCGGAGAACTCGACGATGTGGCGAGGCACGATCCAGTTCAAGAGAGTCTCGTATTCCAGCGTGGGTGTCGTGAACCGGAGAGTGAGGTGTTCCTCCCCAACTTCGATCACCTCCGCCGCCGGGGGTGGCTCCGATACGAACTCGCGTCCGGCACAGTCCAGGCTGGCCCGCTGAAACTCGAGCGTGAACTCCAGATCTGCGCCCGATATAGCAAAGCCGTCCGCCCATTCCGCCGCCGGATCCAGCCGCCAAGTCACATCCATCGTGCCTTCTGGATTCAACGAGACGCCGCCGTTAGCGATCGTCGGCACCTCGCGAACCACATCAGGAATGAGTTGCAGCGATTCCGGATCAACATCGAAGGCGCTAGCCAAATGCGCCTGGCCAACCAGCGAGACGATGAAGTTGTCACCACCCGGAGCGTACGGATTGAGAGTTGGCGGCATTTGGTCGTCGCCCACAACCACCTCTCCCCCGTAGCGCGGCACAGCCGGGTCGTATGTGACGGTCGGCCCGAGGAAGCTAGTCGATGGTGGTGTGAAAGGTGTTGTCGATGTCGTGGAACCTGAAAGGGTCGTTGTTGGATCGAGCGTCGTCGAAGTTGGCCCGAATGTCACGGGCGCGAGCGAGCCGCCCGGGTCCGCACCAGCGCACGCGGTGACTACCAGAGCCAACAGCGCCAGGGTGACAACAACTCTTCGCATGCGCCTCCTGATAGGAACTGTAATGCTGCACCTGCCCTTCAGCTATCTGCCGGACGGCAACGCTCGATCCGTCGCGAGCCGTCAGCACGAAGCGGCCGCCTGGCGAGGCGGCCGCTTCGATGCAGGTGGTCTACGTTGCTATGCCGGGTGGATTCGAGCCGCGACGCCTGCCGGGTCCCAGGGCCGCACAAGGCCGCGCCTTGTCTTGTATAGGCCGTTCCCTTCGAGGTAGGCAGCGCCCTTGCCAATTGCCTTGAACTTCATCGAGCCTTCCATGTCGATCACAAAGTGACTGCCGGTCACGACGAGCCAGCCGGTGAAGTCATTCAGCACGACATCGGGCCCAACCGACTCTGTGACGTAGTCCTGAGCGCGATCGGTGCGCAGCTTCACACGAAAGCGATCGCCGAGACTGGTAATTGCAACGTCGCCTTCGATGTAGACGCGGATCTTGCCGCTCATGTCGATGGCGGCATTGCCGGTTCCCCGCGCCTTGAGCCATCCTTTGCCGGCGACGTCGGGGCCGCCGTCCGTTTCCTGTGCGCCGGCGATAGGCGTGATCGCCATCAATGCGACGGCAGCCAACGCCAGCACAGTGCTGGTCCGCTTGAACTTCACGGTTCCTCCTTCAGATAGACCGAAACCCAACGACAGGCTCCGGCCATCCGGTTCGAGGAGTGTGAGACGCGGTTCAAGAGACGGTGGAGGATGTAAAGAGAGTGGTAGCCGGTAGCCAGTAGCCGTTAGCCGGACTGCCCTGAACAGCGATCAACCGTGTCAACAACTCACAGGTTGGTCAACGAGGCCGACCTCCCCGGTTCCAGGTTGGGCGCGGCGCAAGCACGGCAGTCTGGATACCGGATACCGGATAACGATCTGAAACGCGAAGCGTTTCAGACTTTGATCTCCACCTTGCGGCGGGTCCATTGCGGGGTGCGAAGGCCTGACCATGCATTGGCGTGGGGACGGACCTTGGCTTCGTCGGTCCACTCCAGCAAACCCTCGTGTTTGGCGCCTGCCTGGCGAATGGCGGCCCCCAGATCGGCCCGAGCTCGGTTCAGTGCATCCTGTGGATTCTTGCCGAGCACGACGAGATCGAGTTCGACTCGCTCGGTGATCAGATCACAACCAACCCGAAACTCCACGGTGTCTTCACGCGCTTCCAGTTCATCGCAAACCGAGTCGAGGTGCTCACGCAGCGCGCCGGGTTCGAACTCCCAACCGATGCGCCGACCTACCTCGAACTCCATCAGTACGTGATAGGGCTCCCAGCCCATTTCCTGCCGCCCTTTTCATCCGCCCAGAACGCGTTCGCATAGTAACGCGCAGTGGGCCAGATTCACACCCAGTATCTGACGACGGAAGCGAACGTATCTGGGTCCAAACTGGCACCGCCGACAAGAGCGCCGTCGATGTCGGCCTTCGCCATGATCGCGGCGACATTCCCCGGATTCACCGATCCCCCATAGAGAATTCGCATGTGGTCGGCTGCGTCGCCGTAGCTGTCTGCAGCCAATTCGCGGATGAAAGTGCACACCGCACCAGCGTCATCGGGGGTCGCAGTATTTCCTGTACCGATAGCCCACACTGGTTCATAAGCAACGACCAATGAGTTGACCTGTTCCTGCGTCAAACCAGAGGTTCCGGCCGCAAACTGACTACGCACTCGCTCCTCGGTCCGGCCGGCATCGCGCTCCGCCTCGAGTTCGCCGACGGCAAAGATCGGGATCATCCCGGCCTCGTAGACGGCCTTGACCTTCCGATTGATGTCGGCGTCGGTTTCCCCGAAAACATGGCGGCGCTCGGAGTGGCCGACTATCACATAGCGCACGGAGAGCTTCGCCAGCATTCCAGGTGAAATCGCACCGGTAAACGCGCCCGAGTCGGCGTAGTGGCAGTTCTGGGCGCCGAGTTTGATACGAAGGTGGTCGGTTTCGATAACCGTCTGGGCGGACCGCAGCGCCGTGTACGGAGGGCACACCACAACTTCCACTCGATCGAAATCCGAGTCGTTGAGGCGATAGGAAAGCTTCTGCACCATCTGGATCGCATCAAGGTGGGTTGCATTCATCTTCCAATTGCCTGCGATGAGATCTTTGCGCATGGGTCTCCTTAGCTCTCTAGCGCGGCGATTCCGGGTAACACTTTGCCCTCGAGAAACTCGAGGCCGGCCCCTCCCCCGCTCGAAATGTGGCTGATGTCGTTCTCCCGGCCAAGCAGCCGCATCGCGGCCACACTGTCTCCACCGCCGACGACTGTGAATCCTTCCGAGTTGGCCATCGCCGCAGCAACTCCGGCGGTACCGGACCGGAACGCCTCCCACTCGAACACGCCCATAGGGCCGTTCCAGAAGATCGATCGGCTCGCCTCGATGACTCCGCCAAAACGCTTCACAGTCTGCGGGCCGATGTCGAGCCCGATGGTGCTGTCGGGAATCGCCTTCGCCGACACGATCTCGTGCGGAGCGTCGGGAGCGAAGCTTTCGGCGGCAACGATGTCGTCAGGGAGTATCGCCTTGCCACCGTGCTCCGAGTCGAGGAGATCTCCGAGCTCACCGAGCATGTCCTCTTCGAGCAGAGACTTGCCGATCTCGTACCCACCCGCCTTGAGCAAGGTGAAGCACATTCCACCACCAACGAGCATCAGGTCGACCCGCGGCAATAGGTTCTTCATCACGGCGAGCTTGTCTGACAATTTGGCTCCGCCGAGAACCACGACAAAGGGCTTCTCCGGGGCGTCAAGCAGACGGCCGAGTGCCGTGACCTCAGCCTCCATGAGGCGCCCCGCCGCCGACGGCAGCAGCTTCACGACGCCCTCGGTCGAGGCATGCGCCCGGTGCGCCGAGCCGAACGCATCGTGTACGAAGACGTCGGCGAGGTCGGCTAGTGCCCGACTGAACTCGGGATCGTTGGCCTTCTCTCCGGGCTCGAAGCGAGTGTTTTCGAGGACGACGACGGCGTCACCGGCGGACGCAATGGCCGAAGCGGCCGCTTCACCAACGACGGCGTCGACCTTTACCGTGTCAAAACCGCCGAGCTCACCGAGCCGGACTGCCACCGGATCCATGCGCAGTGCGGGATCCGGCTTTCCGCCGGGACGACCGAGATGAGAGCACACAACGACGTGAGCACCGCGCCTGCGCAGCTCGGATATCGTCGGCAGCGCCGCCGCGATCCGAAAGTCGTCGGTGACGGCGCGTAGGTCGTCGAGCGGCACGTTGAGGTCGGCGCGCACCAGCGCCACCTTGCCCTCTACATCGAGGCCCTCGAGGCTACGCAGACTCAACTCAGCCGAGGCGCTGGACGAGATCGACAAGGCGGCTCGAATAGCCCCACTCATTGTCGTACCAGCCGAACACCTTGACCATGTTGCCACTGGCGACGGTGAGGTCGGCATCGAGAATACAACTGTGAGAATCGCCGACGATGTCGCTCGAGACGATCGGATCTTCCGTGTAGCGCAGGATGCCCTTCAGCGGGCCCTCAGCTGCCTCCCTGTAGGCGGCATTTACATCTTCGGCGGTTACTTCACGCCCGAGATTCGCGACGAGATCGGTAATGGATCCGTCCGGTACTGGAACGCGCAGTGCCTTGGCCTCCAGCTTGCCGTTGAGCTCCGGCAACACCTTGCCTACCGCAGAAGCGGCACCAGTCGAGGTCGGGATGATGTTGGCGGCTGCGGCGCGCGCCCGACGTAGGTCCTTGTGGGGAGCGTCGAGCATGGCCTGGTCGTTGGTGTAAGCGTGCACCGTGGTGAACATGCCCTGGGACAGGCCGAAGCTGTCGTTCAACACCTTGGCCATCGGAGCAATGCAGTTGGTCGTGCAGGAAGCGTTGGAAATGACTTTGTGCTGCTTCGGATCGAGTTGATCGTCGTTGACTCCGAGCACGACACTGATGTCGGCGTCGCCGGACGGGGCGCTGATCACAACATGACCGGCGCCCGCAGTGAGATGCTTCGAGGCGAGTTCGTGGGTGCGGAATATCCCGGTGGACTCGATGACTACGTCGACACCCAGGTCACCCCATGGCAGGTTCTCCGGATCGCGTTCGGCGAACACTTTGAATCGGTCGCCGTCGACGACCAGGTCTCCGTCAACGATCTCCACTTGCCCGCCGAAGCGGCCATGAACCGAGTCGTATTTGAGAAGGTGCGCCAGCGTCGACGCACTGGTTAGATCGTTCACGCCCACAATGTCGATGGATGTGTTGTTCAGCTTTGCAGCCCGGAAGAACAGCCTTCCGATCCGGCCAAAGCCGTTGATCGCTACCTTCATCGTTACCTCGCACTTTCTGAGAGTTCTTAGGTGAGCCTTGCCAGCACGGCACCCAGGGCGCCGGGATGATGGCTCGGCCACGGCACTTCAGGATCCACTAGATCCGCCGTGACAACGTCCACGCCATACGTGGCGATGGCATCAGCATCGACTTCGACGGCCGCCAGCGGGGGCTCGACGTCGATAGCCGCGTCGTGGGCGACAATAGCACTGGGGGGTCGGATCCCAGTCAGGCCGAGTATCGCATCGAGATGATCCGCGCCGTCCATGCCGAGGGTCTCCCCATCTTGGGTAATGAGATTGCATACGTAGATGAGTTTGGCGGCAGACTCGTTGATCGACTCAACGATGCCTGGCACTACCAAGGCGGCCATCACCGATGTATACAGAGAACCCGGGCCAAGGACGATCTGCTCTGCCTCATGGATGGCCTCGATCGCCCTTGGCGTCGCCGCTGCCTGGCGGGGCACTGCATAGAGCTCGCTAACGCGACCTCTGGCGAGCGATATCGCCACTTGGCCGGAGATCGCGGTTCCATCGACGACCGCCTCGAGATGGAGCCGCTGTGGCGCCGCTGGAATCACCGAGCCCACGGAGCGCAACAGCACCTCGGCGCGGCGTAGTCCGCCCTCGAAGGAACCTTCCAGGTCCGCCAGGGCCGCAATGATGAGGTTGCCGAGCGAGTGGCCGGCAACGTCTGAGCCCTCGAACCTGTACTCGAACAATCGGCGCCACACCGAGTCATCGGGCGTCAAAGCAATGAGGCACTGGCGGATATCGCCAGGAGGGGGAATGTCGAATTCGGGCGCCAGCCGGCCGCTCGAGCCGCCGTCGTCGGCGACGGTGACCACGGCATGGACCGTACCTGCGTAGCGGCGGACTGCAGCCAGCACCTGAGCCAGCCCATGGCCGCCACCGATCGCCACCACGTTCGGCCCAACCAGCTCTGCCTCCAAGGCAGCAAGCAGCGGGTCCGTCTCGAGCTCCATCGTGGTGTCGGTAGCGAGTTCGGGCTTTGTCACTCGACTTGCTCCGGGATGTCGCGATGCCTCACGAGCACGTCGATGTCGACGTCGCCGAGCCGAGAGGCGAGCTCCTCGGCGATTGCCACGGACCGGTGCCGACCTCCGGTGCAGCCCACCGCAATCGTGAGATAGGCCTTGCCCTCCTGTTCATAGCGCGGAACGAGGAACTGCAACATGTCCCACGCTCTGTCTACGAACTCGACAGCGTCATCCTGGCCGAACACGTAGTCGCGTACGTCGTCATCGAGGCCGGTATGCGGCCTCAGCTCGGGCACCCAGTGCGGGTTGGGAAGGAACCGTACATCGAACAGCAGGTCAGCCACCCGGGGCATACCCCTCTTGAAGCCAAAGCTGACCACATCGACATGCATGCGCCGCGGGTCCAACTCCGTGAACGCAGCCTCGATCCTCTCCCGAAGCTCGTGAACGTTGAGCAAGCTCGTATCGATGATCACGTCGGCGGCCCCTCGAATCTCCTCGATCGACCGGCGCTCCGTTGCAATCTTCTGGACCAGGTCGCCTTCCCGAACCGGATGGGTACGCCTCGTCTCTTCGAACCGGGTCGCCAAGGTCTGGTCGTCGGCATCAAGAAAGAGGATCGTGGTTCTGATGCCTCGGCTCAGTAGGCCGCGACGCGCCTGTTCCAAGTCGTCGTAAGTGATATCGCCTCGCATGTCGACAACGACAGCCGACTTCTCTCTGCGCCCATCGAGCAGTCCAGCCTCATCTGCCACGCTCGTTATGAGCGTCGGCGGCAGGTTGTCAACGACGAAAAAGTCGTTGTCTTCGAGAGCGTTGGCTGCGGTTGATCGACCGGCGCCGGACATGCCGGTGACGATCACCAAATGAGGCTTAGGCATGCGCTTCCATCTCCAGCAGAAATCGCTTCATGTCGAGCCCGCCAGCGTATCCCCGCAGCGATCCATCCGATCCGACCACTCGATGGCACGGGATCATCGGGGCAAAGCGATTGGCCGCCATCGCCGCTCCGACCGCACGGGCTGCACCGGGACGGCCGACCAGTTTGGCAATTGCCGAGTAAGACATCGTTTCGCCTGCCGGGATGGCGGCGACAGTCCGGTATATGGCGGCGTCGAGCACGGTGCGTGCTGCTCGGCTGAGGATCTTGGCCGAGGAAACAGGAAGCTCACCACCCTCCCAATATGCGCTGAGACGGGCGGCCAAGTCTGCAGCCTCGGGTGACGGCGCCGCGAACGGATAAGGGTTCGGGCTCCCCGGCAGCCCGGTCCGGACGATCTCGTCATCGGCAAATGCGACCCACCCCTCGCCGAACTTGGTGGCGTATGTGACAGAAGCAGTCTTCGTCATGGGTTGTCTGTGACGCCCGATCTCTCGAGCCGAGCCTGGTCGCGGACGCCGGCCATCACCAGGCCGATGCCACCGAAGAGCAGTACGAGTATCACCAATATG
The DNA here is from genome assembly GCA_024638645.1 of Actinomycetes bacterium. Classification (GTDB taxonomy): domain Bacteria; phylum Actinomycetota; class Acidimicrobiia; order Spongiisociales; family UBA5794; genus JAHEJX01. Next base: position 55,652 of record JAHEJX010000004.1, read on the forward strand.
TCGAAGGCAGACATGTTCTCGAAACGGAATCTGACGTTGGCAATGACACCGATCACCAGCGCAAGCAGCGAGCCGCCCGCGAGGAGCCACCCGTACCACTTACGCGAGTCATAGAAGATGATGACGACTCCGATTATGAACGGGATGAGGATCATGCCAGATGTCACGGCGAGCCCGCCGAGGCCGAAGATCCGAGAGCCGAAGCCCCAGCCGTCGACCCTGATTGCATTCAACAACAGATAACCGCCCGAGATCGTCATGGCGACGCCGAGCAGAAACGGAGCCAGACCTCCAGGAGTGCCGCCGGCACCGGGTGGAATGTCGGGAAGTCGTTGTGTCATGGCAGCGATCGTACATCAGCGGTGGCGCCGCGATGGGAATGTTCTCTACCGCCCTGACTGAGATTGTGAACCATTCGGGCCGGATTGGAGCGCCTCGTAGAGGTCGACCGCAACCCCTGCAGGGACGACTTCGGCCAACTCGGTCAACTCGGCGGCTCGCAGGTTCTTCAGCGAACCGAACTTCCGAAGCAGCAGCTTCTTCCTGCCTGGGCCGACACCTCGTACCGAGTCGAGAATCGAGTCGACCATTCGTTTACCGCGAAGCGTGCGGTGATAGGCGACGGCAAAGCGGTGGGCTTCGTCTCGAACACGCTGTAGGAGATAGAGCGCTTCCTCACCACGCGGTATCACGAGGGGCTCGGTGGTCCCGGGTAGGTAGACCTCTTCGAGACGTTTGGCGAGACCGACGACGGGGATGTCTAGGTCGTACTTGGCCAGGATTTTGACGGCCCGACCGAGCTGACCCAAACCTCCGTCGATGACTATGAGCGACGGCGGGTACGAGAACTTGCCTCGCTCCTCGACTGGCCTGCCCCTGTCGCCAACGTACGCGGCGAAACGCCGGTCGAGCAACTCTTCCATGGCGGCGAAGTCGTCTTGGCCGGACACTCGCTTGATCTTGAAGCGCCTGTAGTCCGACTTCTTCGGCATTGCGTCTTCGAAGACAACCATCGAACCGACCGTGTCACGCCCTTGGATCGTCGAGATGTCGTAGGCCTCGATACGCAGCGGTGACTGTTCGAGGTTGAGTTCCTCCTGCAGGCTGCGCAACGCTCGAGCTCTCGCGTTGTGGTCCGTCGCGCGTTTGAGTCGATGCCTCCCGAACTCCTCTGCCGCATTGGCTTGGGCAGTCTCCATAAGACGCCTCTTCGCTCCGCGCTGCGGGACGCGGATGGTGACGGGGCCGCCACGTTGCTCCACGAGCCACTCTTGCCACAGCTCGGGATCGTCCGGCATCTCATGAACCAGCACCTCTCGAGGCGGCTCGTCCTTGCCGTACAACTGCCCGATCATGATGCCGATCAACTCTGCTGTCGTGACGTCCTCAACCTTGTCGACAACCATCGACCGCGTACCGGTGACCCGACCCCGCTTGATTGTGAGAACGACAAGGGCGGCCTCGAGATCGTCCTCTTCAATTGCCACTAAATCGAACGAGTCCTTGCGTTGTGTGACGAGCTCCTGGCGTGCCATGGCTTTGCGTACGGCCGTCAGCTGATCCCTCACCCGGGCAGCCTTCTCGTACTCGAGAACCTCAGCCGCTCCCGCCATCTCGGTTTCGAGCTGTTCTATGACCTCTTCGCCGTTCCCGTCGAGGAATCCTGCGAAACCGTCGAGATACTGTTCGTAGACGGCGCGGTCGACCTCACCGACACACGGCCCCGAGCAGCGCTCGATGTGGAACAGCAGGCAAGGGCGACCGAGCGCCTCATGCGACCGGAACTTCTGATCGGTGCAACTGCGAATCGGAAAAGTGCGCAGCAGCAGGTCGCGGGTCTGCCGAATGGCATAGGCGTGGGCGTATGGGCCGAAGTACTGGACGCCCTTGCGCCTTTTGCCGCGCATAACCATGACGCGCGGCCACTCTTGGTTACGTGTGATTGCGAGGTACGGAAAGCTCTTGTCGTCGCGCAGCCTGATGTTGAACCGAGGCTGATGCTTCTGAACAAGGCTGAACTCGAGCATCAGCGCCGCCACCTCATTGTCGGTCAAGAGCCAATCGAGCTCCTCGGCCGCCTCGACCATGAGACGCGTTCGTGGCCCCAAGTCTCTGGCGAAGTAGCTGGCGGTGCGCTTGCGAAGTGATTTCGCTTTGCCGACGTACAGGACCCTGCCGTCGCCGTCCTTGAACAGGTACACACCGGGCGCGTCCGGAATCGAGGATGACGGGGGTCGGCGAACCATCCCCGGATTGTATCGACGGGGAGCGAAGTAACGGCCGAGCCGCTACGAAACAAGAGCGGCGTTCATCACCTGATAGTTCTTGAGTAGCACGTCGATTGCATCAGCGGCATCCACCGGAATCGACGGCAATGTCGCGATGTCGGCGAGGTAGGCCGCAGGCATTCCCGCCGGGGGTTCTTCCCAGACATCGAACTCGGGGAGAAACGCAACCACTTCCTGCGGAACGTCGGCAGCGACGTATCCCCACACGGTGCCGCTTCCGTGCTCATAGCTGACAAGGAATCTATCCATGTCAACTATATCGGCACAGAGTGGTGGCACTTGACACTCTCCGTAGTCGGAGACGCAGTGGGATGCAGAGCCGCAATTGAGCAAGCGGAGACGATTACTCGTCTCCGCTTGCCGAGTTTGCACCTAGGTGCGGGGTCGTTAGGCGAAACTCATTGTCTATACGGAGGCGATAGGCGAGGTGGATGACGACTTCATGTTCTGTGCGATGATCGAACCTCTCGAGCAGCCGGTATCCGGTAACCGGCACGGAGGGTCCTTCTCCGGCCGGTATCACCGCATAGCTCAGTCCAATCTGAGCGCTAATTGCCGGCTACTTGATACCTCCGGCCGACCCCGCCGTCTAGCTGGACCTCCGCCAGCGTAGGCCTATGAGCCTTGGCATGTGTTCTTGGCCGGCTAGGGGCGGGATACGGGCGATGGTCTCGTCGCTGGCACCTGCCTCGATCATGCGATCGAAGATCCAGCCGGACTCCGCGGCTGAGTTGAGGATCGCCGCGACCGATCGATGATGGAAGACGATGCTGCCCTCCCCCGCCGGTTCGGCGGCGATGCTCTCGTATAGATAGGTGCCCCAGCGCCACAGCACCTCACCGTCGCTTTGGTCGAGGACGGGCCCCGCTCCGCTCGACGTGTAGGCCGGGTGGTTCGACACGACGACCAAATGCCCGCCGGGGGCGAGCACCCGGGCCGTCGCTGCGAAGAACGCAAAAATGTCGGGCAGGTGCTCAACGACGAGGCAAGCGATTGCGGACTGGAACGACTGATCTCGCAATGCAGTGAGGTCCGGTAGCCGCACCTGCAACACCGGCATGCCACGTTCGGCGGCGACCTCCAGGAGTCGTCCAGATGAGTCACAGCCGTACGCCGGAGAAGGCAGGGAGTCGAGCAATCGCCCGGTGCCACATCCGAGGTCGAGCGACGGCCCGCGCCCACCGGCCAAGAGAGCGTCAACTAGCGGTTGGACATCGAACTCGTAAGCCGGGTCGGCGACTTCCTCCGACCACCAGGCGGCGAGATCGTCCCATTCCGTCAAGAGACGAGTGCGTCCCGGCGGGCGCCGAGAAGGTCGAGCCTGCTGGCGGTGAACCAGGCCACAAGCAGGAGCAGAAAGAATCCGGGGCTGAATCCAAGGGCGCGGATGAAGATCTGGGCCGCGGCGAGCAACCAAGAGATGGCAAGTAACCAACGAGGAAGGTGGTCGCTCTTGTGAAGCACGGCGAACGCGACCAGCAGGATTGCCGTGTCGTGGGAGAGGGCGTGCGGTGAAAGGAGAAGGATGCCTGGCATCGCCACGGCCAAGAGTGCGGGAAGGCGCCCCACTCCGTTGCGATGCCACAGCCAGACCAGAGCCGCCACCGTCGCCACTGCCAAAGCCCACCCGACCATCACGGGAAGAGACTCGCCGACCCCGAAGGCGTTCTCGAGGAACCCAAGCCACGAAACCGAGCTGTAGCCGTTGACTTCGGAATCCACCACGTTGAAATCGCGCGCCGTCTCCCACCAGGTCACCGGCCAGGAGGCCCCAGCGAACGGGACACCGGACAGATAGAAAGCGAGGCCGCCGACCGTCGCGCCGATAGCCAGCCGCCGCAACCCGACGATGAGCATCAGCCCGATGAGCGGTATGGCGAGCTGGGGTTTGAACAGGAGCACTGCGAGCATGAGCCCTGCTGCGAATTCGCGGTCATCATGGATGAGGCGCCATGTAGCCACGATCAGCAGCATCGAAAGCGCCGTATTGGATCCGCCGGTGACGGCGCGCAGCATCGGCCAGAACGAAAGAGCGATCACCGTCGCCAGCAGGGTCCTTCCCTTCAGCCACGGCAACATCGGCTCAGCCAGCCTTATGGCAAGAACGAGTAGGCCGAACATCAGAGCCGTGTACAGCAGGTAGGCAGTGCCGTACTCAAACGCGGCCAGAGGAGCGTGCGCGGCAGCCACCTGGGGCGGATACGCAAAGAAACGAACCGACCCCTTGTCTTCCTGTAGTTCGGCTTGGGCTGCGGCTTGCCGTTCGAAGTCGTAGAGGTTGTCCCAGTCGCCGTCGGCCGCAATGATCGCGGCACCGTAGAAGGCCGGGAAGTCGCCGCCCACGGTCTGGGCGGGCGCATCGCTGTTGTTCGCCTGCAAACCAAGGACGACGATGCCGACGGCCATCGCCACCAGGAGGGCGAGCGGGTAGACCGTGAAGCGCCATTGCGTCGCCGCTGCTTGTTCGGACTGGGTATCCACTGTCACGCCACAATATCGGCGCCTAGTCCCGGCGCCTGTATAGGGCTACGGGGGTAGCCTCGCGACCTTGTGACACCTCCTCCCGCAGATATCCCCGTCGACCGGGACTTGGCCGCCAGATTGTTGGCCGATCAGCACCGCGACCTCCTTCGACATCGGCTCCGCGTCGAGACTGAAGGTTGGGACAACGTGATACTCCGCCTGGGTGACGACCTCGGCTTGCGGATCCCACGCCGTTTGTCGGCGGCCGAGCTCATCGACCACGAACAAAGGTGGCTTCCCGAGCTGGCGCCACTTCTCCCGATTCCGATCCCCGCTCCGGTGCGAATCGGCAAACCAACGGTCTACTTCCCGTACTCATGGTCAGTCGTGCCTTGGGTTGAAGGCACCGTCGCCCTCTACAGCGAGACGGATCCGGTGGAAGCGGGCCGACTTGGCGAATTCCTCGCCGCTCTGCACCACATCAGACTTCCCGAAAACCCACCAACAAACCCATATCGGGGAAGACCGCTGGTCGAGCGGGGCGAGCTGTCCTTGCTCCGGTTAGAGGGGGCCGCCACCGAATTGGGGCCCGCACAAGCCGCGGCGACCCGACAGCTCCTCGAGCGGGCCTTCGACTTGCCGGTCCTCGGGCCGTCCTCGTGGATACACGGCGATCTCCACTCCAAAAACGTCATAGTCACTGAAGGCCGCATCGCTTCGATAATCGATTGGGGTGACGTGTGCGCCGGCGACCGTGCCACCGATCTCGCCGGCCTCTGGATTCTGTTCCCAACCGCAGCTCATGACTCGTTCTGGTCGAGCTACGGCGAAGTCGACGATGCCGTGTTCACAAGGGCGCGCGCCTGGGCCGTCGCCTTTGGTTTGATGCTCTACGAATCCCACCACGAGGTTGACCCGGCCTTTTCCCGAGCCGGTCTGGCCACTATCAGGCGAGCTGTTGCCACCTGATTCGTGCTCCGCACTCGGCGTTTCCGCAGGCTGCGCTACTGCAGTATCTCTCGCAGGAACTTGCCCGTGTAGGACTCAGGGACCGCCGCGACGTCCTCCGGAGTCCCCTGGGCAACGATCATGCCGCCCTCGTCTCCGCCTTCTGGGCCGAGATCGATCACCCAGTCTGCCGACTTGATCACGTCGAGGTTGTGCTCGATAACGACGACGCTGTTTCCGGCGTCGACGAGGCGCTGCAGGACGCCGAGCAGCTTGCGCACATCTTCGAAGTGCAGGCCGGTTGTCGGTTCATCCAAGATGTAGAACGTGCTGCCCGTGGATCGTTTCCCGAGCTCAGACGACAGCTTGACCCGCTGCGCCTCACCTCCGGACAGGGTGGGAGCCGGCTGCCCCAGCTTCACGTAGCCGAGGCCGACGTCGTAGATCGTCTGCAGGACTCGAGCAATGCGCGGTTGATTCTCGAAGAAGGTCAGCGCCTCCTCGATGGACATATCGAGCACATCGGCAATGGAGCGCCCCTTGAAGCGCACGGACAGCGTGTCGCGGTTGTAGCGGAGGCCCTTGCACGTCTCGCAGGGTACGTAAACGTCTGGCAGGAAATGCATTTCGATGCGTATCGTCCCGTCGCCTTTGCAGGTCTCACATCGACCGCCGGAAACGTTGAACGAGAACCGGCCGGGTTTGTAGCCGCGCATACGTGCGTCTTGGGTGGAAGCAAAGAGCTCGCGAATGCGGTCAAACACTTTGGTGTAGGTAGCCGGATTGGATCGCGGAGTGCGGCCGATCGGCGACTGATCGATATTGATGACCTTGTCGACGTGCCGTAGGCCGTTGAGACGCCGATGTTTGCCGGGGAGAGCTCGTGACCCGTGCAAATCCGAGTGCAGCGCCTTCGACAGGATCTGCTGGACGAGCGAGGACTTGCCACTTCCTGACACACCGGTTACCGCCGTGAACGTGCCCAGCGGGAATGTCACGTCGATCTTCTTGAGGTTGTTCTCCTCGGCGCCGACGACTGTGATGGACTTGCCGGAGCCGGCCCGCCGATCCTCGGGGATTGCAATGGAGCGTCGCCCCGCCAGGTAGTCGCCCGTCACCGAATTCGCGGAGCCAAGCAGGGTCTTGACATCGCCGGATACCACGATCTCGCCGCCGTGCTCCCCCGCCCCCGGACCGATGTCTACGACATGGTCGGCGACTCGAATCGTCTCTTCGTCGTGCTCAACGACGATCAACGTGTTGCCCAGATCGCGCAGCCGCAGGAGGGTCTCGATCAAGCGGCGATTGTCACGTTGGTGCAGGCCGATAGACGGCTCATCGAGGATGTATAGGACCCCAACAAGCCCTGATCCGATCTGGGTCGCCAGCCTGATGCGTTGGGCCTCCCCGCCGGCGAGCGTCGCCGCCGGACGCATCAGTGTCAGGTAGTCCAATCCGACGTCGATCAGGAAGTTGAGCCGCTCCCTTATCTCCTTGACGATCGGCGCCGCGATCGTGTTGTCCCGTTCGCTCAGCTGCAATCCCTCGAAGTACGCCGTCGCCCCTCGGAGGGGAAACGCGGAAACGGTTGCAATGCTTTCTCCGGCAACCGTGACGGCCAGCGAAACCGCGTTGAGCCTTCCGCCCTCGCAAGTCGTGCATGGAACCTCGCGCATGTATTGCTGGTACGCGTCACGAGCTCCATCACTCTCCGCATCTCGATAGCGGCGCTCAATCCACGGAATCGGCCCTTCATAAGCCGCTTGGTAGCGGCGCTTTCGGCCGAATCGATTGGTGTAGGTGACGGTGAACGGCCTCTCTCCCGTGCCATTGAGAAGCAACTGCTGCTGGGCCTTCTCGAGCTTCGCCCACGGCACATCGAGCGGAATGCCCTCCTCGCCTGCGACCGACTCGATGAGCCGTTGGTAATAGGTCATGCGGTGCCGGCCGGCCCATGGGGCGATTGCCCCTTCCTCGAGGGTCTTGTCTGGCTGGGGGACGATCAGCGTGCCATCGACCTGGTACCGCGTCCCAAGGCCGTTGCACTCGGGGCACGCACCGTACGGACTGTTGAACGAGAAGTTGCGAGGCTGCAGCTCCTCGAAGGAATGGCCGCACTGGGAGCAGGCAAAATGCTGGGAAAAAGTGAGCGCCGGGCCGTCAATGACGTCGACGATCGCAACCCCATCGGCGAGCCCGAGAGCCGTCTCGAGAGATTCGGTGAGGCGACGCTCTATGCCGTCTTTGCGGACCAGCCTGTCGACGACGACCTCGATCGTGTGTTGGTAGTAGCGATCGAGCTTTATGTCCTCGGTCAGATCGCGGACTTCGCCATCGATGCGCGCGCGGGCAAAGCCATCGCGGGCCAGCTCCTTGAGCATCCCGTCGTACTCGCCTTTGCGTCCTCTGACAACCGGCGCCAGTACCTGGAAGCGGGTGCCTTCCGGCAGGTCGAGGATCTGGTCGACGATCTGCTGCGGCGTCTGGCGCGACACGGCCGACCCGTCGTTGGGGCAATGGGGTACTCCGATTCGGGCGAAGAGAAGCCGCAGGTAGTCGTGGATCTCGGTGACGGTGCCGACCGTCGACCTCGGATTGCGGCTTGCCGTCTTCTGATCGATTGAGATGGCGGGAGAGAGCCCCTCGATGAAGTCGACATCGGGCTTGTCCATCTGCCCGAGAAACTGCCGGGCGTATGCCGAGAGGCTCTCGACATACCGGCGTTGCCCTTCGGCGTAGATCGTGTCGAAGGCGAGCGAGGATTTGCCAGAGCCAGAAATGCCCGTGAAGACGATGAGCTTGTCGCGCGGCAGCTCCAGATCGACGTTCTTCAGGTTGTGGGCACGCGCTCCGCGTACAACCAGCTTCTCGATCGCCACAGTGTTTGTCCTCCGCCTGCGGCCGCGCCATCGGCCGACGGCGATTGTAGTTCGGCGCTGTGACAGAAAATTACATGGGCGTAAGTGTCGTTAGGTGCGGACTTCGCGCTCGGCGGCGACCAGCACGGGAGCCTTTCCGATGCGCATCCGCACTTTCCAAACCTCGATGAGCGAGGTGATGTAACTCGTAGCCCCCACCCGGCTCGCCAGCCTGTGCTCCCACGTCACCGGTACCTCGACCAAACGGAACCCGGCCTGGCGGGCCATGGCCAGAACCTCCACGTCGAAAGCCCAGCCATCGAGCTCTGCTTGTTCGAATGCTGCTTCCGCAGCCGCCGCGGAGAACAGCTTGAAGCCACGTTGTGAGTCTTTGATCCCGGGCAGCACCATGACCTGAATGAGCCAGTTCCCAACTCGGCCGGCAAAGGAACGCAGCCGCGATTGCGACGACAGTACGTTCGAACCCGGCAAGGCGATCGAGGCAATGGCGACGCCTTCTCCGCCGAGCCCGTCGAGAGCGGATGTCAGCGCAGATAGTTCGGCGATGGGCGTCGACCCATCCGCATCCGTGAAGAGGCGTCTGCCCCCGGTCGCCGCAAGCATTCCCACACGGACCGCGTGTCCCTTGCCGAAGTTGCGCCCTGAGGTGATGACGCGCATCGGAAGGCGATCCTGCCACGACTCCGCAAGCACAACCGTCCCGTCGGTTGATCCGTCGTCAACGACAAGCACTTCGGCGTCCGTGCCGGAGTCGGCGAGGAATTCACTGATCTCACGCAACGTCTCGCCGAGACGTTGTTCCTCGTTGTAGGCAGGTATCACGATGCTGTATTCCGGCATCAGTGCGCGCTCGCAATCTCAGGAACAGCCTGCGGTGCCTTGACGAGGTCGGCGAGGGATCGCAGCAGCACTGCCGCGAGCACCACCACGAGAATGGTTGTATTGATCAAAGGCGCCGTTGCGGCATAGAGCCAGCCGGCTGCGAACACTCCAGTCATCAGCTGTCTATCGACCCTTCCCCGTGCCGTCAACAGCAATATCGTGACTGCGACGACCCCGGCTTCGTAGAAGAGCGACTGAGGCGCAATGAGAATCAGACCGGCGCCAGCAACTGCATAGCGACTCAGCGGATCGTCAACTGCCCGCCGCCAGCACCAGGCCAGCCCGACCATCCCGCCCACTCCGACAGCCAAACCGAGAAGTTGCCCCACATCTCCGCCGACTCCCGTGAGATGTTCGATGTACCCGGGCAGTGAAACGAAAAGATGACCGTTGACGCCTGCGTTGATATCACGAAACGCAGTCGCCTGTTCCCACCACGGACCGACCCACCCGAGCCCGAGCGCTGCGGCGCCTCCGAGATAGAGGCCGATCCATGTCGCTCCCGCCCCGGCCACGACGCGCCACCGGCCGCTAACCACAACAAGCAAGAACAGCGGCACTCCGTACTGCGGCTTGTAGGCCATCAGCCCGACGGCCACTCCCGCCAACACCTCTTTGCCAGACCATTCGGCGCGGGCGGCGGCGACGAACAGGAGCATCGTGAACAACGTGTTCTGTCCGCCGATGAGCGAGGCTGTAACCGGCTGAAACAACACCACGGCGGCCAACGTGGCCACCCAGTAACGGCGCACGAACTCACTCATCGGCCGGAGCATCCAAACCAGCGCAAATGCCGCCGCCGCCATGGCAAGCATCTGCACGATGTAGGCCGCTCGATATCCGAACGGGGCCACAACGGAATATCCGGCGGCCACAAATGGCGGATATGCGAAGAAGAGGTAGCCGCCCTCGTTGGCGATGAGCCCTTCTTGAGCCGCCTGCTGGACCGCCGGGTCGTACAAGCCTTCGTAGCCCGACTCCGCCACGATTTCTCCTGCGGCAAAGAAGGCCGGGAAGTCTCCCCCGAGCTGGCCGTCCTCCATGGAGCCGACCATGGCTCCCACAACCGCTACCAGCGCCAGCGTCATCAGGACTGCGATGGGAATGACCGTGGTTCGGAAATGGTGTTTGGACGTAGACAAGCAAGACCTCGAGAGCTGGTAAGCACGTTATCGGATGTCTGGAGACGGCACTGTATGGGTCACAGTCGGTATCTCGTATCTCTTCTCGCTCATCCCGCCAAGACAGCACTTCAAGGTGAATCTCAAAAGCAAACCGGCGTACGGCTCAGTTTGGGCCGAATTGAACTCACTCCAGCCGAGTTTTCGGAGCAAACTCGAGCGGCTTTTTATCAGCCGAATTCCATTCGGTTCATATCAAGCCGCGCCATCCATCAATTCGCGGTGTTCGCGGCGGAGTTCGTTCACCTCGTCGCGCAGCCGAGCTGCGTACTCGAAGCGGAGCTCCCCGGCCGCCTCGTGCATCTCTTCCTCGAGACTCTGGATGAGTCGAGCCAAGTCGTCGGCTGAAAGGTCTAGTGGTTCCCTGCTGCGCAGCTCGCGAGCTCTGCGATCCCCAGTGTTCGAATCGCCGGAGCCGACGAGTTCGAGGATGTCGCTGATTCGCTTCCGGATCGTCTGCGGGTCAATGCCATGTGCCGTGTTGAACTCAACCTGGAGCCGTCTTCTCCGATTTGTCTCGTTGATGGCGTGCTGCATGGAATCGGTCACGGCATCTGCATACATGATGACCTGACCCTCTACGTTGCGGGCCGCGCGGCCAATGGTCTGAATGAGGCTGGTTTGCGATCGCAGGAAACCTTCTTTGTCCGCGTCGAGGATCGCCACCAGGCTCACCTCGGGAAGGTCGAGGCCCTCGCGCAACAGGTTGACGCCGATCAGCACGTCATATTCACCCAAACGAAGTTCCCTGAGGATCTGAACTCGTTCCAGGGTGTCGATGTCTGAGTGGAGGTAGCGGGCCTTGACGCCGAGCTCGAGAAGGTAGTCGGTGAGGTCTTCAGCCATTTTCTTCGTGAGGGTGGTGACGAGGACCCGCTGGTCCTGTTCTGCCCTTCCCTGAATCTCGCCGACCAAGTCATCAATCTGGCCTTTCGTTGGTCGAGTGACGACTTCAGGGTCGACGAGCCCGGTGGGCCGAATGACTTGCTCCACCACTTGGTCCGACACGTCGAGCTCCCACTTGCTCGGCGTTGCCGACAACAGGAGGACCTGCCCGCTGACGTCGTACCACTCGTCGAAGGTCAGCGGCCGGTTGTCGCGCGCAGAGGGCAGTCGAAATCCGTGCTCGACGAGCATGTCTTTGCGGCTCCGATCACCGGCGTACTGTCCGTGGATTTGAGGGATCGTCACGTGCGACTCGTCGATAACCGTCACGAAGTCGTCCGGGAAGTAGTCGAGCAGGCAATAGGGTCGCTGCCCGGGAGACCGACCATCGAGGTGCATCGAATAGTTCTCGATGCCGCTGCAGAACCCCACCTCGCGCATCATCTCCATGTCGTATGAGGTGCGCATCCGGAGGCGTTGCGCTTCGAGCATCTTTCCTTGTTTCTCCAGCTCGGCAAGGCGCTCGGCAAGCTCGACTTCGATATCACCGAGGGCCCGCAACATGCGGTCACGGTCGGTTACGTAGTGAGTTGCCGGATACACGAATAGCTCGTGCAGCTCCTCGAGAACCTCACCCGTGACTGGGTTCATACGGAGAATCCGCTCGATTTCGTCGCCGAAGTACTCGACGCGATAGATGAACTCGTCGTATGTGGGAAAGACCTCGAGCGTGTCGCCCTTCAGCCTGAACTTGCCGCGTACCAGGTTGATTTCGTTGCGTTCGTACTGGATGTCGACGAGGCGCCGAACCACATTTTGCATTGGGTATTCGACACCGGTGTGAACGCGCAGAAGCTGGCCTTCGTACTGCTCTGGCGAGCCGAGGCCGTAGATGGCCGAAACCGAAGCCACGATGATGACGTCGCGGCGCGTCAGCAGTGCTGCTGTTGCCGAGTGGCGAAGGCGATCGATCTCGTCGTTGACGGTCGACTCCTTCTCGATATAGGTGTCCGACTGAGGTATGTATGCCTCGGGCTGGTAGTAGTCGTAATAGCTGACGAAGTACTCGACACGGTTGTTCGGGAAGAATTCTCGAAACTCGTTGGCCAGCTGGGCAGCCAGTGCCTTGTTCGGAGCGAGCACGAGCGTCGGTCGCTGCACTTTCTCGACGACCCAAGCGATCGTCGCCGATTTGCCCGAGCCGGTGATGCCCATGAGTGACTGGAACCGATCACCCCGCACCAGACCTTCTGCGAGCTTGGCAATGGCTTGCGGCTGATCGCCCGCAGGCTGGAAATCTGATTTGAGAAGGAATGGCTCCACCAGAGCCAGGCTACCGGGTGGCTGCGACAAGAACTACGCCGCCAGTTGCTCCCACAGCTCGCCGACCGCAGCTGCGAGATCCTCGAGGGTGCCCGTGTTGGCAATCACCCAGTCGGCTGCCTCGTGGTAAGCATGCTCATCGGGCTGCGCCGCCGCCCGCACTTCCGCGTCCGCACGATCCACACCTCGGAGAACGGCTCGATCGACGCGCATCGCCGCCGGGGCATCGACCAATACCCGCACCCAGCCCTCCCCCACGAAGTCTCGAGGAATCGGCATCTCCAGGGCGATGGGCTCCTCTGTCGACTCAGCAACGATGGACCGTATGCGAGAACGGATATGTGGGTGAGTCATCGCTTCCAACTCAGCGAGCGCAGCAGGATCAGCGAAGACGATGGCGGCGAGCCTGGTGCGGCTCACCTCTCCCGAGTCGATTACCTGAGGCCAGCGCTCGGCGACGGCAGCAAATGCCTCACCGGCGGAGGCCAGCACGAGATGACCGAGCTTGTCCGCCTCGATGATCTTCGCTCCCCGCTCGGCAAGGAGGTTCGCCACTGTGGACTTGCCTGAGCCGATCCCGCCGAAGACGACGACTCGCAGCGGATTACCCATCTCAGCCATGAGGCGACTGTACCCTTCCGCCAATGGCAACCAACATCCGCAATTGGGAGCAACGCGTCGATTGGACGCTGTCTGCAATCCTGTGGATCGGCTTCGCTCTCAGCCTCTTCCTCACTGGGCTCGGCGATGGGCCCACGGCGGGTTTCGGCATTGCCGGGCTCTTCACTGCTGCGTATGTGGTGACCATGCAGGTGTTTCCTCGCCGGCTGCGCAACACGCGCCAGGTCGGCGAGCTCCTCGCAATCGTCGGCGTGATCATCTCGCTCGTGGCGATCGCCATCACCGGTGGCGCCGACTCGGGATACGTCATATTCATGATTGCTCCCACGTTTTTCGCAGGGGCGTTCCTCGGCGTCCGCATCGGAATCGAAACCGCACTGCTTGCGTCTGTCGGCTACGTGGTGGTGATCGCCGCGTTGGCGCAACCGATAGTCGACGGCAATGTCGTTGAGTCGATTGCACTGTTCGTCCTCATCGCGCTGACCATGTCGCAGATGCGCCGCATCCTCGTTGAGGAACGGCTTCGCTCCGACGAAATAGCGGCGGCCACGGAGCTGCGTATCAACCGCTTGGAGACTGCGCACGACCTTTTGGAGACCCTGTCCGATCTAGCGGGGGCGACCGAGCTGAACCCGATGATGGTGGGCGAAGCGGCCCTGCGCGACCTGGCGGCCCGGGTACCCTTCCACTCCGGCCAGGTGTTGGTAGTCGACGATGGCGGTAAGTCCGTCGTCGTCGCAACCCGCGGTGAGCCGGGGGCAACCGGGGCAACGGAGTATCCGATCAGGCTCGCCAGGCGTCAGGTGGGCCGATTGCGGCTATGGCCAAATGAGGAGTCCAGGCTCGATGACTGGCAGGAGTCCATCGAGTTCGCTCTTCAGCCGGTGGCGATTGCATTTGAGAATTCGAGGCTGCTCCAGCAGATTGCACATCGTGCCGTCGCCGGAGAGAGAACGCGCATCGCCCGCGAACTGCACGATGACATCGGGCCCTCCCTCGCCTCCCTTGGTCTCTCCATCGACATGGCGATTCACCAGTACGACGTCGGCCCCGAGCTCGGCCGACATCTCGAAGCGACTAGGCGCCATATCACGAGCCTCACAGACACGGTACGAACTGCAGCGGCCAACCTGCGCCAGAACGAGACAGAAAGCGTGGTGGAGAAAGTCCACGAGCTGGCCGCTGATGTGACTGCGGAAGGGCCGTCTGTTGCGATTGCCATCGACGAACGCCGCCCGCCGATGGGAACCAAGGCGGAGGAAGTCAACGCAATCATCGTCGAGGCGTTTCGGAACTCGGTCGCTCACTCCGCGGCGAGTACGATCCGCATCACCGGATTTGTCGATCGCGAGCGCGGCCGCATCGTCATTGCCGATGACGGGACGGGGTTCGATCCCGGCATCCGCCCCAGGGGCCATTTTGGATTGGTAGGCATGAAGGAACGTGCAGCAAACATCGAAGCCGACCTCGAGATCACATCTCGGGCAGGTGGCGGCACAGTGGTGACACTCGAATGGGGTGATGTGCGATGAGCTTGCGCATAGTCATCGCCGACGACCATCGGCTTCTCCTCGAGGGCCTCGCTCAGGCGCTTGGTGGCCTGCCGGACATCGAGATCGTGGGTACAGCCGAGGACGGTGATCAACTCGTCGAACTCGTCGCGGAAACGTCACCTGACGTGATCTTGGTCGACATTGAGATGCCCCGTACCACCGGAATCGCAGCCCTCGGCCGGATGGAAGACGGCCCGCCGGCCATCGTGGTCACAATGCACGCTGACGAAGAGCACAAAGCGCGGGCTCAAGCTGTCGGCGCGGTTGGCTTCATGTCGAAAGCGGCTCCGCTGCCATCTTTGGCGGCTGCGATTCGCGCAGCAGCAGCCGGCGAATCACTCATGGGCGATGACGTCGAGTCCATTCTCGACGATCATCGAGAGCCTGTGCTTGGTGAGGGCGCTGCTGCGCTTACCGCAAGAGAAAAGGAGCTGCTCGCCATGCTGGCTTCGGGCGTGTCGAGCACCGAGCACCTGGCCGACCAGCTGTTCATCAGCCAGAAGACTGTCAAGAACCACCTCGCATCGATATACGACAAACTGGGCATTGCCGACAGAGCCCAGGCTGCCGTCGAGGCCATCCGCCTCGGATTGCACCGTTCGAACGACTGAGCGCCTGCAGATTGCAGGCCTGGAGCGTCGAGACGGCGTCAGGCGAAATGTGGCGAGAGAACCACGCTCCGTGGCAAATAGGTCGCTCGCCCCATAGCCAGAAGTGGGTCTGTCCGGTAAATTTGCTACTGGATCACCCTGCCCATATAGGAGGTAAGCAGAAATGCTTCGCATGTGGACGGCTCTCCAGAGCCGCTTCGTAGCCGATGAAGAAGGCGCCAGCCTTGTTGAGTACGCACTGCTGGTCGCACTGATCGCTGTTGTTGCGTTGATCGCTATCCGTTTCCTCGGTGAGACGATCTCGGACGAGTTCAACTCGGTCGGCAACCAGCTCTAAATAGAGCTCGGCTAAGAAAACTGAGAGGCGCCCCTTCGGGGGCGCCTCTCTTTTTGTGATTTGCCCCTTCGATGAGCTGCACAGCCGCGTTCTCCCGTGACCTATTTCGGGCGGGTCACCGAAAGACTCTCGTCCGGCTCGTGCCGAGCCTCCGTATACGGATCAAGGACATTGGGCGAAATAGGAGAAGACCCATGCGAAGGACGATTACAACATTCCTCGGAATGGCCCTGCTGGTCAGCGCGCTGGCTGCGCCGGCTGCTGCCGCACCCGAGACTGCCGAAGACGGACATCTCGGCAACATCGTTGAGGAGCTCCTCGAGCTCAATGCGGAGACGAGCCGATACGACATCCTCATCGAGGCTGTTCTGTTCGCAGCCGACAACGGCGTCGACCTACTTACGCCTCTTTCCACAGTCGACGGCCTCACGCTGTTTGCACCAACCGATTACGCATTTGTGAAGCTTGCCAGGGAGCTCACCGGCGACAACACGATCAAGCAGGACACTGCATTCGGCGTCATCGCCGGAATACTCGTTCAGGCAGGCGGCGGTCTTGATGGTGCCGTGGAGCTGCTGGTCGACACGCTCACCTATCACGTGGCTCCGGTCTACATCAACACCCGGGACCGCAACAAGGGACCCGGCGAGTGGGAGATGCTCAACGGTGACACCCTCTACGTTCGGGGCTTCATGGTCGCCGACACCGCCCACCGCACTGGCAAGATCTTCAAGGGTCGCACCGAGAATGCCAGCAACGGCCGCATCTACACGATGAACATCGTGGTACTTCCCAACAGCCTCACCGGAGGTACCAGCTGAAGCAGCTGTAACTGCAACAACCAGAAGGGCCCCCGTCAGTCGGGGGCCCTTCGTCGTTGATGGCCGACTGCGCAGCTAAGGAGAAGATGCGACGACGAAGAAGTCGTCGCGATACTCCTCCACCCAACCCGCACCTGCCAGCGACTCGACGAGCGGCCAGTCGGGGTCGAGTAGAGCTTGGGAGATATCCAGTTCTGAGAAGAGCTCCTCCCATCCCTTTCCATCTGCCACGTCCAAATACCGTCGGAAACCCTCGATACCGAACAGTTCCGCACGGTCGTCGACGAGGATCGGGCGCTCCGGCCATTGCGCATATATGAGATAGCCGCCCGGCGCGATGCCGTGGAATATCCGACCCGGTTCCAATGCCTCGAGCGCCTCCGGTGCCGGGAAGGCAGACTCAGCCAGCCTGATCGGCCGTGCCAGGCCCACCAGGCCGGCAACGAGAATCACAGCGGCAAACCCGGCCACGATCGGCAGCGGGTCGGCGCGGCGGGCTTCTTCTCGGTCTGGGGTGAGACCTTCGGCGACGTACGGGAGGACAACGATCATTGCCGGATACAGGTTGCGCACCGCCAGCATGCCGAAGAACAGGAAGGGCAGGATCACGACAAGTGACCGCTGTTCTATCCGCCCGCGAACTGCGGCGACGACCGTGCCCAGGATCAGCAGACCGTATGGCAGCATGAACGGATTCGAGTAGTTGGGCGGTTTCCATTCTTGGATGATTTCGAGAGCCTCCCGGTTGCCCAGAAATGCGCCGAGTACTTGCCAGATGCCGAGTCCGTGTGCGGTCAGCGTCGCCAGGATCACTGAGATGAGGGCTAGTTCTACGTGACGGCGCGACCGGCGGCGGAAGGCCTCCAGGACGATCAGCCCGATGCCAACGATGAACGAACCGTGCAGAGCCGCCCACAGCCAGATCAGGCCCGGGATCAAATAGTCGACCCGGTCGCTGAGCAACGCGGCAGCAAGTGCAGCGAGCAACACGTAGCTGATAACCACGGGACGAGCCGCGGTGAACGGACTGGCCTGCCACACCAACACCAGGCCGGCTACTGCAGTCACCGCCAGATGAGCAGTCCGACGGTAGATAGTGGCGAGCACAAGCGAAACCGCAAGGGCCGCCATTGCAAACATGTAATACGGGAGCCAGTCCACACCGCCGCTCGAACGCTCCAAGAAGCCGTAGCCAATGTCGGCCAACCAGCTCTGCGTCCGCCAGGCTTCGCCGGCGAACTCGATCGTGAATGGATCTGCAGTCAACACCCGGCCGGCGTCAATCTGTTCCGTGCCCGCTCGCACATGCCACAGGAACGAATTGTCGCGAAATGGACGGGTGACAGCCCAACCAAGCCCCGCGATGGGGACGATCAGAAACAGATGCCTGATCGAAAAGCGCATCCGAGTGAGCGCAGCCACAGGCTCGGCCCCTTGGACCGGCTAGAGGTTGGAGAGGCTGTCGACGATCTGCATCGCAGCCGGCGCCAGCAGCACTACGAAGATGCCCGGGAAGATACAAAGCACCAATGGAAAGACCATCTTCACCGGCGCAGCAAATGCCCGCTCCTGGATCTTCTGACGCCGCCTCACACGAATCTCGTCAGCCTGCACCCGCAGCATCCGCGAGATCGAGACACCGAACTGGTCGGCCTGGTTGATCGACAGAATGAACGAGTTCAGCTCGTCGACGTCGGTGCGCTCCGCGAGAGCCTTCATGGCCTCCGACCGGCTGACACCTACGCGAGTCTCTTGCAGCATGCGCGAGAACTCGTTGCTGAGCTCGCCCGGCACGTTCTGCACAACTCGACCAAGTGCTGCTTCGAAACCGAGACCCGCTTCGACTGAAATCACGAGCAGGTCGATAACGTCGGGCAACTCCTTTGCCATGACTTCTTTGCGCTCATCGAGGCGCCTAGTGAGCATCGACTCCGGTCCGAGGACACCGCCGGCGGCGAAGAGCAAGAAGACAATCACCTTCTGCCCCTCGGGGATCAGTGGATTGATGAGGATCCACAGCAGCATCAGGCCAACCACGGCAACAACCCGGATGGCCGCCCACGAGTTGGCGTCGATGCGTGGATACCAGCCGGCGATGGCCAAGCGCTTTTCCGCGCGCTGCGCCCATCCCATTGGGGTGAAGCGCATCAGGAGGTTGCCGACCTTGCTGGCGAGCGGGGCGACGGCACGCTCATTGAAGTTCGTCTCGAGCAGCTCCTCACGGCTCTGCAACGAGGCGAGCCTCGATCCGGAGCGTTCTCCGGAACGCACTACGCCGAGCCCGACATAGATGGCCAGAGCCATCACAGATACGCCGACAGCGGCTACGGCAAAAAGCAAAGAGTCCATTAGACGTCCACCGATACGATCTTGCGGAGCCAAGCCAGGCCAATGGCCAAGCCGACACCGGCACCGACGAGCGCCAGGATGCCGACGAACGTCGTCAGCAAGGGCTCGAGATATTCACGGTTTGTGAAATAGAGAAACACGAACAAGAAGATTGGAAGTGCGCCGAGGACGATTGCCGAGATGCGTCCCTCAGCAGTGAGAGCCCTCATCTCACGGCGCAACCGGTTGCGCTCGACCATGGTTTCGGCCGCGGTCTGCAATACCTCGGCCAAGTTTCCGCCGACCTCGCGCTGGATGTTGATCGCAAGCACGGCCCAGTCGAAGTCTTTCGATTCCATCCGGCTGGCCACGTCTGCGAGAGAATCTACCGGCGACCGGCCGAGGCGGGTCTCCGTGATGGCACGCTGGAACTCGCGGCCGGTCGGATCGTGCGCTTCGGATCCGACTGCCTCGACGGCCTGCAGAAGTGAATATCCGGCGCGAAGTGAGGTCGAAATCAGGTTGAGGGTATCGGGCAACTGATCCGCAAACCGAGCGCGCTCTCGAGAGGCGATAGCTTGCACTGCACCGCCGGCGAGCGCCAGCGCCACTACGGCAATAATGAGCGCCGTGATCGGGTTGCCTGTCACTAGTAGGACAACGGCACCAAGTGCGATTGCGATGCCGATGGCAATCGTGATCGCTTCTCCGGGACGGAGCGGAACGTTGGCCTGCTCGAGCGCAGTCTCGATCATCGAAAAGACGCCGCGATCGTGGGCGACAGACTCCGCCTGGCGGGCGAAGCGCCGCAGCAGCGGCAACTTGCCGAAGAACCCGAGGTCCTCCGTGGTGTCTGCGTAGACGCCGAGGCGACCGCTCAGGTCACGCTCCAGGCCCCGATTGGGCCCAAACAGGATCGCAACGAACAAACCGAGGGCGAGTCCACCGGCAATGGACCCGATGAGCACCAGGGTGCCACCATCGCCTCCGCCGAAGCTCTGAGCCATGGCAGGTGAGGCTCCGCCGACAAGCATGCCGACGGCTCCTGCCAAACCGATGATCATTCGCCGCATGACTACCGCCCTGAGAACGGTTCGGGAGCGAACAACTCAGCAGGCAGGTGAATGCCGTAGTTCTCGAGGTGGTCCGAGAAGGAGGGGCGGATTCCGGTCGCCTTGAGGCGTCCCAGGTACTTGCCGTCCTCGTCGATGCCCATGCCGTAGTCGAACAGCATGATGTCCTGCGTGGTGATGACTTCACCCTCCATGCCGATCACCTCGGTGACGTGGGTCACACGACGGGTACCGTCCCGCAACCTGTGCAAGTGGACAATCACGTCCACCGCCGATGACACCTGTTCCCGGATGGCTCGTACCGGCAAGTCCATGCCGGCCATGAGAACCATGGTCTCGATACGAGCCAGGGTGTCACGTGGTGAGTTGGAGTGAAGTGTGGTCAGCGAGCCATCGTGACCGGTGTTCATCGCCTGGAGCATGTCCAAGGCTGAACCGTCACGAATCTCACCGACGACGATGCGGTCGGGACGCATACGCAGGGTGTTCTTGACGAGGTCGCGAATCGTGACCTGGCCTTTGCCCTCGAGGTTGGCGGGCCGGGACTCAAGGCTGAGTACGTGGGCCTGGTTGAGGCGAAGCTCGGCTGCGTCCTCGACGGTAACGATGCGCTCCTTGTCGGGGATGAAGCTCGACAGGACGTTGAGCATCGTCGTCTTACCCGAGCCGGTACCGCCGGACACAATCACATTGAGGCGACCTTGCACGCAGCGGCGGAGCAAGCCGGCCACCTGCTGGGACATCGAGCCCATGTTGACGAGGTCGTCTGCTGTGAACGGGTCGACTGCGAACTTACGAATTGTCAGAAAGGGCCCGCCAATGGCGAGCGGGTGAATCACCGCATTGACACGAGAGCCGTCCGGCAGACGAGCGTCCACCATTGGGTTGGACTCGTCGATACGACGGCCGACCTGACCCACGATCTTCTCGATGATCCGCTCCAGGTGAGTGGAATCGACAAATCGGGTGTCGGTCTGCGTGATACGCCCTGCGCGCTCAATCCACACGGAGTGTGGGCCGTTCACCATGACTTCAGTGACGTCTGCGTCTGACAGGAACGGGTCGATGGGGCCGTATCCGAGAACATCGTCCGCAATCTCTTGAAGCATCTGCAGACGGTCGGCGCGTGACAGCGGAACCGACTCTTCCTGATCTAGTGCCCACTCGAGCATCTCCATTACACGGAGCTTCAGCTCGGCGTCCGTCATCTGACGGTCGTAAAGCGTGGGGCCGAGGCCCTCCACGACCTTGTAGTGAAGTTTGCGCCGGAGATCCTGGCGCATTTCTTCGCGCTGGCCGTCAGACGTTACGTCTGTGGCTTTCGCAGCTTTTACGCGATCGGCGAGGCTCATAGTGCCTGTCCCCTATCTTCCTTTAAGAGCAAATGAACTGATGAGGCGCTGGGCCCTACCGGAACCATCGGCGCCCTTTGTCTTCCTCTTCAGTTATTGGTTCTTCGACTTCCCCATCAACCACGAGACGGGCGACCGCCCGCAGGTCGCGTGCGACCCGGCTCCGCGGATACAGAGACACGACGGGCTCACCCTCGTTCACCGCTCGCGGGACGAGCTTGTCTGAAGAGACTGCAGCCTGCACTTCGAGACCGAGACTGCGCTCGAGCTCATCAATGTCGAGACGTGCCTTCGAGTTGACGCGATTGAGCACCAACTTGATCTTCTCGAACGGAAACTTGATGAGGCGGAGGGTATCGAGCGCCAACTTGGCGTTTTTGACGCTGGGCAGGTCCATATCAACAACCAACAAGACGACGTCGCTCCGCTCGAGAATCGATAGGACCGGCTCGTCGAGGAACGGCGCCGTATCGATGACGATGTAGTCGAACATCCGCTTGAGCATTCCGATGGTCTTCACGACGACCTGGGTCGAAACCTCGTCGGCGAGACTCGGCTCGAGCGGCGCAGACAGCACCCGCATCCCCGATGTATGTCGAGCCAACAGGCTCTCCAGCAACGGCTCATCGAGCTTGTCCACGTCGCGTGCCGCATCAACGATCGTGTGCTTGGGATCAACTTGGAGCGAAATACACACGTCACCGAACTGAAGGTCGGCGTCGACGACCACGACACGCGCTGGATCGTTCCACTGCGTGAGGCTCAAGGCCACATTGACGGTCGTCATAGTCTTTCCTGCGCCGCCCTTCGGTGACATGATCGTGACGACCTTGCCGATCCGGTGCCTGCGCTTAGCCGCTGGATCCTCGCGGCGAGCGAGTTGATCGAGAAGACCGAAGGCCTCTTCGACCTTGCGCAAAGTGAGGGGCGCCTCGATGACGTCCTTGAATCCTGTGCGGAGGGCGGCCTTCAACACTTCTGTGTTGAGGGAATCCGTCACCAGCACGAGCGGCAGACTGGGCCGGACGTCGAACATCAACGCCATCTCGGCCACACCGGCTTCGTGGGCGAAGGCGGGGCCGACGATTGCTACGTCGATCCCTTCTTCCACGAGCCGCCGCTGCGCGTCGGTCACGTTCCTAGCTGAGTAGACCTTGTTCCCGTCGAGGAGCGCTCTGGCGTCGTCGACGAAATCATCGTCAGTGTCAACTAGGAGTATCGAATAGGTACCGTCAGCCACCTAGGGTCCCTTCCAGCTGCTCAATCTGCTCCGTAATGCGGTCCAGCAGGGAGAACAGGTCATCGACAACCACACCTCTAGCTTCGAACGGAGTGTACGGGCTCTCGCTCGGCAAGAGTGACAATGCAATGGTTGTGTAGTTACGCGCGAACTCGATCTTCTCAGCCTGCTCGGGTGTCACTACAAAGACGATGATTGCGCCGGTCTGCGGGTTCAACCCTGTACCAAGACCCTGCAGAGTGTTGTCCGGACCAACGGCCAGAACTTCGACGTCTTGCAGGACGGTCTGGGTGAACTGAATGGTATTCGGGAACGTCTCAGCGATGGCGGCTACCGGGTCGAGCGGCTCTTCGTTGTTGGTCCCAGGAATAGTCGTAGTAGTTGTGGCTGCAGGATCACCAGGACCGAGGATGAGTGTGCGCAGGTCCGGGTCTTTCAGCAGGTCGAGGAACTGGTTCAGCTGAACGTTCGACGACGCAATGATGTTCACCCTGTCGCCGGGACGGATGAAACCACCGCTGACCGCATCGCCGTCGGGGCGCATCGAGATCGCGACCTTGTTGGCCGGAATCGCTTCGGAGAGGCTCACCGAGTTCAGTTCGGCAGGCGACACGAACATGTCGGCCGTGATGAGCTGACCGGCCGAGATCGGGCCGGCTGCCACCTTGGAGTCGAGCAGCGTGTTGAGGTCTCCTGGCAATCCGTCGCAGACCGTCAGATCCTCGGACCCGTCACGCACGACAGGACCAGTACACAGAATGCGGGAACCATCGAAGGCGACTGCCTCGACGAGGGCACGCGACTGCGAGATGAACGGACGTGCGGTCCGCCCTTCTGTGCCTATGTCAATGAACTCCGTCGCCCTGTAGACCTCCACCTCCTGGATGTCGGC
>JAHEJX010000135.1 GCA_024638645.1 Actinomycetes bacterium
CCAGGGCGAGAGGCACGACGATGCGGGTGAGGAGTGGCACCGGCTCGAGCAGCCGCTGGATCATGACGAGCGAGAGAACAAGGTCGATCGTTGCGGCGAACAGCCAGCCGTATTGCAGCCACATGACCGTGCGGCGGGCTTTGCGGCCATGGTGGGGGATGCGCTTGGCCAAGTACAGCGTCAGCGCGGCGAGCCCGAGGTTGAGACCCATGAGGATCAGCAGAGGAGTGCCCTGGCCCAACCCGGTCACGGTGACCTCGAGGAACGAGGTGAGACCGATGCCGCCCTGGATGAGCAAGAGCACCCGAATGATCGTCAGAAAGCTCGTGTCCTCGACCTCAGGTGCGATCGGAGGTGCGGGCGGTGCCGCGAATTCGGGTGCCTCGGTTGTAGTCATGTGGATGAGCTTCGGTGCCACCGATTAGCCCGAAGTTGGCCCAAGATGAGAGTTTGGTGAGTAGTGGTTGTGTACCAACCATCTCTCCTCCTCCAGGAGCGCAGCGACGTTGGGGGAGGTGGGCCGCTGCGTAGCAGCGGGTCGGAGGGGGTGCGGAGTGCGCGAAGCAGGTCGCTGGCGCCGTGCGGGACTGCCTTAGCTCCACCCTCCCCGGCCTGCGGCCGGTACTCCCCCCAACACTCGCTTCGCTCGCGGGGGAGAGACCCACTCGCCTATGGCCTGTGGTCTGTCCAGCACCTGCTTTGCTCGCGGGGGGAGAGACCCACTCGCCTATGGCCTGTGGTCTGTCCAGCACTCGCTTTGCTCGCGGGGGGAGAGACCCACTCGCCTATCGGGGGGAGAGACCCTCGCGGCCCCTACCCGCCGAGCACCGGCAGTGTCACCGTGACGATCGCGCCGCCGCCGGGGCCGTTGGCGGCGCTGATGGTGCCGCCGTGCTCTTTTGTCACTGCGTCCGCAATCGACAAGCCCAGTCCAGAGCCGGTGGCACTACGGGCCGCGTCGACTCGGTAGAAGCGTTCGAAGACGCGCTTGAAGTCTTCGGGAGGAAAGCCTGGCCCGTCGTCGGTGACGACAATCGAAACGTCCGTGGGATGGTCGACCGCCGCGACTGAGATCTCTGTCGCTCCGTGGCGCGATGCATTGTCGATGAGGATCCACACCAGCCGCGTGAGGGCATCGCGATCGCCGTGGACTAAAGCATGGCTTGTGGGTCCCCACGCGACGTTCTGCGGGAGTGAATCTGCCCGCGGCTTGAGATCCTTCAGGATCTGGTCGATCTCGACCGGCACTGCAGCGGTTTCTTTGGTGGCATCTCGAACAGCGAGCGTCAGAAGATCATCAACGAGCCGGGCCATGCGCTCTGCTTCCGCTGAGATGTCGTCGATGGCTTCGGTCCGATCGTCAAGGGCCGCATCGGGCCGGTCTGCGAGGAATCCGGCGTTGGATCGGATGGTCGTGAGCGGGCTGCGCAGCTCGTGAGACGCATCAGCCACGAAGCGGCGTTGCGCCAACAACGTGTCGTTGAGCTGGGAGTTGGTCGCCTCTAGCTGGTCGAGCATCGAGTTGAAGCTCGAAGTGAGCGCCCCAACCTCATCTGGAGTCTCAACGGGCGGGAGGCGTCGGCTCAGATCACCGGTCTGACCGATTTCATCTGTGGTTTCGGCTAGCTGTCTCAGTGGTCGGAGTGCACGGCCGCTGACCAGCCACGACACGAGGATCGAGGCGATCATCGCCAGGATGGCTGCGATCCAGATGACAGCATTGAGTCCACCGAGTTGCTCATCGAGAAACGCTGTGGATTGGCCGACTACGAGTACAGCGGTGGAGCCGTCAACAGCGGGCCAGCTCCGAGCGTGCACCCGCGACTCTGCACCCCCGCCGGCTTGCGTAGTTGCTACCGAGAGGCCGCTCTCGATGGCTTCGACGACAACGGCTGCCGGCAACGATGGTTCGGATCCTGCGACGGTGCCGGTGGAGTTGAGGACCGTCCCGTCGGAGTTGTAGATCGCCACGTAGATATCTGTGCTGCCTTCAATATCGATAGGTAGCGGGAGGCCGGGAACCGTCTCGGGATTGTCGAGTTCGGGCGAAGTCGCCAGCAAGACATCGGCGAAGCTCGCCAAGTTGCGGTCCTGGTCCTGGGGCACAGAACCGCTGGCCAGCCCAGTGAGCAACAGCCCGAAGCCGAGCATGGTGAGCGCGGTCACGAAGACGCCGTAGAGGGTGAGGCGCCTGCGGATCCGCATCTACGCCTCCTTGAGCACGTAGCCGGCGCCGCGGACCGTGTGGAGCAGCCGCGCTTCGCCGGCGGACTCCAGTTTCTGACGGAGGTAGCGGATATAGACGTCGACGACGTTCGAGGTGGTCTCAGCGTCGAGGCCCCACACCTCGATGAGGATTTGCGACCGGGACAGCACCACACGCGGGTTGCGCATGAAATACTCGAACAGCCTGAACTCGAGGGCGGTCAGGTCGACGAGCCGGTCGCCGCGGTGGACCTCCATCGCGTCGACATCTACTCGGACGTCTGCGTATGTGAGGCGATCGCCGCTCATGCCGGGCTGGTTGCGACGCAGCAGGCTGCGCACACGGGCGAGCAACTCTTCGTATGCGAAAGGCTTCACCAGGTAGTCGTCTGCCCCCGCATCCAATCCGGCGACCCGATCCGGCACATCAGCTTTGGCGGTCAACATGAGGACGGCAGTCTCGTCTCCGGCTTCCCTGAGGCGGCGGCACACCTCGACTCCGTCGATGCCGGGCATCATCACGTCAAGCACCACCAGATCGGGCGGCGAGGCGCGGGCGGCGTTGAGAGCGCTCTGCCCGTCGTGGGCTACTTCGACCTTGTAACCAGCGTAGGCCAAAGCGCGGCGCACAGAAGCAGCGATCCGTTTGTCGTCGTCAACGACGAGTATTCGAGGGCTCTCCATTGTTCCCACTTCGGCAGGGTGACCGGGTGTCATGAGGGGACGGTGAGGAGCGACGGGAGCCCGGTCCGTATCTCGTATCCAGTATCCGGTATCCGGACCGGAATGCACGCCGCCTAGCCTGCCTTCGTGCAGCGAATTGTTCTGGGAATCATCGCACTCGTGCTCTTTGTCGCCGGTGCACTTGGCGCGTTCACCGAGGTCCTGGGCGTCGGGACGGAGTGGTGGGGCGGGGTAGCGCTTCGGACCGGGGTGATTCTGGGAGCGTTTTGGCTCGTAATGCCGAGGGCTCGGGACGTTCCGATGCCTGTGTGGGTTGGGGTCGGCGTATTCGCGGTCTTCCTCGCTGCCAGGCCTCGGCTAGTCCTAGTCGGCCTGGTCATCGCATTCGTAGCGATGGTGGTCACCGCACTGGGGCAACGACGCAGCCGGGCTGGCTGATACGGGATACCGGATACCGGTTACCGGATACCGGCCTTCTCAGAAATCCCAGTCGCACCGATCTATTCTCCCTCCCGGGGATCAGTCGACGAGGGGTTGGGCAATTGAATTCTCCGCTGCGCGCACCACGGCTACGCACTCAGATCGAGGAAGGTCATCGCCAGGCGACCTGGCTGGAGCTGTTCTACGACCTGGTCTTTGTCGTTGCAGTTGGGCAACTGGGCCATCGACTGCTCGATCACCACGATGCCGCGGGCGTTTGGGCGTTCATCGGGCTCTTCATTCCGCTGTGGTGGACCTGGGCTTCGGCCACCTTCTACGCCGACCGCTATGACACAGACGACATCGGCCAGCGTGTGCTCGCTGTTGGCCAGATGATCTCGATCATGTTGATGGCTGCCGCCATCGGCGCTGACGATTCACTGACTGCGTTTGCCGTGGCCTTCCTTCTCGCCAAGTCCGTGTTGATGGCGATGTACTACCGGGCGTACAAACACGTCGAGGCGAGCCGCGAGCTTGTGCGGGGGTACCTGATTGGGTTCATTTCCGGTGGGATTCCGTGGCTCATTTCGATCTGGGTGCCCGGGCCGGCCAAGTACTACCTGTGGGCGGTTGGTCTATTGATCGACTTCTACACGCCTTGGCGTATGCGTGAGCCGCAGAAGCGTGTGCCCATGAGCGTCAACCACCTGCCTGAACGCTTCGGCCTGTTCACGATCCTCGTGCTTGGCGAGTCCTTCGTGGCGATTGTTGGAGCGCTTTCTCACCATCGCTGGGCAGGCGTTGTCGTCACCGGAGCGGTTCTAGGAGTGATAGTGGCCAGCTCCATGTGGTGGCTCTACTTCGACAATCAGCAGGGCCGCGTGGTTCGACGCCGCGAGGGCCAAGCCAAGGCGTGGCAGCCGACCGTGTGGTTGTTCAGCCACCTGCCACTCGTGATCGCCATCACCGCAATGGGTATCGGTCTCGAGTTCATCGTGGACCAGCATGCCGACGGCGCAGGCCGCTGGATCATGGGCGGTGGTGTCGCCGGCGCCCTTCTGGCCATGTCACTGCTTGCGTTCGCCACGGACCGCGATACGGACGACCTCGATCAGAAGCAGGCCTACGCCCGCATTGGCAGCGCGGTTTTGGTGCTCATCATCACCGCGATCTCAGCGAGTTGGGCACCGAACCTCTTCTTGGTGACTATGGCCGCAATCGCGGCGGCGCAGATCGCCTACGACGTCCGACTGGGCTTCGGAACTCCAGCGATGGAGGGGTGAGGCTCGCTACTGAAACTCCGCCGGGTCGATCTCCGTGCGGCGGCGTGCCATGAAGTTCTGTAGCTCCGCGTCGATTGCGTCGTCCAGCCCCGGATCCTCGTACCGGTCCAGTAGCGCTTTCCACGACGCGCTCGCTCTGGTGGTCGCATCCTTCGAGCCGCCAGCTTCCCACTGCGCGAAAGAATCGTGGTCGAACAACGGAGTCCTGTGGAACGCGGTCCGGAAGCGGTTCATCGTGTGCTCCGTTCCAAGATGATGGCCGCCCGGTGGCACCTCGTTCAGCAGCGAATCGAGTGCCCACTCCTCTTCGTCCCACTTCACACCCTGTGCGAGTGCCAACAGGACTCCGCACAGCTCCAAGTCGAGCGCAAACTTCTCGTATCCGGTGGTCAACCCGTTCTCCAGCCAGCCAGCCGCATGGAGCACGAAGTTCGGTTTCGTAAGCATTGAAGGCAGCATCGCCATGACCGCCTCATAACCGGCCTGCATGTCGGTGACTTTTGATGACACGTAAGTTCCGGCGGCCCGAAATGGCATGTCGTACCGTTTGGCCATCTGGCCGCACAGCGATTGGGCCAGCAGCGATTCGGCACTGCCGAACACTGGCGACCCGCTCTGCAGGTCGAGCGTTGCCAGAAACGGCCCGTAGATGCATGGCGTGCCCGGGTTCACCAGCTGCGTGTAGACGAGCGCTCCCAATACCTCAGCGTTCGCCTGAGCAACTGTGC
Source organism: Actinomycetes bacterium (assembly GCA_024638645.1). Taxonomy (GTDB): domain Bacteria; phylum Actinomycetota; class Acidimicrobiia; order Spongiisociales; family UBA5794; genus JAHEJX01. Next base: position 5,321 of record JAHEJX010000135.1, read on the forward strand.
CCAGGATTGCCGCAGGCCCCATTGCACCCGCCAAGATGAAGGGAGTGAGCACGATCGCCTGGTTCGCTCCCGCGTACTCCCGGATCGTCCCCAGCATGCGGTCGTCGAGTCGCCGCGGGCTCGAGACATTGATCACGCCCATCAGGAAGTGCTCGCCGGCGACCCGTTCAGCGCCGTGAACGATTCGAGCCATCTCGACGCTGTCGCGAGCAGTCATGCCGATCGGGTAGTGGCCCATCATTGGTTTGTCGCCCCAGCGGATGTGGGCGTAGTTGATGTCGAGCGCTCGCTCGTGGAACGGGATGTCGGACGTGACGCATATCTCGGTGCCCTGGTTGTGGAGATACGGGGTGGCGTTGGCCATCTTGATGAAGTTGACCAGGTCGGAGTATTGACCTTCGCGGCGTCCGCCGTCCTCGTCCATGACGTAAGGGGGACCGGCCACCGGCGCCAGGACGACGTTGTCCCCGCCATACGTGACGGTCTTGTCCGGATTGCGCGACTTGTGATCGAACTCGGCCGGGGCTTGGGCGAGAGCCGCCTCCACCATCGCCGGGCCGAAGCGGACTACCTGTGCATCGTCGACGCTCGCGCCTGCGTCGCGGAGTGTGGCAAGGGCTACCTCGTCGTAGAAGGCAATGCCCGCCTCAGAAAGGATCCGCAGCGATACCTCGTGAATCTCCTGGGCCTGCTCTTCGGTGGCGATCGTGTACTGCGGGATGTTCAGCGTTGTCGCCAGGATCTCTTCCACGGGTTTCCCGGCGGTACGGGGGCGACGTCTCCTGCGAGGTTCTGTCATGGCTGCATCCTCCAATGAGCCGGGGCATGTTCGTAAGTCTGTGTCCCAGACGCAACCGGCGGGAAGTACTGGATACCGGATACCGGATACGGGATACCAGATACGGGATACCGGATACGACGACCCGATACAGTGAGGCCATGCCGAACATAACGATTTACCACAACCCCTACTGAGGCTCCTCGAAGAATGCCTTGGCGGTCGCCGAGGAATTAGGAGTCACACACGACACTGTGCTCTATATGAAAGAGCCGCCTGATCGCAAGACGCTGGAGCACATCGTCTCGATCCTGGAGGATCCGGTCGAAGATCTGGTCCGCAAGGACTCCAAGTTCAAGAAGCTGGAGCTCGACCCAGACGACTATGTCGGCAATCCCGAAGCTGTCGTCGACATCATCCTCCAGCACAAGGCACTCATGCAGCGGCCGGTCGTCGTGAAGGGCAAAAAAGCGATCATCGGTCGCCCGAAGTCTCGAATCGCCGAGCTGCTCGGCTGACCGATCCCGGAAGCCATCCCGTGTGACAAATCCACCAGAGGTTCGGCACCTCGACGTCGACGATGTCTACCTGGTGGAGAGGATCGATAGATCCGAGCATGTAGATGTCGAGTACACGGTTCGCGACGGCCAGCTCGCTGAGCGTCCGGTGTCGATGTCCGAAATCCCGCCGTGGGATCCATTCGGTACTGGGCCATACAGCGTCGCAGCCGAGATCGCCTTCTGCGAGCCACTTGTGAGAAGTGGCGCAACGTTGCTCGGTGCATTCGACGGCGCCGAGCTCCTCGGCCTCGCGATCGTGGATCCCGCATTCGAAGGTCCAAATGCTTGGCTGGCCTTCCTCCACGTCAGCCGCCCGCATCGGAGGCGGGGAGTGGCCTCGGCACTTTGGAGTGCTGCGGTGGAAGCAACACGCGGTGCTGGGGCAACCGCGATGTATGTCTCGGCTGTGCCGACGGGCTCTGCTGTTGGGTTCTATCTGAGCCGAGGCTGTGAACTCGCCGATTCGGTTCACCCTGATCTCTATGCAATGGAGCCCGACGACATTCACTTTTTGTGCACTCTGACGTGATCTGCGGATTTGGTGCTCGCCGAGCGATTTAGGCTCGTTTCATGACGCTCCTCAATCCCAAACATCACGACCGTGACTACCCCGATGACCGATCGCGCGAGGTTATGCGCAAAACGATCGC
>JAHEJX010000005.1 GCA_024638645.1 Actinomycetes bacterium
CCAGGATTTCCTGAATCACACCGGCAGCTGGCGAAGGCACCTCGGTATCGACCTTGTCTGTCGAAATCTCGAGCAACACCTCGTCTTCGGCAATCGTGTCGCCTACGGCTTTCGCCCAAGACAGAATCGTTCCCTCGGTCACCGTCTCACCGAGCTGGGGCATCGTGACCGTTGTTGTATCGGCTGAAGCGGCGGGGGCAACGGCCGGCGCGGGCTCGGCGGCCGGAGCCATTTCGACTACGGGATCGGCAGCGGTAGGAGGCGGCGGGGGCGGGGGTGCCGCTTCAGCAACATCGACCGTTGGCGCCGGAGCTGCATCGCCGGCCGGGGCGTCGCCGGACGACTCACCAGCCTCACCAATAACGGCAAGCGCGGTGCCGACGGAGACGGTCTCCCCCTCGCCGACCAGGATTTCCTGAATCACACCGGCAGCTGGCGAAGGCACCTCGGTATCGACCTTGTCTGTCGAAATCTCGAGCAACACCTCGTCTTCGGCAATCGTGTCGCCTACGGCTTTCGCCCAAGAAAGAATCGTTCCCTCGGTCACCGTCTCACCGAGCTGGGGCATGCTGACGGTCACTGCCATCTATGAAATCCTCCTTTGAACCGTCAGTGCAGGCTTCGCCCGCTTGCGCTGAGCAATGTCTCGCCGATTGCTTCTGAAATCGTCGGATGGGCATGAATATAGGCGGCGGCCTCTGCCGGGAGCGCTTCCCATGCCACCGTGTACATGAGCTCGTGAATCATCTCGCCTGCTCCGGGCCCGGCAACCGATGCACCGACGATGGGGCCGTCGGTCTCGTGAACAACCTTTACCGTCCCCCCGACTTCGCCCTGGATGATGGCGCGACCGACACCGCGCATTCCGTGGCTTGTGGCCACGACGTCGATCCCGTTGGCGGCCGCCTGAGCTTCTGTCATGCCGACCTGTGCCACCTCGGGGTGGGTATACACCACCAGAGGAATCGCCCGGTAGTCAACCGGAGCTGCCTCACCGGTGGCGATGAACGTGATTGCCGAGATGCCTTCGGCAAAGCCGGCGTGGGCCAGCTGGGGCGTGGCGGCGACGATGTCACCGACGGCAAAAAGCTTCTCTTGGGCCGTCTGCATGGTGGCGAGATCGACCTCGACGAATCCGCGATCAACGACTGCGGCAGTGTCTTCGAGGCCCACGTTGTCTGTGACGGGGCCACGACCCACCGCCATGAGGACGACGTCCACCTCGACTGACTTGCCGTCGCCGTAGTTGATAGTCACGCCGCCGTCTGCCAACTCAGGAGGGCCAACCATCGTCGACGTGTTGATCTTGACTTTCTTCTTGCGCAGTGCCCGCTCCAGCGGCTTGACCGCCTCGGGATCCATTCCGGGCAGGAGCTGATCAAGCGCCTCGAAGATGTGGACCTCGCTGCCGAAGTCGGAAAGGAGCGAGGCGAACTCGCAGCCGATGACGCCGCCTCCCACGACGGCAACGCGGTGCGGCTGTTCTTCCCAGTCGAGGGCGTGATCGCTGGTGACGATGCGCTCACCGTCAATTTCGTACCCGGGGATGCTGCGCGGCACAGAGCCGGTGGCGAGAATGATGTTGTCGGCCTCGATATGTTGGGTTCCCCCATCGCTGAGCGCCACCTCGACGCCACGGTTCTTGAGGGATCCATAGCCGTTGATGACGTCGACGTCACGCGCTTTCAGCAGCCCGCTCAGTCCGTTGACAAGGCCATTCACGACGTTGTTCTTTCGATCCAACGCAACCTTCCAGTCCACAGTGGGCTCTGAGCTGTTGACGCCGAACTCACTGGACTTCTTGACGACCGAAAACACATGGGCAGCTTGCAGCCAAGTCTTGGCCGGGATGCAGCCCCGGATCAGGCAGGTTCCACCCACCCTCTCCTTCTCGACGAGCGCCACTTTCAGACCGAAATTGTGGGCGTAGAGAGCGGCCGCGTATCCCCCGGGGCCGCCGCCGATTATTGCGACGTCGTACAACGTTCCTCCGAATCAAGAATGAGATGCGCGATGGTAGTGCGATTGGGGTGCGCTATTGGCGGGCAAACTTTGCGGGTGGTTGCCACAACTCGGCACTGGCTGTGTCTCCACATAGCTCAGTTACAGTTCGCCCCCGAATGCAGACGCGTTATCTGATCCTTGCTTCGCTGGTCACCGGCATGGCCATCTTGGTGGCCGCTGCTGTGTGGCTGACGCGCTACTGATGACCCACCACGAGACGCTTGCGATCGACGGACCCGGCGCCAGTTTGCAGGCTCGCTGGGATCTGCCTGAAGAGCCCCAGCAGGCCGTAGTGCTCTGCCATCCGCACCCGTTGCAGCGGGGAAGTATGAACGCGCCCCTCATGGTCGCCATTGCGGAAAACTTGGCCCACAACGGGTTTGCCGTACTGCGGTTCAACTTCCGTGGCGTCGGAGAGTCTCAAGGCGAGCATGATTTCGGCGACGGCGAGATGGACGACGTCGCATCGGCCGTACAAGTTGCCCTGGAACGATTTCCGGAGCTGCCACTTGGTGTAGCCGGTTGGAGCTTCGGCGCCGTAACGTCGTTGCGGTGGCAGGCGCGCGACAACAACGACCTGAGCTGGGTCGGAGTGGCCGCGCCCGTCGGTTCTACCCGGTCTCGCGACATGCCGCAGCCGGGAACACTGCAGAAGGCGCGGCGCACGATGATCATCGGCGATCGCGACCAGTTCGCCTCGGTCGCCAACAGCAGGGCGTATGCGGATTCGATCGCGGCTCAACACCAGGTGATGAAGGGCAGCGACCACTTCTTCTACTTCCGCGAGGAGAAGCTGGCGTCGCTGGTAGCGGCCGGCCTCAGCGAACCGGCTTGAAACCTCGATTACGGGCCTCGCTCAGCTCATCTGGAGCGAAGGTCTGCACCAGATTCCGACCCACGAGATCGGCTGAGTCGATGCGCTCGCGCAGCGTTGCTGCCTGAGCCGCATCGTCGGTGTCGTAGACCTTCATGTCGTCGCGCGAACCTACGAAACGGTGCGATTCCAGTCTTTTGAGTCTTGCCATAGCCGCGGAGCCTAGGCGTGTCAGCCGTCGGCAGTCACCGTTACGACGGCTTCGGACACATCCTGGGAACCGAGGGAGATGGCAATGATGCCCGTAGTGGCATTGCCAGAGAAGGCAATGTCCCAGCGGGTCTCACCCCCGGCAGACGAATCGACCGTGAAGTCGCGGCCGGGCAGGTTCGCCTCGAAAAACTCAGCAAGCGCTTCGACCCCGGCCGGCACACGGAAGATGACTTCGGTGACGTTGCGGTTGCGGTCGATGAGCGTTCTACCGATCACTGCCTCAGCGGGAAAAGGGAACCCGTCAGGCATCGTCTCTGGGATGGAACCGGATCCAAAGACGACTGCCTCATTGGGATCGGCTGTCGCCGTGGGTGCGGTGGTGGTCGTCGCCGAAGTCACAGACGGCTCGACAACGGTTGTCACGGTGTTGCTATCACACGCAGTGGCGACAACAGCCAACGCGACGACAGCTAGTGCGTATTTCTTCACAACAAGTCCAAATATCGGGAAAAGAAGTGCTGCCGACCGGCAGCTCGGCCAGTTTACCGGCCTGGACGACTAAGCCATCTGCAATAGAGTCAGGCCATGCTTCGGCTCATACTTGCGAGCAGTTCTCCTCGGCGACGGCATCTGCTCGACGAGGCCGGCTACATCTACGACGCAGTGTCGCCGAATGTCGACGAGAGCCACCGCAACGGGGAGACCGCGTACGCCTACGCGCTTCGCATCGCACAGGAGAAGGCGCTCGAGGTCGTCGCAGAAGGCGCCGTGACTCTGGGTGCGGACACGGTCGTGGTCTACGCCGGCCAAGCTCTTGGCAAGCCTCGTGACGCCGCAGATGCCGCCCAAGTGCTCGAACTGTTGAGCGGTGAGCCTCACCAAGTCATGACCGGATGGGCGCTCGCCGACTCTGACGGGATCATCGTCAGCGGCGTCGAGGTCACCGGAGTCTCTTTTCGGGAGCTCTCGCGCGATCAGATCGAAGACTACGTCGACAGCGGCGAGCCCCTCGACCGGGCCGGGTCGTATGCGATCCAGGGCGGCGCCGCCGGATTCGTGGCCGGAATCGACGGCTCGTACTCGAACGTCATGGGCCTGCCGATTGAGACACTGGCAATTGCGCTGGCCGAGGTCGGCGTTCTCCCTGAACCGATTGACGATTCAGCAACGTAGAACTTCTCATGAAGCGAATTGAACCAAAACCGGGCCAAGAATCCGTCTGGGACTACCCCAGGCCACCTCGCATCGAGCCAGAGGCCCGTCGCGTTCGGGTGATGTTTGGCGGCGTCACAATTGCCGATTCGACCGACGCCATGAGAGTTCTCGAGACGAGCCATCCGCCGGGCATCTACATTCCTCCGCAAGACATCTCTACAGGGGTACTGATGCCAAATCCCCTGACCACGATGTGTGAGTGGAAGGGCCGGGCCGCCTACTGGGACCTAGCTGTGGGGGGCCGCAGCGCTGATGCAGTCGGCTGGAGCTACCCGGATCCGACTCCGCCGTTCCGATCCATCGTCGATTACGTGTCCTTCTACCCGGGCCGGGTTGATGAGTGCTACCTCGACGACGAGCTCGTCACAGCACAGGCAGGCAACTTCTACGGGGGATGGGTTACGTCCGAAATCGTCGGACCCTTCAAGGGGGCTGCAGGAACTTGGGGCTGGTAGCTAGCTGCGCCGCATCAGCGCAGGTGTGGGATCTCCCACCGGAAGCACCGCCACCGGGCGGGAGTCGAGATGTGTCCACATCGACTCATGCTCCGATGGGGCGAGAGCGAAGTAGATAGCCAACATCACAGCGCGCAGCGCTCGCCTCACGAGGCACCATCGCTCTCCACCGGTACATCGGCCTCCAGTTGCGCCACCTCGTCTGCCGTCAATGGGTCGCCAATAGCTCCGATGGCCGCCAGATACTCGGCGCGCAAGTCGAGCACCTCGATGATCTCAGGACCGTCATATACATATCCTTGGCGCGCCAGCGAGTCCTGGGCATACTCGGCAGACGGCAAGCCGCCGGCGACAATGGGCGTGTCGCCGTGAACCCCCGGGTCCTGGAGCCAGCGCACCTCCCACTCGAGAATGCGCCTGACGTCGAGCTTGTTGAGATTGCCTCTGTGGGGCTCGCTGAGACGTTCGTACACATAGGCGATCGAGTCCTCGACGGAGTAGATAGTCACGTCCTCCTCCTCAGACCGCTTCTCTTGCCAGGCGAAAGCAAAGGCCACAAAGAGGAAGACGAGCCCAAGGACGATCAACAAAATGACGGAAGGCGTCATACGAGAAGGGTAGGCGCTAAGCCATCCCTCTCGAGCGAAGCGCCCAACCCGCGCCCGGCCTTGCCGCTCCCCGCCCCAAGTCTCTACAGACCTAGCCGGCTTGCGAGCAAAGCCCGCCATTCGCCTGGGTCGCCGAGCATCAGCTGAGTCGACTTCGCTCGCTTGAGGTAGAGGTGGGCGTCGTGTTCCCAGGTGAAGCCGATGCCGCCGTGGACCTGGATGCTCTCGGCAGCGCACGAGAAGTAGGCATCTGAGCAGTATGCCTTGGCCGTTGGAGCGGCCACCATCAGCTCGTCGTGGCTGTGGGAGGCCGCCCAGCCGGCGTAATACGCCGCGCTACGAGCCGATTCCACTTGCACCAGCATGTCGGCGCACTTGTGTTTGATCGCCTGGAAGGAGCCGATGGCACGGCCGAACTGCTTGCGATCCTTGGCATATTCCACAGACATCTCCATGCAGCGTTGGGCACCGCCAACCTGCTCGAATGCGAGCATCGCGGCGGCAACGTCGTAGAGCATGTCGAGAGTGGCCACGCCTGAGCCGGCCTCGCCGAGCCGAGCAGACGCGGGCACGCGGGCGCCGTCGAAGCTGATCACAGCCTGCTGGCGGGTCATGTCCATCGTCTCCATCCGATGCCGTGTCACGTTCGGGATGTCGGCCGGCACCAGAAAGAGGCTCACGCCGCTCCCTTCCCGCGCCGAGACAACGAGCATGTCCGCGCTGTGGCCGTCGACCACGTACGACTTGGCGCCGTGGATCACGAACGAATCATCGTCCGGGGTGGCCTCAGCCGCGATGTCGCCCGTCCCCCAGCCACGACCTTCCTCAGTGATGGCGAGCGCAAGGCGCATCTCGCCGGCGCCGACCTTGGGAAGAACGTCGGCCTTCTGCTCAGGGGATCCGGCGATCAGCACAGCCGTCGCGCCAAGAACGACGGACGAGAAGTAGGGCACCGGAGCCACCGCCCGGCCAAGCTCCTCGAGGACGAGGCCGGTTTCCATCAACGTGAACCCGGCGCCGCCGTACTCCTCGGGCAGATGCATGGCCTGCAGTCCCATCTCGGCCATGGCACCCCATAGGTCGTCGTCGACACCGTTCGGGCTTTCCATGACCTCGCGGACTCGGGGCGAGGCAGCCTTGTCCTCCAGCAACGACCGCACAGTGTCCCGCAGCATGCTCTGCTCGTCGGTCAGAGTGAACTCCATGGCCGTTGCGCTCCTCAGATTCGTTAGACGGGGCATTCTGCCACGGCCCGGGACCAGCCTGATCTAGATTCAACGCCATGGACCGCACCACCCGCGACTGGCATTACGCAGACGACGAGATTCTCGTCGACAAGGTTGTTGTCGGCCCACTCGAGAACAACGTGTTTCTGCTCGTCGACCCCGCCACTCGAAAGTCAATCGTCATCGACGCAGCAGCGGATGCGCCGCTCATCCTCGAGATGGCGAACGGCACCGAGGTCCAGGCTGTGCTGACAACTCATGGCCACTGGGACCACGTGGGCGCCGCCGTCGAGGTGGGCGAAGCGCTCGATGTCCCGGTCTTCATCGGACCGCAGGACAAGGCCATGAGCAAGTTGCCGCACGCATCCGACCTCAATGCGGGCTCCATGACTCTCGGTGAGCTCGAGCTCGAGATAATTGAAACCCCGGGACACACCCCAAGCTCTCGCTGCGTCAAGGTCGGGCATCTCATCTTCACCGGCGATACGCTCTTCCCGGGAGGGCCAGGAGCGACGCAGTCGCCGAATGACTTCAAGATGATCATGGAGAGCCTGGACAACAAGCTCTTCACCCAGCCCGACGAAACCATGATCCTGCCTGGCCACGGACTGGACACGACAATTGGCCGTGAGCGCCCGGACGTTGAGGAGTGGAGGGCTCGCGGCTGGTAGCACGACGAAACTGCAATCGACGGATCAAAGGCCGATGAAATCGGCTTGGAGTTCGATGCAATCGAACTCCACCACAGGCACTACACAGAGCTATTGAGGAGATGCAATAGCAAGTCGGATTGATGGTCAAAGGCCGATGAAATCGGCTTGGAGTTCGATGCAATCGAACTCCACCACAGGCACTACACAGAGCTATTGAGGAGATGCAATAGCAAGTCGCATAGATGAGCCAAGGCCGATGAAATCGGCTTGGAGTTCGATGCAATCGAACTCCACCACAGGCACTACACAGAGCTATTGAGGAGATGCAATAGGAAGTCGCATAGATGAGCCAAGGCCGATGAAATCGGCTTGGAGTTCGATGCAATCGAACTCCACCACAGGCACTACACAGAGCTATTGAGGAGATGCAATTGGAAGTCGGATTGATGGTGGAGCCGCAGGCGGGCGGTACTTATGACGAGCTTTGTGAGTTGGCGCAGTGGGCTGACCGCGCCGGCCTGGCTTCGTTTGCGCGCTCCGACCACTACCTCAACGGCGAGTCGTCCGATTCGGCGACGGATGCGCTGACTTCGTTCGGCGGCCTCGCTCGGGAAACCGAGGACATCAAGCTGACGGTCCTCGTCACTCCCCTCACCTTCCGTCACCCGGCAGTGATTGCGAAGACTGCCGCCACCCTCGACGAGATGTCAGGTGGACGGTTCGAGCTCGGCGTCGGCACCGGCTGGATGGAGAGCGAGCATGAAAAGCTCGGCATCGAGCTCCCCGACTTGCGAACCCGTTTCAGCCTCCTCTACGAAACGCTGGCCTTTGTGAGCACCGCCTTCGGCCGGGAGGAAGAGTCGACCTACCGCGGGCGGCACCACCATCTCGACGTGCCGGACGTCAAGCCCAAGCCGGCCAATTGCCCGATCATCATCGGCGGAGGAGGACCGAAGAAGACGCCGCGCCTCGCCGGGCGCTTCGCCGACGAATACAACATGTTCATGACGGACCCGGAGACACTCGCGGGCCGCCTCGAGCACATGCGGGCCAGCGCCACAGAGAGCGGCCGTGACCCCGACTCCATCAAGCTCTCGATGATCTCTCAGGTCCTCGGCGGTGCGGACGCGGCCGAGTACCGCACCAATCTCGAAGTCGATGCCGCGCGTCGCGAGATGGACCCGGGCGAGCTCGAGGACCGCTACCGCGGCAGGGGAATGTTGTGTGGCACCCACGAGCAGATCGCGGAACGTGTCGGCGAGATAAGGGACATGGGCGTGGGCCGCCTCTACATCCAGTACTACGCCGATCTGGGTGACATAGACCGCACCCGCATGGCCGCCGACATCGAAGCCGTCCAGGCGGCCGCAGGATGAACGACCACGAGGCTGTTGCCGCGGTTCTGCGCGACTACATCGAAGCTTGGTACGAGGGTGATGCCGATCGAATGGCCCGTTCCCTTCACGACGGCCTGGCGAAGCGGATACTCGCCGGTCGAGACGCGCCCGGCGAGCTGCGTGAAGTGTCGAAGGAGAGGATGGTTGGCCTGACTCGAGATGGCGACGGTATCGATCCAACCGGGCCGAGCGAGGTCGTCGTCTACGACGTTTCGGACGACATCGCCACCGGCCACATCCTGTCGAAGGACTACCTCGACTACGCCCACCTCGCCCGCACTCCGGACGGCTGGAAGATCACAAACATCATGTTCCGAACTCGTGGCGACGACTAGTCCTGCGGGGCTGATCAGCCGACTGCGCAAATACTGACTAGCGAATACCGGCCAAATTCAGGGTTTCGAACGCCCCACCCGGTGTTACCCTTTCGCCCATGTCCTCCCCCCTTCTTTCCATTGAGAACCTGCACGTCTCCGCCGGCGATACCAAGATCATCAAAGGCATGGCTCTCACGCTCAACGCGGGAGAAATCCACGCGCTCATGGGCCCCAACGGCTCAGGGAAATCCACGCTGGCCAATGTGCTTCTCGGGCATCCCGACTACCAGGTCACCCAGGGCACGATTCGCTACAAGGGCGAGGACATCTCCGATTGGACGGCGGACGAACGCGGCAGGGCCGGGATGTTCTTGGGGTTTCAGTATCCCGAGGAGATCCCGGGCGTAACCGTCGTCAACTTCCTGCGCGCCGCTCTCTCCAATCGCACCGGCACCGAGTACACCGTGCTCGAGCTGCGCCTGAAGGTGATGGACGCCATGAAGGAACTCGGCCTCGACGGCTCGTTCGCCGACCGCTACCTGAACGAGGGCTTCTCAGGCGGAGAGCGCAAGCGCAACGAGATCCTGCAACTGGCCGTCCTCGAACCGGAGTTGGCCATCCTCGATGAGACCGACTCAGGACTGGACATCGACGCCCTCCGCACCGTTGCTGAAGGGGTCAAGAAGGTTGCCACCGATGAGCGCGGCTTTCTGATCATCACGCACTACCAGCGGATGCTGGATTACATCACGCCAGATGTTGTTCACATCTTCATGGACGGCAACATCATCGAGACCGGTGGCCCAGACCTCGCCGTCAAGATCGAGGAGCAGGGTTACGACGACTATCGCGTCGAGGCCCCGGCGACATGAGCGACCTCTCCCACCTGATCGAGGACTTCCCGATCCTGGCAAGGGAGGTAAACGGAAACCGCCTCGCCTACCTCGATTCGGCAGCTACTTCGCAGAAGCCCAAGCAGGTCATCAAGGCGATCTCTCACTATTACGAGCACACCAACGCCAACGTCCATCGCGGCGCGCACACCCTCGCCCACGAAGCCACAGTCGCCTACGAAGGGGCGCGGGCCAAGGTCGCCGAATTCATCGGTGCACGCTCCCCCAACGAAATCGTGTTCACCAAAGGCACGTCGGCGGCTATCAATCTGGTGGCATACGGCTGGGGTCTGCGGCGGCTGAAGAAGGGCGACAGGATCGTCGCCACCGTCCAGGAACACCACTCCAACATCGTGCCGTGGCAGCTCATCACAGAGCTGACCGGGGCCGAGTTGGCTTATCTAGAGCTGACAGACCAGTTGACCGTCGACACTGCCACGCTCGAAGCGGTGATCGATGACAAGACGAAGATCGTGGCGATCTCTGGCATGTCCAACGTCACCGGCGCCATCGGACCGGTCGCCGAAATCGTCGCGGCTGCACGAGCAGTCGACGCCATCGTGGTGATGGACGGCGCACAGTCTGTACCGCATATGAAGACAGACGTTGCCGAGCTCGGCGTCGATTTCCTCGCGTTCTCGGCCCACAAGATGCTCGGCCCCACCGGAATTGGTGGCCTCTGGGGAAAGCCGGAAATGCTAGAAGCCATGAGCCCGGTCGAGGGCGGCGGCGAAATGATCACAGACGTCGGCCTCTACGAGTCGAGATGGGCACCGGTGCCACACAAGTTCGAAGCGGGTACACCCCCGATCGCTCAGGCCGTCGGTTGGGGGGCGGCAGTGGACTACCTGACAAAGATCGGCATGGACGAGGTGCGCGGCCACGAAATCGAGATCACCAAATACGCTCTCGAAGCACTGGCCGAGATCCCGGATCTCACGGTGTACGGTCCGACAGATCTCACCCTGCGCGGAGGTGCGGTGAGCTTCGAGCTCGGCGACATCCATGCCCATGATCTGGCGACAATCCTCGACCAAGACGGCGTTGCCGTACGGGCGGGGCATCACTGCGCCAAGCCGCTCATGCGCTACCTAGAGGTTCCAGCCACGGCCCGGGCAAGCTTCTACGTATACAGCATCGAAGAAGACGTCGACCAGCTTGTCAAAGGCCTCTGGAACGCCCGCAAGGTCTTTGGGCTCGACTGACCGCCCAGCCCGGCAGTTACGGCCGGCCGTCGTATTGGGGCGTGGCCGTTGGGGCGGCAACGCTTTCGGCGACGGTGTGCGGGTCGAACACGTCGCCGTCGATGGTGCGGGTGCCCGCAACGGATGACTCGCACTCGCCGTGTTCGCAGACGCAGGCCCGTGCATCGGTACCGTCGGCACATGCCGGCGAGCAGAACTCCTCGTTGGATGTGGTGGTGCAAGTGCACGCACGATGTGCGCATGTCATGGTCTTCTCCTCCGTAGCGACCAGTCGAGACATACCCCCGATGGCGGCGACGGAAACATCGCGCTGCGGGGCGCGAGCGATTGAGCCCTCTCGCTTTCCCGGCCGTATGCATCTGGCGCGTCGGATTGGCCGACGTCGAAACTGATCTCAGACAACCCGGGCGCCGGCTTGGAGGGTGAGAAATCCATGAGCGCACCGGACAACCACATGCAGGCGTGATCTCCATTCCGCTCGGGCTCGCCGCCGTGGCTGCGGCAAAGCTCGCGGTCAAGAGATCCGCCCCGCCCTCGGTACAGCCAGACGCTCGCTGAGTCATTGGACCACGTCGCAGCCGAAAGACTGCGGCCGATCGTTGCGCAACGAATCCCACTGGCCGAGGCTCCGCACGCTCATGCTGTTGTCGGCCGGGCAGGATTCGCCGGGAAGCTCGTGCTCGGCACCGGTCGGTGACGGCGCATTGACTGTCGGCTGTGTGCCCCCAACAAGAGCGGAAGCCCACATTTGGTCAAGAGCCAATAGGACGCGCGCTCGGGCCGATCGCTAGGTTCGAACTATGGACCTGCGCCGCGTCACCCTGAGCTACTTGGTCATCTACCTGGCCGTCGCCGCTGTGGGGTTTGCCTTCTTCCCGCAGCAGTTCATGGACGTGTTCCAGTCGAATGGCGAATACGGGGATGTGATGCCGCGGCTCGTGGGGTTGATGATGGGGGCACTGTCGTTTCTCATCTTCAACATCCTGCGCAACGAGGACTGGCACTATTACGTCGTCTCGATATATGTACGCACGGTGATCGTGATCTTCCTCGTCTATCTGTGGGTGATCTCGGACGATCCGATGTTCCTGTTGATCAACATCGTCGTTCTCATCGGCCTCGTGCCCAGCTATTACGTGCACTTCGTGCGAGGCGATTAGGGCCACTTCGATTCGTCTCCGAGCGACACAGCATCACTCGGCCGGCCGTACTGTATTTGTGACTTGTAGGCGCAACGACAGGAGTGGCAGTGCGGATCGACATGGAGCAGGTGAATGGGCGCCGTTTCAAGATCAAAGCTCGCGACGTCGAGCTGATCGTCGACGACACACTTGAAGCGGGCGGGCCGGGCGACGGGTTTCGGCCCAGCGAGTTGCTGATGGGCGCCCTTGCCGCGTGCATGGCCGGCACGATGCTCAACTTCGCGCGCGGCCAGGACATTGCGGTCCATGACATCACGATCGCAATCGAGGACGAGGCTCTCGAGCATCCCGATCGCATCGGGAGGCTGTCAATCGAGATGGCGGTGGCCGCCGCTGCGACCGAAAAACAGGTCGCTTCACTGCGCCGGGTCGCGGCCGCCTGCAAGATCCACAACACCCTCGAGCGGCCTCCCGCCGTCGACCTCGACTTCACCGTGACGCAATGAGTGGGCTCGTTGCGCCGGAGTGGCTGGCGGACCGCCTCGACGATCCATCGCTCGTGCTCCTCGAAGTGGCCTTCAAGCTCCCGGGTGAAGCGGCCTGGCACCACGGGCACATTCCAGGCTCGCGCTATGTCTATTGGAAAGACCTCTGCTGGGACGACAGCGATCGGCAGTTCCCATCGCCCGATGTGATGGCGAATCGGCTTGGCGCCCTTGGAGTCGGTGAGGACAGGACTGTCATTCTGATCGGCGACACGATCCAGTTCGCCACTTACGCCTATTGGGTGATGACGATGACGGGGTTCGAACATATCGCCGTCGTGCTCGACGGGGGCCACCAGACCTGGGAGGGCCGCGGGCTCCCGATGACCCTGGCCGCGGCCCCGCCTGTCGAAGCGGCTTCCGTGCAGCCGCGGACCCCAGACACGTCGAGCCGGATCGGGAGAGATGACGTTCTCAGCCACCTCGCAGACCCTGCCCGCACGCTTGTCGATCTGCGATCAGATGAGGAGTACCGCGGCGAGAGGGTGTCCCCACTCACCGCTCCCTATGACCACGGAGCCGAACGCGGCGGGCACATCCCCGGAGCAAGCCACCTCTATTACGAACGCCTGCTGACCGGCGACGGCACATTTCGACAGCCGGCCGAAATCGCAGCCGAGTTTGCAGGCGTCGGCGCCTCTCGCGATCGCGACACCGTGACCTACTGTCGCCTGTCCCACCGGGCATCGCTTGGCTGGTTTGCGCTCACCCGGCTCAACGACTGGAAACATGTCCGGGTCTACGACGGATCCTGGACGGAATGGGGTTCGATGGTGGGCATGCCCGTCGAACGCTGACGTCGACCCAGCCTGCATCTCGTCTATACGATGCACCCATGAACACTGGTGAGGCAATAGTTCGCCTTCTCGAGGGATATGGTGTCGACACCGTCTTCGGCATCCCCGGCGTCCACACCCTCGAGCTGTACCGGGGTCTCGGTGACAGCTCGATCCGTCATATCCAGCCGCGCAATGAGATGGGCGGTGGCTTCATGGCGGACGGCTACGCACGGGCGAGTGGACGGCCCGGGGTGTGTTTCGTCATCAGCGGGCCCGGTGTCACCAACCTCACCACACCTATGGGCCAGGCGTACGCGGATTCGGTGCCGATGCTCGTGATCTCGTCTTCTCCCCCGGCGGAGACGCTCGGCAAGGGTTGGGGCATGCTGCACGAGATCTCGGACCAGGTGGCGGTTACCAAGCCGATTACCGCCTTCAGTGCAACGGCGCTGGCCCCTGACGATGTCCCCGATCTCGTCGCCAAGGCATTCGACGTGTTTGCAACGGGGCGGCCGCGGCCCGTTCACATCACGATCCCGCTCGATGTCCTGGCGATGGAGGCCGGCGGCGGCTGGGGAGTCGCCCAGCCCAAGGCACCGTTGGACCCGGACCCGGAAGCGGTCGCGCGCGCCGCCGAGCTCCTATCGGGAGCGCGGTCGCCGCTCATCTACATCGGCAGCGGTGCTCGCGGATGCGGACCCGAACTGGCATCAATCGCAGAACTGCTCCAGGCGTCCGTTGTCACCACCAACGGCGGCAAAGGCGTCATCGGAGACGACCACCCCCTGAACCTCGGCACAACGGTGATAAGGCAGACCGTGCACAGGGCTATGAATGCGGCAGACGTCGTGCTGGCAATCGGGACCGAGATGGGCCACTCGGATCACTTCGCGGGCCCCAAGCTCAGCCTTACCGGCAAGATAATTCGCGTTGACATCGACCCGGCCAAGGTCGACGACTTATACGACGCCGAGGTCGGAATAGTCGCCGACGCCCGCCGATTCGCTGCCGCCCTTCGAAGAGCTCTCGACGGGGCGGAGCCACATGCGAGCCGAGAGGCCGAGATAGCCGAGATCCGCTCCGCTGCAATGTCCGACCTCAGCTATCGGGAACGGCAACATCTCCACCTCCTCGGCGCCATTCGCCGAGCTGCGCCCCCTGATGCCATCACCTATGTCGACATGACTCAGCTCGGCTACACCGGGTCGTGGGGGTTCCCGGTCTACGGCGAGAGGCAGTGGCTCTACCCGTCAGGATTCTGCACCCTCGGTCCGGCGCTGCCTGGAGCCATCGGAGCCAAGCTGGCAATGCCCGCCAGGGCCGTGATGGCCCTCGTCGGCGATGGTGGGCTCATGTTCACCGTGCAGGAGCTCATCACGGGAGCCGAACTCGGGCTACCAATTCCGATCATCCTCTGGAACAACCAGGGATACCAGCAGATCCGCGGCGACATGAAGAAGAAGGACATTGCGCAGATCGGTGTCAGCGGTGTCAATCCCCACTTCATGCAGCTGGCCGCGGCGATGCGATGTCACGGAGTTCAGCCGACCAACGGTGAAGAACTGGGCGCCGCACTGCGGACCGCTTTCGCTGCCGATCGCCCGACGATCATCGAGATTCGCGAGGGCGCGGACTGGTTAACGGCCTGATGGCTCGCCTTGGCATGCTGCTGGCCGGCGTCATCAGCGCAATTGCGTGGGTGTGGATTGTCGCGATCACCTTCGAGGTCGTACGTGAAGAGCAGACCTCCTTCCAATCGCTATGGCAGGGTGTGCCAGTTCTGGCCATTGCGATCATTGCGACGGCGGTCGCTATGGGCTCAGCGCTCCAAACCAGCAGGCGATCGGAGCGCATTTTCTTGGGTGGCTATTGGATCGCATCGGCTGTGCTCTGGGGCGCAGCACTGACGCTTGGCCTCGTAACGTCCCGGATCGTCTACTGAAGGCAGGGGATGTTCAGGGCCCCCGACGATTAATTGCCGGCCTCACGTCGGCACTCCCAGGTGCCTCGACACCTGGCCGGCCGCCTCCACAAGCACCCGCGTAATGCGACGCTGGCTGCGCCCGCCAGGGAAGCGATAGCTGGGCCCGTATAGGTTGATCGCAGCTACAACATGGCCCAAGGCATCGACAACGGGAGCGGCCGCGCCGTTAATGCCCTCCGCCCAAGCCTCGCTCGTCCATGCATAGCCGTCCTCGCGTGTGGCCTCGATGAGTTTCCGCAGTTTCTTGGGTGAAGTGACCGTTGCCCTGGTTGGCTTTGCCAATTCGCCGCCGAGAAACTCGTCGAGGTCGGTCTCCGGCAGAGCGCCGAGCAGTACATATCCCGCTGCGGTCGTGTGCGATGGAAATCGTTGCCCCGTCCAATCCTGAACCTGCACGGGCTGGGATGATTGCACCTGGTCGATGTACAACACCTCGGCACCATCTGCGATCGCCAGGCCGGCGTCCTCTCCCACCTCGTCGACCAGGTCTCGCAGGTACGGCCTGGCCAACGCAGTCAGCTCCGCCAACCCAACGGCCGGTTGCACGATTGCTCGCATCTGGGCGCCGATGGAATAGCGGCCCTCGGCGACCCGATCGACCGTCCCGATCTCGACCATCGTCGACAGCAACCGGCTCACAGTGCTCTTGGGCAGATCGCTCTCGGCAGCGATCAAAGCAAGCGGCACGGAAGCGCCGTGACGGCTGATCACGCGTAGCACCGCGAAGGCTCGCTCTACTGACTGAATCGAATCGCTGCGAATCGTCATGCCGATTCCATTGACACAATCGGTTTGGCCGCCCTACATTGCATGCGTTCTGTATAGCAGAACATTCCGCATTACGGAATGGTCGTCTGTTGTGCTTGGCAAAGCGCATAACCGGACGTTAAGCACAACAGACGAATGAGGGAGATCACTATGAGCGTCATTGTCACCTGTGCGGTTACGGGGGGTTCGCACACCCCCACCATGAACAGCGATATCCCGATCACGATCGACGAGCACATCGACCAGTCCGTCGCTGCCGCGGAAGCCGGGGCATCGGTGATCCATATCCACGCTCGGGATCCGGAGGACGGCCGTCCGGTGAGCGACGTCGGGATCTTCCGCGATTACTGCAGCGGCATCAAGGCCCGCAGCGACGCCGTGATTTCGATCACGACCGGCGGAGCGACCGGGCAGACCATCGAAGAGCGGCTTCGCGTCATCAAACAGCTACGTCCCGAGCTGGCCACCTGCAACCTCGGCACGATGAATTACGGACTATTCCAGATGATCCCCAAATACGAGGGCCGCTGGAAGTACGACTGGGAGGAAGACTTCCTCGCCAGCACCAAATGGGAGCCCTTCGTCAACAACTTCGGCGATATCGAGTACATGCTCACGGAGCTCGCCGCGGAGACCGGCTGCCGCTTCGAGTTCGAGGCGTATGACATCTCCCACCTCTACACCCTCGCCTACTTCGCAGACATGGGCCTGGTGAAACCGCCGATCTTCATGCAGTTCGTGATGGGCACATTCGGTGGTATCGGTCCGGACATCGAAAACGTCGTGGCGATGAAGACCGTCGCCGACCGGCTGTTCGGCAGGGACATCGAATGGTCGATCCTCGGCGGCGGACGCCACCAGTTCGATCTCGTCACCGCCGGAGCGACGATGGGCGGCAACGTCAGGGTCGGCCTCGAGGACGGCCTCTACCTCCGCAAGGGCAAATTGGCTGAGTCGAATGCCGAACAGGTCGAGAAGATCGTGCGGATCCTGAAGGAGCTATCGCGCGAGCCGGCCACTCCCGAGGAGACGCGAGAGCGGCTCGACCTCAAGGGCCTGGACGCGGTCAATTTCTAGATGCGGAAGGACGTCTCCACCTTTGGCGTCGTCGGGTGCGGTGTTATCGGGTCCGGCTGGGCCGCTCGGGCTCTAGGCCGCGGACTCGACGTCGTCGCTTGGGACCCGGCCGATGGCGCCGAGGAGCGGATGCGATCGGCCGTGGCGAGGGCGTGGCCGTCGGTTCGCAAGCTCGGCCTCTATCCCGGCGCCGAGAGAAGCCGGCTGCGCTGGGTCGAGTCGATCGAGGAAGTCGGCGCCGAGGCCGATTTCATCCAGGAGTCTGCACCAGAAGACGTTGCGCTCAAGAAGTTGCTGCTGGCGCAGGTCGATGCTGCCGCTGCGGCCGACATCGTCATCGGCACGAGCACATCCGGCTTGCTCGTCTCCGAGCTCACCACCGAATGCGCCCATCCCGAGCGCATCGTCGTCGGCCATCCTTTCAACCCCGTCTACCTATTGCCGCTGTGTGAGATCGTCGGTGGCGACAAGACCTCGGATGCTGCGTTAGACGCCGCCTCAGCCATCTACGACATGCTCGACATGTACCCGCTCCGCGTCCGCCACGAGATCGACGGCCACCTGTCTGACCGGCTGCAAGAGGCAATGTGGCGCGAGATCCTCCACATCATCAAGGACGGTTACGCCACGACCGGAGAACTCGACGACTCGATCATCTATGGGCCCGGCCTGCGCTGGGCGGCCATGGGCACCAACCTGATCTTCCACCTCGCCGGCGGCCAGCAGGGCATGCGGCACATGCTCCACCATTTCGGACCCGCCCTCGAGCTGCCCTGGTCGAAGCTGGAGGCGCCGGCGCTTACCGCGGACCTCATCGACGCCCTGGTCGAGGGAACCGAGGCTCAGGCAGACGGCCGCTCCATCGACGAACTGGAGCGCCTTCGCGACGACTGCCTGATCGCAACCATGAAGGCGCTGCGCGCCGTCAACATCGGCGCCGGCAAGATCTACGCACAGCGGGAAGCGCGCCGCTACGACCAGGAGGCCGTGCGCTGGAGAGAGGGCGAGAGCATCGACGGACCGCTGGAGCTGTATCGCTGTCAGGTCGAGCCGGAGTGGGTCGATTACAACGACCACATGACCGAGGCGGCATTTCTCACGGCTTTCGGGTGGGCGTCGGATGCCCTTTTCCGGTATATCGGCGACGACGAGGGCTACCGAGCCGCCGCGAACTCCTTCTACACCGTCGAGAGCCACATCAACTATCGACGGGAGGCCCTCCTCGACGACCCGCTGCGCTTCACCACCCAGCTCCTCGGTTTCGACGAAAAGCGCCTCCACTTCTTCCATTCGATGTACAACGAAGACACCGGCGATTTGCTCTGCACAACCGAACAGATGCTGGTCCACGTCGACATGGCCGCCGCCAAGGCAGTGCCGATCATGCCGGGACCAAAGAGGGCACTCGACGCCATATGGGAAGTGCACAAGACAATGGAGAAGCCAACAAACGTGGGGAGCGTCATGGAGGTTCCAAAGTGAAGGTACCTGGTATCTGGTATCTCGTAGCTCGTGCCGGATACGAGATACCGGATACGAGGTACGGCAAGCCGGAGGCGCAGCTCTGAACTTCGCACTCACGCCCGAACAGCAGCTCATCGTCCAGACCACACGAGGCTTCGTTGAGAAGGAGCTCCTTCCCCACGAGGCTGACGTCGAAAAGAACGACCGCGTCCCGCCGACGCTCGTTGAGTCCATCAAGGCGAAAGCAATTGCGGCCGGGATCTACGCACCCAACATGCCTGAGGAATACGGTGGCGGAGGGCTCGACCCCTTCACGATGATCCTCGTCGAACGCGAGCTCGGAGCAGCCAGCTACGCGCTCAACTACATCGTGGCGCGCCCCTCAAACATCCTCATGGCGTGCGAGGGAGACCAGATCGAGCGCTACCTGATCCCAACCATCAAGGGTGACCGCTATGACTGTCTCGCAATGTCTGAGCCAGATGCCGGCTCTGACGTGCGCGGCATGAAATGCACCGCGGTTCGCGATGGCGACGAGTACGTCATCAACGGCACCAAACACTTCATCAGCCACGCCGACATGGCCGACTACGTAATCCTCTTTGTCGCCACCGGCGAGGAGGACACTCCCCGCGGCCCTAAAAAGCGGATCACCAGCTTCCTCGTCGACATGGGAACGCCCGGCTTCGAGATGGTGCCGGGCTACAACGCAGTGTCCAACAAGGGGTATCACAACTTCATTCTGAACTTCGACGACTGCCGTGTGCCCGTCGGCAACGTGCTCGGCGAGGAGCACAGAGGCTTCGAGGTCGCCAACGAATGGCTCGGAGCGACTCGTCTCCAGGTGGCGGCGATCTGCCTCGGCCGAGCTCGTCGTGCCATCGAACTGGCAACGGAGTGGGCCGCCAGCCGGGAGCAGTTCGGCCAGAAGATCGGCAAGTTCCAAGGCGTCTCGTTCAAGCTCGCCGACATGCAGACGCAGTATGACGCAGCCGAGCTACTCACCTTCCGGGCTGCGTGGAAGGACGCCCAGGGAACGATGACCGACTCGGACGCGGCAATGGCGAAGGTCTTCGCCACAGAGATGTGCCAATTCGTGACTGACGAGGCGATCCAGATCTTCGGTGGTATGGGACTCATGGACGAGCTCCCGCTGGAACGCTTCTGGCGTGACACCAGGGTCGATCGCATCTGGGACGGCACATCCGAGATCCAGCGTCACATCATCTCGCGCTCGATGCTGCGACCGTTGGGTGGCTGACGTGTCGATGACGCGCCTCCGCGATATGGACGAGGACGAGACCTTCGTCATTGCCCCTCGCGGCGACGCCGGTCCCGCCACGAGGGCCCCAGACTGCAGCCGCGACCGGATCCCGACCGGGTCCACGAGACCATGAGCACCGGCGTTCGGTTGCAGGGCGGAGAACCGCACCAACAGCATCGCGGCTTGGGCCGCCTGCTCAATCCGCACACGATTGCCGTGATCGGAGGGCGCCAGGCCGAGCTGGCGATCGAACAGTGTGACCTTCTCGGTTTCGGCGGTGAGATCTGGCCGGTTCATCCTTCGCGTGAGGAAATGGTGGGCCGCCGCGTTTATCGCTCTGTCGAGGAGCTGCCGGCTCCACCGGACGCGGCCTTCGTGGCCGTGAATCGCCGGCAGACGGTCGACGTCGTCCAGCGCCTTGCCAGGCTTGGCGCAGGCGGCGCAATTTGTTACGCCGCAGGCTTCGCAGAGGCCGGGGCGGAAGGCCTCGAGTTGCAGCGCAAGCTCGTCGACCACGACATGCCGGTCATCGGGCCGAACTGCTACGGCGTCATCAACGGCAAGCTCGGTGCGGCCCTCTGGCCGGACGTGCAGGGATGTGAACGCCTCCATGGGCAACGAGGTGCCGCCATTGTGACCCAATCGGGCAACATCGCCCTCAACCTCACGATGAACATGCGCGGGATCCCTTTCACTCACGTGATCTCCATAGGGAACCAAGCTGGAGTTCGGATCGAGGATTGCATCGCGGAGCTTGCTTCGGATCCTGACGTGGCCGTCATCGGCGTGCACGCGGAGTCGATCATCGACCCGATCGCATTCGGGCACGCCGCCATCACGGCTCACGACACCAAGACCCCGATCGTGATGCTCAAGACCGGGATCTCGGAAACAGCAGCACACATTGCGGCATCCCACACCGCCGCCATCGCCAAGCCGGCCGATGTCTACTCCGCCCTTTTCGAACGCTACGGGATCATCACCGTGGACTCGGTTTCGACCATGGCCGCCGTACTCAGCTTCCTGATCGTGGCGGGCCCACTATCGGGCAATCGGATGGTGTCGCTCAGTTGCTCGGGGGGAGAAGCCTCGCTGGTGGCCGATCGCGCCGAGGCCCACGGCATCGTGTTCGAGGCGTTCGATGAGGACCAGGCCGCGAAGATCCGATCATCCCTCGGCGACCTCGTGGCCATCACCAACCCGCTCGACTACCACACCTTCATCTGGGGCGATCGTGTGGCTTTGACCGCATGCTTCACGGCTGCCCTCGATGGGCCGGCCGACGCCGCGATGCTGGTTCTCGACTGGCCGACAAGTGGTGATGTCGAGTCCTGGTTTCCGACTGTGGAGGCTATCGAAACCGCCCATCGTGCGTCCGGAACTCTGACCGTCGTTGCAGCGACGCTGCCCGAAAACATGCCCCATCCCTTGCGGGCGTGGCTGCAGGAACGGGGCATTGCGGTTGCCTACTCCATCGACGAAGCCCTCGAGGCGGTATCTGCCGCCGCGCGAGTCGGTCAATGGATCGCGGCCGATCCTCCCAGGATTCACACCGCTGCCGGCCGCTACCGCCACGCCACCGACACGATTGCGGAGGTTGCGGCCAAACAGATCCTGGCGAAGGCCGGGATCACCGTCCCGCCAAGCGTCCATGGCCCGGCGGGTGAGGTCGACTCTTCGAGCCTGCGCTTTCCGGTCGTCGCGAAGGCTTCGGGCGTCGCCCACAAGACGGACTCCGGCGGAGTCATCGTCGGCATCAATGACGAAGTGGCGCTTGCGGCCGCCCTCGATGATCTCGCGCAGCTCACGAGCGAGGTTCTCGTCGAGGAACAGATCACGGACACCGTGGCCGAGCTGCTTGTGACAGTCCGCCGTGACTGGCCCATCGGCGTGTCTGTGGTCATCGGCAGCGGTGGAACGCTGGTCGAGCTGGTCGGCGACATGAAGACGACGCTCGCACCGGTTATGGCGGAAAAGCTCTTGGACATGCTCAGCACCCTGAAGATCGGCAGGCTTCTCGACGGCCACCGCGGCCACGCCGCCGCCGACCACCAGGCCATCATCGACGTTGTCAACAAGTTGGAGGCACTCATGGCGACCCGCCCCGATATCGTCGAAATCGAAATCAACCCTCTGCTCGCAACCCCGACCGACGCAGTCGCCGTCGATGCGCTGATCACTCTCGGAGAGGAGAGCAAGTGACTGAAACCGTCGCCGCCGTCCGCAACGGTCCGATCTTGGAGATCACGCTGGACCGGCCCAAAGCCAATGCCATCGATGCTTCAACCAGCCAAGCGCTCAGCGCCAAGTTCGTCGAATTTCGCGACGACCCTGAGCTGCGGGTCGCCATCCTGACCGGAGCAGGCGAGCGCTTCTTCACTGCCGGATGGGACCTAAATGCAGCGAGCGAGGGCGAGGAGTTCGAGAGCGACTATGGCCCGGGTGGTTTCGGTGGTTTCGGCGAGCTCGATGGCCTCAACAAGCCGGTGATTCTGGCGATCAACGGAATGGCTGTGGGAGGCGGGTTCGAGATGACGATGGCCGCGGACCTCGTCGTCGCTGCTGACCACGCCCAGTTCTTCCTGCCCGAAACCGGCGTCGGCATCATCCCCGACGTCGGAACCATCCGACTACCCAAGCTTCTCCCCCACCCGATCGCGATGGAGGTGCTGATCGGCGGGCGCCGCCTCAACGCGCACGACGCAATGCGCTGGGGCTTGGTCAACCACGTCGTGTCGGCCGACGAACTGATGGACACAGCCCGCGAGATGGCCAACCGCATCATTTCTGGAGCCCCGCTCGCAGTCTCGGCGATCATCGATCTCATCAAGCGCACTCGACACCTCAGCGTCGAGGACGGCCTTGCCCTCATGCGATCAGGCGACGTCGAGATCTACGAAACGATGCTCACCAGCGAAGACGCCCAGGAGGGCCCGCTGTCGTTCGTGGAGAAGCGCCCCCCAGAGTGGAAGGGCCACTGAGCACGTATCAGGCTGGGGCGTTCGTGGTCTGGTTTGACAGAAGACGGCTAGAAGGAGAGCAATGGAAGAAGAACTCGTCTTCCCCAGATCGGGGACGTGGAGGGTCCGAGGTAGCAATCGCACGTACGACTGGATCGGCCCTCGCTCGACAATCCCGGGCGCCGGCAACATGTTCGCGGTCTTCGACCGCTACCTCCCTTTCACACGCTTCATCACTTGGCTTCGCAAGTTGTTCGGCAAGGACGACATGGACGGTGCGGCGACCGTCAAGCTGAGCGACTGCAGCCGGCTGCTGGAAACTCGCGGGATGGTCCTCGAGCGCACGGGAAACGAGTTCGTGGTGGAGCGGGACATCGAAGGCACAATCCACGAAATGCGCCTGAAGGCCATCTCGGACACCGAGATGATCGAGACGTGGACTTTCTCACTCGGCGATGCCACCGCCGAGATGACGCCCGAACAGATTGTGGAGGTCCAACAGGCGGGAGTGAGCATCGACTCCTTGAAGGACATCCTTCTGGAGAGGGACGCGCACATGGTCTGGACATACCAGGGCGATCCGACAACGGACTACGAATGGCTTCCCGATTGCATCGAGGCGATCCGGCGGTCCATCTTCACACAGCGGGCATACCGCGACGCTTACGCCGACCCAGACTTGCTCGCATTGGCTATCGGCCAAGGCTGGGACTACGACAATCTCACCGAAGCCGTCTACCACCGGGGGCAGCTCGCCGCAGCTGCCGAGTTCGGAGAGGTCGACGAGCTGTCTCGCCACATTTCCGACGTGGCAAGTGCCCTCGCCAAGACTCACGACTCCCAAGGTGTCTACGAGACCGCCGGGTCGACAGACACAAGTGGAACGGTTGCGATTTCGCCTGGGTACGACCCCATCAAACAGGCCTCGATTGAGGCACATGAGGCAGTACACGTGGAACAGGTCGCTGAGTTCCGCCAGAACTGGCAACCGGACGGACAGAACGCCACGGTTGAAGAAGCCATCGTCGCCAAGTTCAAAGATCCTGAGACGGCTGCCGAGTGGGAACCTGATGCATATCAAGCAGGCATTGACGTGTACCAGGAGTTCCTCGATGCTGCCTCGCTGGACGAGCTTCCCTAGCGGTGACCTAGCATTGCGGCGGGAATTCCCAGACGCAGGTGGCGTTACCGAAATGCATCCCGAGAGAGACACCCATGGCACTAGATGAGCTCTATAGAGAAGTGATCCTCGATCACTATCGCAACCCGCGACGCAAAGGGTCCCTCGATGGCGACCATATCCACGCCGAGGGACAGAACCCATCTTGTGGCGATGAATTCTCTCTCGACCTCCGAATCGACGACGACACCGTCTCCGACGTGGCGATTCAAGGCATCGGCTGTTCAATCTCGCAGGCATCCGGCTCGATGATGGCCGAGGCATTGATGGGCAAGACGCTGAACGAAGTCGTCGAGATGACCCACAATTTCAAGCGCATGATGGGGATCGTTGAGGGTGACAATCCTGTGGACGCCGATCGCCCCGGATCTGTGCTCGGCGACCTCGAAGCTCTGCAGGGTGTTCGCAAGTTCCCGGTGCGGGTGAAGTGCGCCGACCTTCCCTGGACGACCCTCGAAAGCGCTATCAAGAACGCCGAGGGGGCCGCCTAGGGAGCAGCCTGATCTGCCGATTGAGCCGTTGCTTCGTCGTCATGTTCGACTACGAAGGCGAGCATCAGCACAAACGCCAGCAGGTTGAGCGCCACTGCCAACATGGCGTTCGCTCCGAAGCCGAAAGCTACGAACACCCTCGTGCCAGCGAACGCGGCCACCGTTCTGCCGGCGTTGATCGTCACGACCATCCAGGCCAGGTACCGGGCTCGCGCATTCGGCACCGCTTCGGAGGCCAATGGGAAAGTCGAGACAATCATGAACTCGAATGCGGCAAAG
The DNA here is from genome assembly GCA_024638645.1 of Actinomycetes bacterium. Classification (GTDB taxonomy): domain Bacteria; phylum Actinomycetota; class Acidimicrobiia; order Spongiisociales; family UBA5794; genus JAHEJX01. Next base: position 24,934 of record JAHEJX010000005.1, read on the forward strand.
GCAAGCATGGCGGCACCAACGCCGAGTACGAGCGTGTCCCGCCCGATCGCCATCAGCAAATAGCCGGTGGCGCCGATGAGCAAGCCCGCCATCACCGCCCGACGCTTGCCGAGCCGATCGGTTATCGCAGCCGTCAACGATGATCCAGAGAGCTCGAAGAGCCCGATGAGTGCGGTCAAGCCGGCGATTGCTCCGAGAGCGATCATGAACGCGTCCTCGAACCAAGCTCCCAACACAACTGACATGAACTCGGCGGCCCCGGCGAAGAGGCCGGCAGCTCCCAGCAGCGCAATGCTCGACCGATCGAGAACGAGCTTGCCGCGCTCACCGTCACCCGGCTGGTCGTGCTCGACGAATCTCTGCGAAGCAAGGATGGTCAGGGCAGTCAGGCCACCGGTTATGTAGAACGCCGCAGCCCAGCCCCAGATGTCGATGATGAGGCCGACGGCCGGTGCGCCGACGAGGAAGCCGCCAGCCCAGGTCACCTCGAAGAGGGCGATATAGCGGGCACGTTTGGCATACGGCGTGCGATCGGACAGATACGCCTGTCCCGAGACGTCGAAAACGGCTTTGCCGAGGCCCATCACCGCAAAACCGAAGATCGCCCCGATATAGGCATTCGTGGCGGCAGTTAGGACCGCCCCGGCCGAGAACATCACGATCCCGAGCTGGATCACCAAACGGCGGTCCCGCTTTCGGTTGGCGGTGACGACGAAAGGGGTCGCCATCGCCGCAGCCGAGCGAGCCGCCACCAGCGTCCCCGCCTGCTCGAGCGGGATTCCCAGGCCGCGTGCAATCACCGGTAGGAACGGCGACGACATGCGATGAGCAGTGTTGATAACCAGCCGCGCAGCCGTCAACAACAACAGTGCCGGGCGCAGGCTTCCGCGAGGCCCGCTCATGGAGGGTTCAATCGATGATGCCGCCCTCGGTCATTCGCTTGATGTCGAGCAGTTCATCGACCTGCTCTTCTGTGAGCCAGCCCTTCTCAATCACTACATCACGAACATTGCGACCCGAGGCGAACGCTTCCTTGGCTGCCACTGCCCCCTTGTCGTATCCGATATGGGGGTTGAGGGCCGTCACCACAATGATGTTCGCCTCGGCCAGCGCCCGCGAGCGCGCTACGTCTGCCTCAATGCCGTCTACACACCGTTCCCGGAAAGTATCCGCCGCATTGGCAAGCAAGCTGATCGACTCGAGGAGATTGTGGGCGATCAGGGGCATCATGACATTGAGCTCGAAGTTGCCGTTCGCTCCACCCCATGTGATCGCCGTGTCGTTGCCAATCACCTGCGAGCAGACTTGCATCATCATCTCGGACATCACCGGGTTCACCTTGCCGGGCATGATCGATGAGCCGGGCTGGAGTGACGGGAGCCGGATCTCAGCGATGCCGGTTCGCGGGCCAGAAGACAACCAGCGCAGGTCGTTGGCGATCTTGAACAACGATGTGGCCACAGTCTTGAGAGCCCCCGATGCGTTGACGGCGGCATCCTTGGCCGCTTGCGCCTCGAAGTGATCGTCTGCCTCGCGGAACGGATAGCCCGTAATTGCTGCCATGTCTGCGATGACCGCTGCGGGAAAGCCGTCGGGAGCGTTGAGGCCTGAGCCGACAGCCGTTCCACCGAGGGCGAGCTCTTCGAGCTCGGGAAGGACCTTTTCGACCCTCTGGATGCCTTTGCGAACCTGAGTCGCGTAGCCGCCGAACTCCTGGCCAATCGTCACCGGTGTGGCATCCATGAGGTGGGTGCGTCCCGACTTCACGACATCGGCGAACTCTTCGGCCTTGGCCTCGAGCCCGTCTGCGAGCCCACCTAGCTTGGGAAGCAGTTCCTCGCGGATCGCCGCAACAGCAGCGACGTGGATCGCTGAGGGGATCACATCGTTTGACGACTGACCGAAGTTCACGTGATCATTGGGGTGGACCTTGCCGCTGCCCAAGTCGCCGCCAAGAATCACGGAGGCCCTGTTGGCGATGACCTCGTTGGCGTTCGTGTTGGTGGAAGTGCCCGATCCGGTCTGGAAGATATCGAGGACGAACTCCCCGTCGAGCTTGCCGTCACGAACCTCGTTCGCCGCCTGCACGATGGCGTCCGCTAGCTCGGCTTCGACATGGCCGGCAGGCCCGGACACTCTTGCCGCCGAGCCCTTCAGCAACCCCAGTGCCCAAATGAATCGGCGACCGAACCGCAAGTCTGAGATGGGGAAGTTCTCCACCGCCCGCTGGGTTGAGGCGCCGTAGTGCGCTCCATCTGGGACTTGGACTTCGCCCATCGAGTCACGTTCAATACGCATGCTGCTCCTCGTCATGACCGCGCGCTCATACGCAGCTCAGGTTAGACCGGGGTGAATTGCGATCAGCCCTCGAACCACCTGATTGCGACAACCGCAGCTGCCGCCAGCGTCGCAATCATCACGACCCAGGGCACGGCTTTCCATCCAGCCCACATGCTCCGTTTGTCCACGGCCTCTGCAAATGGGGCGCGGCCGTAAGTGAGCTCACGCAATGCTTTGTCTCTAGAGGAGAGCGTCTCCCGCTTGGGAATCGAACGGCCTTCCGGGTCGCTGCCAAACTTCTCCTGAACCCGGTTCTGCAAAGGGCTCATCAGGATGAACAGCGCAACCAGCAGTGCAACCCCGACGATGATTGCAATGACGCCCCGACTGGCGGCAAGCGCTCCAAGACCGAGGAGCCATACGACCCAGAGCTTGCCAACCTCGCCGATGTACTTTTTGGCGTCAGCCTGGTCGACAAACCAAGTCTCGGCGGATTCGGTCATGGCAGATCGAGCAGCGGGTCCCTGACTGGGACGAGTCCGAGCTCCGCCCGCAGCGCCTCGTAGCCGGTGTCTTCGAGCTCGTCTGCGACTTCTCGGCCGCCGCTACGGACAATGCGGCCACCGATCATCACGTGAATCCGGTCCGGCTTCATGTAGTTCAGGATGCGGGAATAGTGAGTGATCACAAGAACGCCAAGGTTCTCGGAACGTGAACTCTCCACGAGGCCGGCGACTTCGCGAACCGCATCGACGTCGAGCCCGGAGTCGATCTCGTCGAGGACGGCAACTTTGGGTTGGACCAGCGCAAGCTGGAACATCTCCGAGCGCTTCTTCTCGCCACCGGAGAGACCTTCATTGATCGGGCGTTTGAGGAAACGACCCATCCCCAGCTGAGCAGTAGATGCTGCAACCCGGCTGGCAAAGTCACCATTGCCAACCGCTCCGCCGATTTCCTCGACCAGATCGTCGAGGGAGACACCCGGGACCTCCACCGGGTACTGGAAGGCCTCGAAAAGCCCCTTGCGAGCCCGCTCGTCGACACCGAGCCCCATTATTTCTTCGCCGTCGAGCAGGACACTGCCGCTTGACGTGTAATCGTCCTTACCCATGAGCACGTGGCTGAGGGTGGACTTGCCCGACCCGTTCGGGCCCATCAGGGCATGGACCTCCCCGAATGGAATCTCGAGGTCGACGCCTTTGAGAATCTCGAGATCGCCGATACTGGCATGCAGATCCTTGATGACGAGTGCATTCCTCATCCTGCACCGTCCTCGATGACGAGCGTGGCCTGGTCGCCCTGGACGATCACTTCGTAAACCGGCACCGGCTTGGTGGCAGGAAACGATCCGGGCAGGCCGGTCTCGAGGTTGAACTCAGATCCGTGCCGCGGGCACTCGACCTCCATGCCGAACAACTCTCCTTCTGCTAGTGACGCTTCGGCGTGGCTGCAACGATCGCCAATGGCGTAGATGGCGTCACCCACCCGGAAAACGGCGACACGATGCTCGCCATAGTCGACTCGAATTCCCCGACCTGCAGGAAGGTCGGCGACGCTGCCGAGAGCGATCTTCTCGCTCACAGCCGGCCCTCCTCCTGCGCCCTCAAGAACTTCTCGTTGAAACGGCCGCGCAGCGGCTCGACAATTGCAGGCACCGGGAAACGGCTCAGAGCCTCCTCGAAGAATCCGCGGACTTGAAGCCGGTCGGCACTTGGTCGATCGAGGCCTCGGCTCATGAGGTAGTAGCGCTGTTCCGGATCGAGCTGACCGACGGTTGAGCCATGGCCGCATTTGACGTCGTTGGCGAGAATCTCGAGGTTCGGCACCGACTGCGCCGAAGCTCCGTCGCTGAGAATGAGGTTTCGATTGGTCTGGAATGCGTCCGTCTTCTGAGCGATCTCGTCGATCCGGATCATGCCGGTGAACACGGAGCCGGCCTCGTCCTCCACTGCACCCTTGAGGAACATCTCCGAATGCGTATTGGGGGCGGCGTGGTGCATGACGTAGCGGTAGTCGAGAATCTGCTCCTCGTCGCCGAAGTAGGCGCCGACCACCTTGGCATTGGAGCCTTGGCCGGCCAGTTTGATGTCGAGCTGCCAGCGCGCAAGCGCGCCGCCGAGGCCGGCTTCGGCCGTCTTGAGTGAAGCGTCGCGACCGACCGAGAACACGATTTGGCCGATCGAACGAGTGGCTCGACCCCAGCCCTGATCGACGACCACCGTCAGGTTCGAATTGTCGCCGAGGCTGCCTTCGACGTGCGGCACCACGAGTGCCGGCAAATCGTCCGCCGAGCGCAACCGGAGCGCAACGGTGGCTTCCGAGCCCTTTCCCACTCGGATTCGGACAGCCGGGAAGCTGGCGCCCTCAGAGGAGGCCGACACATCGATGAATATCGGCGATTCGATGGCCTTCCCGTCTGCGACGACTACGTCAACCCGTTCGGCACCATGGGCGGCTTGCGCCGCAGTGAAGATGTCCTGTCCGGGATCGATCAGTGATTCGAAACGATCTGTGGCGCGTCCAACGGTCAGATTGGGATCGCTGGATTCAGCTGCCACAACTGAACCATCCACCACCAAAGCGAACCCTGCCGAGTCGGGCACCGGAGGCCGCTCGTCGATCGATTCGGCGGCGACGGCTACCTCAAAATCTTCCAGGTCGAAGTCGAGATCGACGTAGCGCCAGACTTCTTCGCGACCTGTTGGCATGGCAAAGTCAGCCAGTTTGGCCAATGCGTGCTGACGGGTCTCCAGCGATTCGTCAGACTCGCCGGGAACGCGCAACAAAGTGCTTGATGTCAAGGGCGTCAAGGCCGATCTCCTATGGAGGCGGAGGAAGCCTAACGCAGATGAGAACGGTGCGATTCTCAGCATGCGCTCATCCAAGGGACCAGGACGAACATGAGGCCGATGAACGCACTTGACACATTTGCTAACAGCGTTCACCATGAATACTCGGTAGGGAGCACCGGTCGCTGGAACCGTGCTGTGGTGGAGGCCATTCGATGCGGAAGTTGACACTGCTGGCGCTCGTCGCCGCCCTTACCTCGACGCTGGTCATCGCCGTCACGCCTGCCGCTGCCGACGAAGGCTTCGAGTTCACCTACTTCCCCCACGAGGGAATCGACGTTGACTTCACCAATGACTGGGGAAGACCTCGCGACGGCGGCGAACGCACTCACAAGGGCACCGACGTGTTTTCTCCCAAGCTCACCCCGATAGTTGCCGTCGCCGACGGGTTCATAACCATGATGGGCAAAGGCGACCGTCCCGGATATCAGGTCCGCATCCGTCACGCCAACGGTTGGCAAACCTGGTATTTCCACCTGAACAACGACACGCCCGGTACCGACAACAACCGCGGTGGCCCTGATTCTGCCTTTGCCGAGGGCCTCGAAGAGGGCATGTTCGTCGAGGCCGGCACAGTGATCGGCTACGTAGGCGATTCAGGAAACGCTGAGCCGACTCCTCCCCATACTCACTTCGAGCTACATCGCGGCGGCAAAGCCATCAATCCGTACTACCACCTGCGGGATGCCTGGCGCCGACAGCAGCGGGTGTATCGACTGTTCAACTCGCTGGAATTGGATTAGCTCGCGGTGGCCGGTTGGCCGACCGCGTAGTCACTTCGAGGAAATCTCCACCGCACGATCAACGATCGCGTCGAGCATCTCTTCTGTCAGCCGGCCGGTGAAGGTGTTTTGCTGGCTTGGGTGATAGCTGCAGATGATCGTGAAGTCCTCCAGCTCGATTTCGACGCCGTGGCCGAACTTGGGCCTGGGTTTGGGAAGCTCGACTCCGGCACCGCCGAGGTGTCGCCATAGCGCCTGGTACCCAAAGCCGCCAAGGCACACATAGACCTTGGTTTGATCCAGTAGCCCGAGCTCGGCTTGCATCCAGGTTGAACAGTTGTCCCTTTCCACAGAAGTTGGTTTGTTGTCCGGCGGAGCACAATGGACGGCCGACGTGACGAACGCGTTCGTGAGGACAAGGCCGTCATCAGCCGCGGTCGATTCCGGCTGGCTCGACAGCCCGGCACTATTCAAAGCTCTGTAGAGCCAATCACCACTGCGATCGCCGGTGAACATCCGACCGGTTCGGTTGGCGCCATGTGCCGCCGGCGCCAGGCCGACGAAAACGATCCGGGCGTGTGGATCGCCGAAGCCGGGGACCGGCCTTCCCCAATAATCCTGGTGCGCAAAGGACGCCCGCTTCTCGGCGGCGACCCTCTCCCGCCACTCGACGAGGCGCGGACAGCGCCGGCAGTCGACAAGATCAGCATGGATGACCGCGAGGGAGTTACTCACTCAGGCGGGGGGAGATGCCCGGCGTCGAAGATCGTGTTGGCGCTCCACAGCATCCACCCCATGTCGCGGTCTTCGGCCACCCGCTGGATAGCCAGTATCTCGTCGTCTGGGATGAACGCCCGCTGCAGCCACGGTCGGTAGATGCTGAAGCCCTCGAGACGAGGAATGCCGGAGTCGAGCGCAAGCGTCACGAGCTCGATCGCGTGCTCGTTCGGGTCGTCCCAGCCCTTCCATCCTGGCCCATATGTGTAGGTGTAGATCATGGGGCTGAGCACATCGATGTAGTTGGAGAAGACTCCCGGTGCCTGCCCGATGCCCTCGTCCGAGGAGCTCTCCAGCGTGATTGCGAAGATGTCGGCGGCCACGGCGCATCCCATTGGATTGAGCCGGCCGTGCGCCTCCTGGAGGAACGCCGAGATGGTCATGACGCGGAACTCCTGTTTCTCCTTGTCGTAGTAACCGTCGCCGCCGCGCAACTCGTCGAAGACCAGACGGCTCACCGGCCCGTCCGAGGGAAAGCGGATGTAGTCGAACTGGATCTCGTCGAAGCCCCGGCGGCATGCCTCCTCGGCGAGGTCGAGGGCATAGTCCCACGAGTTGCGATCGGTCGGATCGAGCCAGCGGATCCCCTTGTTGTTCCGCCACAGCTCGCCTGTCTCGGAGTCGCGTGCAGCAATCTCGGGCCGGGCCTTGGCTAGGAAGTTGTCTTGGAAGGTGACGATCCTGGTGATCTTGTAGATGCCATGGTCATCCATGTCTTGGATGATCTTGTCCAGGTTGTAGAAGGTCTTGACAGCACCGATCTCGTGAGCGAGCGCCACCTCGGTGTCGTGAAACACGGTGCCGCCCTCGGCTTTGGTGTCCACTACGAAGGCGTTGATACCGGTCTGGTCGGCCAGCTCGAGCAGCGACTCCCAGGTCTCACGGTCTCCGGCCTTGTCGCCGGCCACACGAAGCGCCCGGATCATCAGGGGCTCGAGCGTGAGCGTTATGGCGGTTTCCGTCCCATCCCAGGCGACAGTCGCCGACTGCCACGCGGGACGGTCCAATTGCAGCTCGCCGGTCATGGCCCTACTGATCTCGAACGCCCCTTCCGCATCGGTTCGTGCCGTGGCGCGTCCCAGTTTCACTGCGGTTCCCGGTAGCGCTCGTCCATCGGGAGTCACCACTCGACCGGTCAGAACGATCGGATCGAGCGCGAGTGTCAGCGAACCGTCTTCCGGCAAGTCGGCAACAGTGGTCGCAGCAGAGCGAAAGCCGGGAGCGCTGGCCGAGATATCCAGGCCCGTGTCGCCGAAACGCCAGTCGATCGACAGGCGCCCTGTCTCGTCCGTCTCCAACTGTTCGTCGCCTACGGAAAGGGTGGCCGGCAGCGCCGTCGAGTCGTCGGCCGCAACGATTGCGACGGTGAGCACAGGAGCTTCGGGTTCGAGCGGCCGCACCGACTCGCCGCCGAGAAGGCCGACCGGGCTGGCGCACGCACCGAGCCCAAATGCGAACAGGGCGCCGAGCACGAAGCGGCGAAGCGCGCGCCTCGCGCGCTTCGAATGCTCGATGGGGAATGTGGATGCGTGCACTATCACGTCGATCTCTGCCAGCTGTGCCCAACCCGCGTACGCCACGATCGTAGTTCCCCCGAAGCGCAACACCAGGTTGGAGAAGCGTTCCAACCTGCTGCGACCAGGGGAAATCGCTTGCTGGACACTCCGTTTGCTGATAATTTCGAGTCAATGCTCTCCCTGTGCGAGGGGGGTCGTTCTCGACCGAAGGGGAGCCGATGTCACAACGTGTGGCGCGGCGGGTTTCGCGACCGAAGTCGACTGATGCCGTCGGGATTTATCTCGACGAAGTTTCAGCCCACGCGTTACTCACTGCCGAAGATGAAGTTCGATTGGCGCGCGCCATCGAATTGGGAAGGGTCGCAGGCGAGACGCTGATCGCCGGCGGCGGATTCACGAAGTCCGAGAGAGCTCAACTCGACGCCGCCGTCAGCGCCGGCGCAGAAGCGAAGGCAGCGTTCATACGCTCCAACCTCCGCCTCGTGATCTCTATCGCCAAGCGATACACGGGGCGCGGGCTCGACCTCATCGATCTGATCCAGGAAGGCAACGTTGGATTGATTCGCGCCGTCGAAAAGTTCGACTGGCGCAAGGGTTTCAAGTTCTCGACCTACGCCACCTGGTGGATCAGGCAATCAATCACTCGAGGGCTCGGCAACAACGCCCGCACGATCAGGCTGCCGGTCCATATGATCGACATCGTTCGCACCGTCCAGGAAACAGCACTGCAACTGGCGGAGGTTTACCAGCGCACGCCCTCGATAGCCGAGATCTCCATTGCGAGCGGCCTCGACGAGGACAAGGTGTCGGCAGCCATGGGAGCGCCGGATGATTGTGTATCGCTTGACCAAACCGTCGGCGATAGCTCGGAAACCGCTCTCGGCGATCTTGTTGAGGACGAATTGGCTGACAATCCGGAAGCAGTGGCGGTGTTGGCGTCGCGTGACGCCGAGCTTGTCCAAGCACTCGAACACCTCGAGGAAACGGAACGAGCCGTGATGGTGCTCCGGTTCGGCCTGAACGGCGGTGAGCCCATGACGCTTGCCGGCATCGGCCGCCACCTCGGAGTCACGAGGGAGCGGGTACGCCAGATCGAAGGAAAGGCTCTGGGCAAGCTGCGGCATCCGAGCATGAACTTCAGCCTGGAGGGTTTGCTCAACTGAGCCCTCACTAACCTCGCTGCAACGTGAACATCGATTCCACCGCGCCTGTCGTCGCCGCCGTCCTTGCCGCCGGTAGCGGGGAGCGCATGGCCGGCGATGTGCCGAAACAGTTTCGAACCCTTGGCGGTAGGCCGCTTCTGGCTCATAGCCTGATCGCATTCGAAAACACCCCCGAAATCACCGGAATCGTGCTGGTCAGCCAAACCGACCATCTGTCACAATCGCGCCGGGTTGCCGAAGGTGCAGGCATAACCAAGCTCGTTGCCGTCGTCGACGGTGGAGCGACTCGCAGCGCCTCGAGCAGAGCAGCCGTGGAAGCCGTCAATCACCTCCAAGACGGCATGATTCTGATTCACGACGCGGCGCGGCCTCTCGTCGAGATCGAAACAATCCAGGCTGTGATCGAGTCGCTGCAAACGGCTCAGGCAACCGCTCCCGCTCTCCCGGCAAGCGACACCATCGTCTCCGCAACCGGCGACATTCTCACCGGCGCGCCCGACCGAACGCTCCTGCGACAGATGCAGACTCCTCAGGGATTTCATCTCGAGACGCTGCGCCGCGCTTACGAGCTTGCCGCACAGGATCCAGAATTCGCAGCTAGCGACGACTGCGGCGTTGTACACGAGTACCTACCGTCTGTCGCCATCACGCTGCTGCCCGGATCGAGGCGCAACCTCAAGATCACATATGAACAAGACCTCAAGCTCGCAGAGATCTTGATCAGCGGCCTCTAGAACAAGCGCAGAGTGGAGGACTCGATCCCGCGCAGACGTTCGTAGTCGACTTCCACCCAGGCGATGCCGCGGTCCTGGGCGAGCGTCCGAGCCTGCGGCTTGACCTCTTGGGCGGCGAATATGCCTCGCACCACTCCAAGTCGATTGTCGCGGGACAAGAACTCGAGATATCGCGTCAGCTGCTCGACTCCGTCGATATCGCCTCGCCGCTTGATCTCGACGGCAACAGTTGACCCGTCGCCACCGCGACACAGAAGATCAACTGGACCGATCGGTGTCGGATATTCACGACGGATCAGCTCCAAACCTTCCTCGAGTTCCTGTGGCACTTCTGCCAACAGCTTCTGCAGGTCGGCCTCGACACCGTCCTTTTGCAGACCCGGGTCATCGCCTAGATCCATGGAGGTATCGAAGTGGATCTCCTCGAACGTGATGGTGAGCCGCTCCCCCTTTGGATTGAGGACAATCCATCGGCCCTCCTCCTCGATGAGGTCGTTCGGAGCGTTCATCCAGTTGAGCGGCTTGTAGGCACCACCGTCGGCATGAACCGCGACACATCCGTCCGCCTTCACCATCACCAGACGTGTGGCGGGGGGCAGATAAGCATTGAGCCGCCCTTCGTATTGCACCGTGCAGTCGGCCAGAACGATCCGCATTGCCCGGAGAGTAGCTGCGGACCGCTACCCCAGTGTCTGCGTCGACACGACCTCGCTGAGCCGCCCTGTTGCAATGTCGTAGATGTGGCCGGAGACTTTCAGCTCACGCGGAACCGTGGGGTTGGAGCGCAACCGTTCGACGTCCCCCGCCAGCGTCTCGTTGAGATCTGGAATGCCATACGTCTCGACGACGGCCGACGTCCCGAACCTGGCCGTGACCTTCTCGGCGACCTCGGGCAACGCGAAACGAGCCATCCCGCATTGGGTGTGTTGAATGATGACGAGCTCGATTTCCGGCGTTGTGCCGCTCGCCATGCTCATCAACGCCCACAGCATCGCCACCTCGAGACCGACTGCGTCTGTGACTCTGGCGCCGACATTGCGCAACGTGAGCGCATCACCAAGATCGAGCCCTGCGTAGTGGGCAGGATCGACGCGAGCGTCCACACACGTGAGGATCAGCGTTGACAGGCCAGGCTTGATTGGCAGATCGCCCTGGTCGAAGCCGGCGGCAAAAGCTGCGTTCCGTTCGTACAGCGTGGCGAGGTCAGACAATGCAGTTCCTTTCCATACACAGCGTTCGACGCCAATCTAAGCGAAGGGCCCCGGGAAATCCTCGGGGCCCTTCTCGTGATTCTCAGTCCTGAGTGCTCAGTCCTCAATCAGCCGGTGGCGGATCGATAATCGAGAACGTCCCACCGTGGGGATCGTTGATCACCGCAATCTTGCCGGCGGGCGTCTGGAAAGGCTCGACGCTGACGTTGCCGCCGAGCGCCTTCACCTTGGCCGCTGTCGCGTCGGTGTCGGCTACCCGGAAGTACACCATCCAATGCGATGGAATCTCGGCGGGCCAGTTGTCATCCATCTTGATGATTCCGCCGTTGAAGTCGTCGTCCATATCGCCGTCGCCATCGACCTTCGTGTCCATATGGATGGTCCAGTAGTCGGCGGGCGATTGCTCAGGCGGCAACTTGTTGAATGACCAAGGAAACACAGTCCCGTAGAAGTCGATTATCCCGTTGGGGTCGCGGCTCGCCAGCTCGTTCCAGCCCATCGTGCCGGCCCCCATGAAGAGGTCTGCACCTAGGTGAGTGCCGGGTTGCCAAACGCCAAAGACGGCGCCGCCGGGATCTTGGAGATAGGCGAGTCGGCCGCTGTCCATGACGTCCATTGCAGGTAACACAACGGTGGCCCCTGCCTCGACTGCCATGGCAACGACGTCGTCGACATCGTTGACGTTGATGTACGAATTCCAAATCGGCGGCATGCCTTGCAATCCCTCCGGCTGGCCGCCGAGGCCGGCAACGCTCTTGCCGCCAATTCGCATCATGGTGTAGATGTAGTTGCCGTCGGAGTCGGTCTGGTCCTCCGCATCCCAGGAGAAGAGGCCCGTATAGAACTCCTTGGCTCCCGCTGGATCCGGTGAGGCAAGATCCGCCCAACTGAATAGGCCATGTGGGTAGTTGTCGGCCACTTCGCCGCCCTCCTCATCTTGTGCGTAGCCCGAAACCTACCGATCTGGTGTGACAGAAATTGCGGGCGGATGACGCCGGAAGGGCAATTCTGCAGCAGCAGTATCGGCTACGCCTCCAACAATCAGACGTCTGAGGAGAGCGCAGCGAAGCGATACGATTGCTGAAGCACAGCTACTCGGGAGCGAGCCGCACCGCGGCGAGCGATTGCGGAGGTCGGCTAGCCGACCGCTCCTTCCATCTGCAGTTCGATGAGGCGGTTGAGCTCGACGGCATATTCCATCGGAAGCTCCTTGACGATGGGCTCGATGAATCCGGCCACAATCATCGCAGTCGCCTCTTCCTCCGACAGTCCGCGGCTCATCAGATAAAAGAGCTGCTCCTCGCCCACCTTCGACACTGACGCCTCGTGGCCGATCTCGGTGTTGGACTCCTCAATCTCCATGTAGGGATAGGTGTCAGAGCGCGATTCGGGGTCGAGGATCAACGCATCACAGCGTACGAAGCTCTTGGCGTTCTCAGCGCCTTCTTCGACCCGAAGCAGGCCGCGATAACCGGCCCGGCCTCCATGCATGGAGATGGACTTCGAAGTGATCAGCGACGTGGTATCAGGAGCAACGTGCACAATCTTCGCACCGGCATCCTGATGCTGGCCTTCACCGGCGAACGCAATGGAGAGCACCTCGCCGTGAGCGCCTGGCTCCATGAGCCAAACGGCCGGGTACTTCATCGTGAGACGAGAACCGATATTGCCGTCGACCCACTCCATGGTGGCGTTTTTGTATGCAGCTGCGCGCTTGGTGACGAGGTTGAAGACGTTGTTCGACCAGTTCTGGATGGTCGTGTAGCGGCATCGGCCGCCTTCCTTCACAACGATCTCGACAACCGCTGAGTGCAGCGAGTCCGACGTGTAAACGGGCGCCGAGCAGCCTTCGACGTAGTGAACGTAGGCACCCTCGTCGACGATGATCAGAGTGCGCTCGAACTGGCCCATGTTCTCGGCATTGATGCGGAAGTATGCCTGCAACGGATCACTCACGTGGACGCCGGGCGGCACGTATATGAATGATCCCCCGCTCCATACGGCCGAGTTGAGCGCGGCAAACTTGTTGTCGTTGGGCGGGATGATCGTCCCGAAGTATTCCTGCACGATCTCGGGGTAGTCCCTCACGGCGGTGTCCATGTCGCAGAAGATCACACCGAGCTGCTCGAGGTCTTCGCGGTTGCGGTGGTACACCACTTCCGACTCGTACTGAGCCGTGACACCGGCGAGGTACTTGCGCTCTGCCTCCGGAATGCCGAGCTTCTCGTAGGTGTCTTTGATGGATTCAGGGACCATGTCCCAGTCCTTGGCCTGGCCCTCCATCGGCTTGATGTAGTAGTAGATGTCGTCGAAGTCGATTTCATTGAGCGCGCCATCGCCGCCCCAAGTGGGGACGGGTTTGCGCAGGAATCGCTTATACGCCTTCAGCCGAAACTCGAGCATCCACTCGGGTTCCTTCTTGATGGCCGACATTTCGCGGATGATTGCCTCGTTCAAGCCCTTCTGCGGCTTGAAGACGTAATCCTCCTCGTCGGACCAGCCAAGCTGATACGAGCCGAGATCGATGTCAACTGTTGCCATAGGTACGGGACTCCCAACGAGGTCTCAGGTGATACCTAGATTCTAAGGCCTACAACAACGTTGCGGACCGGTTTGTTTCACAGGATGCGAAAACATCCTGGGTAGCCGGCATTCAATATCCGGCATCCCGACTCACGTTTCGGCGCGGCTCGCGGTCCAGGCGCCGAGCAGGACGAGGACGACTCCAGCGAGGGCAATGGCTTCGAGGGATTCGTTGAGGATCGTCACACCCAAGGCGATGGCAACGATTGGTACGAAATAGATGGCGATTCCGCCTCGGGGGGCTCCAACCCGGCCCACCAGATTCGCCATGAAGACGAAAGCGAGGCCTGTGCCAAGGACACCAAGCGGCACCATCGCCAGGGCAGAGTCCCAAGCCCAAGTCGACTGGCCGAGTTGCGCTAGCCCAACGGGAACGACGATCACGAGCGCCGCGAGTTGGGCCCGCAACAGCACAGGCAAGGCACCGTACTTCTGCTGGAGCGGGACCGCCAGATTGGTAGAGAGCCCATAGAAGGCCACGGCGAGCAAGGACAGGCCAACGCCGAGTGCGTTGGCGCTCGAGTTCTGTAGCTCCGGCCACGACATGGCCAAGACGCCGACGAACCCAATGCCTATGCCGATCAGCTGCCGCCGCCCTGGGGCTCTGCGCAGGAGAACCGTTGTCCAGATCGCGGCCGAGATCGGAACTGCTGCATTGAGCATCCCGGTGACTGACGATGAGATCCATTGCTGCGCTATCGGGAAGATTGTCAGGGGAATCGCAATCCAGATCACTCCAAGCACAAACACCCGCGGCAGGTCCTCTCGATCAATTGGCCGCCGCGCCTTCGCCACAAAGGCCAGCGCAGCCGCACCCAATGCGACCCGAGCCAGCGTCACGATGCCGGGCGCAAACGCCTCGATCCCAATCTCCATGAAGAAGAACGAAGAGCCCCATATCAAGGCAATCCCCGCCAGCAGCCCCCACTCGGCCGTCCCAAAGGCATCGAGGTTGGTTCCACGTGAAGTAGAAGGAAGCGAAGAGCGCGCGGTTGCCATATGAGAGAGAACACCGATCGGATCAAGTGTGTTGCCGGACCGCCCTGAGAGTATCTGGTGTCGGGAACTTCGTATCCGGCATGAGAATCTCGATCTGCCTTTCCTCCGACATTCGGGAACTAGCCGCACCCACCGCGTCGTTTCCTGGGTACAAGATGACCCCCGGCGCCGGATGCGGTCGGCGCTCTCCGGCTTCTCTCGGCCGGAGTCCCCCACTCCCGAATGTCCGCAGACAAACGGCGCCGGTGGGTCATCGCCAGGTTTTACCCAGGCAATAACCTTGTTGCCTAAGCTGCGCTTCTGCGCCGGCCCAGAGGGGCACGATGTTGTTCTGCCTGATCGGGACAACGGATACCATCCTGGCTTGATATGCACCATCCTGCATAAACCTCGTAGCCCTGGATTTCCCTCCTTTGGCATGCGCTACGCTGGCCTTTCCGCCCGAGGACCACATGGGTTTCGTTGAACCCAAAAATGCGCATACGTGAATGTGCTTGGGTGGCTTTATGAGAGGTGCACTCGATGAAGCAAGCGCCGCCAGGCTTATATCGCTCATCCTTTGAGCACGACTCTTGCGGAGTCAGCTTCGTCGCGCATCTAAGAGGAAAACGTAGCCACGAGATCGTGCAATTGGGCGTTGGAGCGCTGTGCAACCTAGAGCATCGCGGTGCCGAAGGCGCCGATCCCAACTCCGGGGACGGCGCAGGCATTCTCCTCCAAGTCCCAGACGCTTTCTTCAGAGCTGTCGTCGATTTCGATCTTCCTCCTGAAGCGCACTACGCGACCGGGATCGCCTTTCTTCCTCAAGACTCGGACCAGGCCGCCAAAGGTGTCGCTGCAATCGAGGCGATCGTCGCCGACGAAGGCATGGTCGTACACGGCTGGCGCAGCGTGCCGATCAACGAGACAGGTCTCGGCAAGGGCGCCCTCGAGACGATGCCGACCTTCAAGCAGATCTTCATCAGCAAGCCAGGCGTGTCCGGCAAGGACTTGGAACGCTGGGCGTATGTCGTCCGCAAACGCATCGAACACGAGGTCCACCTCGACGCCGGTAATGACGAAATCAACGAGGCGATCGGCGGGGCGTCTGAAATGCACGACGGCGTGTACTTCCCCTCACTGTCGGGGCGCACCTTCGTGTACAAGGGGATGCTGACGTCGCCACAACTCGGCGACTTCTATCCAGATCTCCATGATGACCGCGTCATGAGCGCCGTTGTGCTCGTGCACTCCCGATTCTCGACGAACACCTTCCCGAGCTGGCCGCTGGCACATCCCTATCGACTGATCGCTCACAACGGGGAGATCAACACGATTCAAGGCAACCGCAACTTCATGCTGTCGCGGGAGACGTTGTTGAAGTCGGACCTCATTCCGGGCGACATCTCACGCATCTTCCCTGTCTGCACTCCGGGCGCTTCGGACACCGCGGGATTCGATGAGGCGCTCGAACTCCTCTACATGGGTGGCTACTCCCTGCCCGAGGCCATCCTGATGATGATCCCGGAGCCGTGGGAACGTCACGAGCACATGGACCCGGATGTCAAGGCGTACTACGAGTATCACGCCTCACTCATGGAGCCGTGGGACGGGCCGGCCTCGATAGCTTTCACCGACGGCAAGATCATCGGGGCTCTGCTCGATCGCAATGGACTGCGTCCAAGCCGTTATTGGGTCACTGAAGACGACCTGGTGATCATGGCAAGCGAAGTCGGCGTGGCGGATGTGCCCGCCGCCAAGATCGTCGAAAAGGGCCGGCTCCAGCCGGGCAAGATCTTCCTGATCGACACCGCAAAGGGCCGCATCGTGCGCGATGAGGAGTTGAAAAAGGAGCTGGCAGCTGCCCGCCCCTATCGAGAATGGCTCGATCGACAGCTGCTCCACATCGACGACGTGGAGCCCCGCAGCCCGGAGCGCTCTGATGAGACGCCACTGCTTCTGCGCCAGCAGACATTCGGCTATACCCACGAAGAGTTGAAGCTGATCCTTGCCCCGATGGCGCGCAGCTCCAAAGAGCCGCTCGGATCGATGGGTACCGACACCCCGCTGGCCCCGCTTTCGCAGCGCCCCCGCCTCCTCTACGACTACTTCAAGCAGATGTTCGCCCAGGTGACCAATCCGCCGCTTGATGCAATCCGTGAAGAACTGGTGACCTCACTGCGCTCCTTCATGGGGCCGGAGTCGAACCTATTCGAACCATCCGAGCGGTCCTGCTCGATGATCGAGCTCGACAGCCCGATCATCACCAATCGGCAGCTCGTTCAGCTGTTACACATGGATGAGATCGATACCGTCGAGGGCTTCACGGTCGTCGTCCCGGCCCTCTACGAGTGGGCACGTGGCGGTGATGGCCTCCGTGATGCGATCGAAGGCGTATTTGCCGAGGTGGATCGACTCATAGAACAAGGCGTGTCCGCCATCGTCCTGTCGGACCGGGGCATGACGCCGGACCTCGCTCCCATTCCATCATTGTTGATAACCGCAGCTGTTCACCACCACCTGATCCGCAGCAAGCAGCGCACCAAGGTGGGCCTGGTGGTCGAATCCGGTGACGCCCGCGAGGTGCATCACCTGTGCCTGCTCGTCGGATATGGCGCTGCCGCGGTGAATCCATACGGGGCTCTGGAAACGATCGAGCAAATGGTCGAAGAAGACGCCTACAGCCTCGGCACCATGGACGTGAAGACGGCACTGGCCAACTACGTGGCGGCGGCCGGCAATGGCATCTTGAAGGTCATGTCAAAGATGGGAATCTCCACGGTCGCCTCATACACAGGCGCTCAGATCTTCGAGGCAATCGGACTCGGGCAGGGACTGGTGGATGAGTACTTCACCGGCACGGTGAGCCGGCTCGGCGGGATCGGTCTCGATGTGGTTGCCGAAGAGGTGGCAAAGCGCCATCGCATCGCATTCAATCCAATTCCCGAGTCTCGGGCGCATCGCGAGCTCGACGCAGGTGGCGAGTACCAATGGCGGCGCAACGGCGAGTTTCATCTCTTCAATCCGGAAACGGTTTACAAGCTGCAGCACTCGACTCGGTCGGGGCGCTACGACCTCTTCAAGGAATACACGACCCAGGTAAACGACCAATCGGAGAACCTCGGCACGCTCCGGGGACTGTTCCGCTTCCGTACGGACGAGCGCTCACCTATTCCGATCGAAGAAGTCGAGCCGGTGGCGGAGATTGTCAAACGCTTCTCGACCGGCGCCATGTCCTACGGATCCATCTCCAAGGAAGCTCACGAGACGCTCGCCATCGCTATGAATCGAATCGGTGGCAAATCGAACACCGGTGAGGGTGGCGAAGATTCGGATCGTTTTACGCCGGACGCCAACGGCGATTCACGCCGCAGCGCCATCAAGCAGGTCGCATCAGGCCGATTCGGCGTCACGTCGGAATATCTGGTCAACGCAGATGACCTCCAGATCAAGATGGCCCAGGGCGCCAAGCCCGGCGAAGGCGGCCAATTGCCGGGGAACAAGGTTTACCCGTGGATCGCGGCGACTCGCCACTCGACACCGGGCGTGGGCCTGATCTCGCCACCGCCGCACCATGACATCTATTCGATCGAAGACATCAAGCAGCTCATCCACGATCTCAAGAATGCCAATCCCGAGGCCCGAGTCCACGTGAAGTTGGTAGCGCAGATGGGCGTCGGCACCGTTGCGGCGGGTGTGGCCAAGGCCAAATCCGACGTGGTACTCATCTCCGGCCACGACGGCGGTACGGGTGCTTCACCTCTGACTTCGCTCAAGCATGCCGGAGGACCATGGGAGCTCGGCCTTGCCGAGACCCAGCAGACGCTCCTGCTCAATGAACTGCGGGATCGCATCGTGGTCCAGGTGGACGGCCAGCTGAAGACCGGGCGGGATGTGATGATCGCCGCACTGCTCGGCGCGGACGAGTTCGGCTTTGCCACTGCGCCGCTTGTCGTGTCCGGGTGCATCATGATGCGCGTCTGCCACCTCGACACCTGCCCCGTGGGCGTGGCCACTCAAAACCCTGAGTTGCGCAAGAAGTTCACCGGCAGGGCCGAGTTCGTCGTCAACTTCATGGAGTACGTCGCGCAGGAGGTCAGGGAGTTGCTTGCCGAGCTCGGATTCCGCTTCCTAGACGAGGCCATCGGTCGCGCCGAGCTGCTCGACACGGTTGGAGCCATTGACCACTGGAAAGCCGATGGCCTCGACCTTTCTCCAATCTTCTATGTCCCCGACGGCGATAAGGACACCCCCCGCCACAACGTCGCCCGGCAGGATCACGGTCTCGAGCACGCCCTCGACCAGACGCTGATCCAGCTGGCGGCAGGAGCCATCAACGAGGGGAAACCGGTGACACTCGATCTGCCCATCCGCAACGTCAACCTCACGGTTGGCACGCTCCTCGGGCACCACGTCACCAAGAAACACGGGGCGCGGGGACTTCCCAGCGACACGATCACGGTGAACTTCACGGGTTCCGCCGGCATGAGCTTCGGCGCGTTCCTCCCCAAGGGTGTGACGCTGAACCTGATTGGTGACGCCAACGACTTCGTGGGCAAAGGGCTATCTGGTGGTCGAATCGTTGTGAAACCGCCCCCAGACGCCGGATTCGAGCCGGAAGAGAACATCATTGCGGGCAACGTGATCTTGTACGGCGCCACCTCGGGCGAGATCTTCATCAGAGGCATCGTCGGCGAGCGGTTCTGTGTCCGCAACAGCGGCGCCACCGCGGTCGTTGAAGGGGTAGGAGACCATGGCTGCGAGTACATGACGGGCGGCCGAGCCATCGTTCTCGGCCCTACCGGACGCAATTTTGCCGCTGGCATGTCGGGCGGCATTGCCTACGTGCAGGATGTCGACGGCACTTTCGCCACCAAGGTCAACCTCGAGATGGTTGATCTCGATCCACTTGACGATGCGGACGAAACCTTCCTACGGGACCGCATCGAGGCGCATTTGAAGGAGACAGACTCAACCGTTGCGGCGAGGCTCCTCAACAACTGGGCGGACAGTGCCGGCAGCTTCGTGAAGGTCATGCCGAAGGACTACAAGCGAGTGCTGCACGCAGCCAAGGCGGCCGAAGAGCGTGGCGAGGACCCGATTGAGGCCATCATGGGAAGCGCCCATGGCTGATCCCAAGGGCTTTCTCAAATACCAGAGGAGGACGCCGCGGAGGCGCCCGTCGCAGCTCAGGATCCTCGACTGGAACGAGGTCTATGAAGACTTCCCCCCAGACCAGCTTCGCGACCAGGCGGCCCGCTGCATGGACTGCGGCATACCCTTCTGCAACAACGGTTGCCCCCTCGGCAACCTCATCCCCGACTGGAACGATCTCGTCTACAGAGACAACTGGCGCGCCGCGATCGAACGCTTGCACGCAACCAACAACTTTCCCGAGTTCACTGGTCGGCTCTGCCCGGCACCATGCGAAGCGGCCTGTGTGCTCGGCATCAACGAAGACCCGGTCACGATCAAACAGGTGGAAGTCGAGATCATCGACAGAGCGTGGCAGGAGGGCTGGGTGGGCCCAGTCTTGCCGTCGGTGAAAACGGGCAAGAAAGTCGCAGTTGTCGGTTCCGGTCCGGCAGGGCTGGCTGCGGCACAACAGCTGACACGGGCGGGGCATGGAGTCGTCGTCTTCGAACGGGACGACCGCATCGGCGGGCTACTCCGCTACGGAATCCCGGAATTCAAGATGGAGAAACGGTTCCTCGAACGCCGCCTCGGCCAGATGGCAGCCGAGGGCACCGAGTTCCGCACAGACACCGAGATCGGCCTCGCAGTAACCGCAGATGAGCTCAGGTCTGAGTTCGATGCGATCGTCCTCGCCGGGGGCGCCACAGCAGGCCGCGACCTGCCGATAGAAGGCCGCGACCTGGCCGGCATCCATCAGGCCATGGAGTACCTCAAGCCATCGAATCAGGTCCAGGAGGGCGATCTCGAAGAGTCCCCGATCTCGGCCAAAGGCAGGAACGTGATCATCATCGGCGGGGGCGACACCGGAGCCGATTGTCTCGGCACGGCCCATCGCCAGGGGGCAGCCTCGATCCACCAGTTCGAGATCATGCCCCGGCCCCCGGACACTCGGTCGGACTCGACGCCGTGGCCCACGTGGCCGCTCCAGTATCGAGTGTCTTCGGCCCACGAAGAGGGCGGCGGCCGCGAATTCGCCATCAGCACTGTGCGATTCATCGACGACGGCACGGGAAGGGTGGCCGGGTTGGACACTCATCGGGTCGAACCGGACTTCACAGAGGGCCGGATGTCGTTCGCCGAGGTGGCGGGCAGCGAAGACCACTTCGAGGCGGATCTCGTGCTCTTGGCCATGGGGTTCACCGGCCCCGAGCGCAGCCCGATGCTCGAGCAGTTCGGAGTCGAACTAACCGATCGCGGCAATGTGGATCGCGACGACACCTGGTCAACCAACGTCGAGGGAGTGTTCGTCGCAGGCGACATGGGCCGCGGTCAGAGTCTCATCGTGTGGGCGATCGCCGAAGGGCGCTCGGCCGCGGCAGCCGTTGATGAGTACCTCATGGGAGAAACCACGCTGCCGGCTCCCGTACGCCCAACCGATCAGCCCTTGCGCTAGACCGCGCGACCGCTGGTCGGCTGGATTCGACGGCCGGTTAGCCTTGACCCATGCCTGTGATTGTTGTTGGAGCGGACACGCCCCTTGGGGAGGCCGTCATGGACGAGCTGCTGCCGCGCGACAGTCAGGTCAGGGCGTTCGTGACATCGCCGCACGCTGCTGGGGAGCTCAAGGCGCGGGGAGTGAAGGTGGCGCTTGGGGATGTCTCAGACGGTTCTCATGTCGGCGGGGCCGCGCTCAACGCCTACTGCGCCGTGCTGATTCACGAGGCTGCGATTGACGACAGAGAGCGTTCATTTGCCAAGGACCCCGCAGAGGTATTGGCAGCATGGGCCGAGGGCATCAACGACGCCGAGGTGTCCCGCACCATCGTGGTGTGGAATCGACCGCCTGCGGCGGAGCTCGCCAGCATTCGCTCCGAGAAAGTCGTTGTCGACGTTGCAGAACGCACCCCGGTGGAGATTGCGGCGGAGGTAGCTCGCCTCGAGGACCTCGCCCAGCTCGATTAGTACACCTCAGGGCACCATGGCGCGGGCTCGCTGAGCAGAAGGCGGCCGAAACGCTGCACTGCCCCTTCGTGCCCATGGATCAATCCGGCCTGCGCCATCGCCCAGGCTCCCGGCGCGCCGAGGTAGAGACGCGAAAGCGTCGCAACGCCGAGGGTGACATCGGGATCATCGGATGACGTCGTCACCTCAACGCCCTCGGGCGAGGCATCGATGCGGAAAGTCCCGCCGGTCAAGCCGTGCGAGTCTTCGACGCCAACCACCAGAGAATCTGTCGCTTGATACCCGCGGGCAGTAAGCGCCGCCGGAACATCGAGCACCCTGATGTATTGGCCGTCGCCAGTTATCCGCTTGATGGCGCGCGGGTTGGCAACCTGATTGGGAAACTCCCAATCGATCGGCACACCCCAGGCTTCGACCTTCGGAAAGAGGTCGACACTGCTGACGAGCGACCACAGGCTGAGCCTGGCGTCACTGTCGAGACCAATGACCTCGCCAACCGTGACGGAGCCGCCGGGCATACCTTCGTCCCACTTCGACTTCTGCCGGTAGGTCGTGTACCCGACAGGCTCACCGTCGCGATAAGCCACGACGTAACGACGCTCTGTGCCGCCGTTGCGCCATTCCTCGGGATCGCGCAGGTGCCGATATTCCCACCACACATCACTGCGAGCGAGTTGACCCGGCCGTGAGGTGAGGACCTGGGAGTAGATGGCCTTCATCGCATCTTCGGCATCTTCCTTGCCGACGATTCTCGTTTCGTCCGGACCGGCAGGCACTCCCACTTTCGAGCTGTCGTAGCTCACTTGAAACACAGGGCACGCGTCTCCGTATCCGTAGCGTCCATAGATCGAGGATTCCGATGCCCACAAGCCCGCAACCAGCTCGCCTCTGGCCTTGCAGTCTGCGAAGTGTGCGGCCACGAGCCGGTTGAGTAGGCCGCGCCTGCGATGAGTTGGCACGACGGCAACCATCGTCAGCCCGCCCAGCGCCGTCATGGCGCCTCCGGGAAGAGACATGTCAAAAGAAAATGTCGCCGCGGTACCCACTACTTCGTCGCCTTCAAACGCGCTATAGGTCCGGTCCAGATCGACCTGGTCGCGGAAACGCTGCAATGACTCCTCGTCGTCTTTGGCGTCGCCGCCAAAGGCGCGGCTGATGACCTGGCGAAACGCTGCAATCTCGTTGTCGGTGATGGAGCGGATGTCGATTGCCATACAACCGAAATTAGCGGCCTGAGCTTGGAACGGGGCGGTCTATTGTGACCCAGCCCGCGCCATTCCGAGGAGGATCATTTGAGCAACGTCAGAATCGCGATCCAGTTCCATCCCCAGCACGCCCAGTACGCCGCCATCCGCGACGCCGTCACCCGCGCCGAGGAGATGGGCGTCGACATCGCCTACAACTGGGATCACTTCTACCCGCTGTACGGCGAACCTGACGGGGAACACTTCGAGTGCTGGACGATGCTCGGGGCGTGGGCCGAACAGACTTCGACCATCGAGATTGGGCCGCTCGTCACCTGTAACAGCTACCGCAACCCACAGCTACTTGCCGACATGGCTCGTACCGTCGATCACATATCGAATGGACGGCTCATCTTCGGCATCGGTTCTGGCTGGTTCGAGCGCGACTACGAAGAGTACGGATACGAGTTCGGCACCGCAGGCGGACGCTTGCAGAATCTGAAGCGTGACCTGCCAATCATCAAAGAGCGTTGGGGCAAACTCAACCCACTACCGACTCGCGAGCTCCCCATCCTCATCGGTGGCGGCGGCGAGAAAGTGACACTGCGCCTCGTCGCCGAGCACGCCCACATCTGGCACTATTTCGGATCTCCGGATTCGATGGGCGCCAAGCTGGACATCCTGCGGGGGCACTGCGAGGCAGTTGGCCGCGACTACGACGAAATCGAGAAGTCGGTGGGAATCGACTGGGAGAAGGTATCGGACGTATCGGCTCTCGGTGATCAGTTCTACGACCTCGGATTCCGCCAATACACATTCGGCGTCAACGGTCCCGACTACGACGTTGGATTCATCAAGGAATGGCTGGAGTGGAGGAACACCAAGAACGCCTGAGTTCGCTCAGGACCAGCCGGGGCGGGTGTAATTGGCGATGTTCTCAGGGGTCGCGACCCCTGGGAGCAGCCGATCATCGGAAACTGGATCACCTGAAACCGTCGAAATGGGGATGACTCCCGCCCAGATGGGCTCTGCGTAGTCAGACTCGTCGTCGACTGCGCCATGGCCCCGAACCTTGGCGGATGCTTCGTTGAGGTCGAGAGCAACGACGAGCGTCCCCTTCAGCTCCTTCTCGGAGATGGGCCGCGACTGCGCCCAGCGACCTGCGATCACATGATCTGTGACAGATTCCAGCGCCGCGAGCTTTTCCACAGAGCTGTCGACGATTCTGGGCTCACCGATCACCACGACCGAGCGGTAGTTCATCGAGTTGTGGAATGCGCTGCGGGCGACGACTACGCCGTCGATCAGGGTGACCGTCACACAGATCTCATCACCGGATTTCATCGAACGCAGCAATCGGCTCGCAGGCGAACCGTGCAAATAGAGCGTGTTGCCGGAACGTGCGTGAATCGTTGGTATCACCACCGGATAGCCGTCCGCGGTGTTGATTCCAACATGGCAGATCATTGCTTCGTCGAGGATCGAATCGATCACTTCCCGATCGTATTCCGCCCGTTCAGGCAGACGCCTGACCTTGGTGCGCTCAGATGGTGCCGCCATTGGGTAACTCTAGATTGCTCTACAAGGTCCGACGCACCGATATGATGGCGGGCGTTCGTACCGCAATTCGGCCCTCAATAGGGTCAAGGCCCCCCCGATTCGGGCCGATCAAATGCATGGGCGCATGACGCGCCCCGTTATGGAGCATTCACTTGGCAGTTAAGAAAACCACTGCGCTCGGCTCAGGCATGCGCACGTTTGTCGGCCTCGCCCTGCTCACGGCAGGGTTTCTAGGAACCCTTGCGACGATCCTCGGCTTCTTCGGATCAACCGCCTGGTTCTTCGATGTGCTGGCCAACTTCCGTTTCCAACTGGCAATTGGCCTCATCGCCGTCGGCATCGTGTATTTCTTTGGTTTTGGACGTTGGACGGCGTTCGTCTTCATGGCCCTGGGAGCGGTCAATGCCTTCCTCGTGGCCCCCCTGTATCTCGAGAACCCAGCACCACCGGCAAGCGAGACGACGCTCAAGATCGTCAGCTACAACGTCGGCGCCGGTTCGGCTGATCAGCAGGAAGTCATCGACTACGTCGCAGCCAGGAATCCCGACCTCGTCTTCTTCCTCGAGTCGACTGAGGAGTGGGTGAATGCCATGCCAATGGCAGGCACCGGATACGCCGTAGGCAACCGGATTCCCGAAGACCGTGTGTACGGCATATCCGTACTCGGTGACGGAGTTACGGTCGTCGAGCAGCTGCGATTGGGTACAACCCGAGATCCGGTGATGCGCGTGCAAGCGACGCTCGAAGACCAACAGATCGCCGTATACGCCGTCCACCCCCGGCCCCCCGACTCCGAGGGGACCACTGAAGCCAGAGATACGCTGTTTTCCGATCTGGCCGAGTTGATAGCGCAGGAGACGATTCCGGTCGTCGTTATCGGCGACTTCAATGCAACTCCGTGGTCGTACGTATTCCGGGATTTCACGTCCGGCACGGGCCTGGTGAACAGTCAGAACGGGTACGGCCTCTCCGCGACCTGGCCGAGCACGCTCCCACTGACGCTGATACCGCTCGATCACATGCTGCACAGCGATTCGCTGACCACGGTGAATCGGCGCGTTGGCCCGGACCTGGGCTCGGACCATCTCCCTCTGCTGGTTGAGGTCACCCGCGCTGTTGGGTAGATCGGTGCCCCACGTCAACTAGCCTCGCGACGTGCTCAACGACTACACAATCATCACCGCCCAAGGCGTCGAGGACGTCACCGAATCTGCCATTGCCCGCGCCGACCAGTTGATCGATGGTGCCGCCGGCGCAACGAGTCCCACGTGGGAGAGCGTGATGGTCCCGCTCGAGAAGGCAGGGGCAATCGTCGGCGACGCCTACGGTGCTGCACCGTTCATGGCTCGCGTTCATCCCGACAAGGATGTGGTGGCCAAGGCGATCGAGATGGAAGAACGCCTTCAGAAGTGGTCCACGGACATCGTGTTTCGGCGCGATCTTTATGAAACGGTCAAGGCACTCGCCGAAGCTGTCGATTCGCTCGACGCAGTCGAACAGCGCCTGATCGAACATTGGATGCGTGACTTTCGCCGGGCCGGGCACGAGCTGCCAGAGGAAGACCGCCAGGCGCTCCAGCAAATGCAGAAACGTTTGATCGAGCTCCAGGTCGCCTTCTCGAAGAACCTCGACGAGTTCGAGGACTTCATCGATGTCTCAGAAGAGCAACTCGCCGGGCTGTCTGCGGACTACATCGCCCGTCTCGGCAAGGGCGATGCAAAGGGTACGTACCGCATCACGATGGCCTATCCCGACTATGTGCCGTATATGGAGCAGGGCAGGGATCGATCGCTGCGGAAGGCGCTGCAGCACAAGTTCTGGAATCAGGCTGCGTCGCAAAACAAACCACTCCTCGAACAGGCCGTGGCAATCCGCCAGGAGATGGCCGCCCTGCTCGGCTACGCCACATGGGCGCACTACGCCATGGAGCCCAAGATGGCCGCGGCACCAGGCAACGTCGAAGAGTTCTACTCCGGCCTCATCGATCGCCTCCAGGAAAAAGCTGCCGAAGAGTTGGCAGCGATGAAGCCGGCAATGGAGGCCGAGTACCCGAGCGAAGACATCCGTACGTGGGACTGGAGCTACCTCGACACCCTGCAGCGCAAGAATGACTACGGGGTAGACCCCGACGAGGTCGCATCGTACTTCTCCCTCGAACCGCTGATCGAAGGCATGTTCGACGTGACAGGAGATGTTCTGGGCCTCGACTACGAGAGGATCGAAGACACTAAGGCCTGGCACCCCGACGTATTCCTCTACGCAATAAAGAACCGCGGAGAATCGGAACCGATCGCATACTTCTATGCCGACCTGTTTCCACGTGAGGGCAAATTCGGCCACGCCGCAGCATTCGCAATCCAATACGGGCGCGAGGAGCAAGGCGAATACGTCAAACCGGTCGCAGCCATCGTGGCCAACTTCACAAAACCGACTGCGGACTCCCCGAGCCTCTTGCAGCACGGCGAGGCCGTCACGCTCTGGCACGAATTCGGTCACGTTCTCCACTTCTGCCTGACCACGGTCGACCTCGTGCGATTCTCCGGTTACGACACGGAGTGGGACTTCGTCGAGGCACCGAGCCAGATCATGGAGAACTGGATGTGGGAGCCGGAAGTGTTGCAGCGCTTCGCCAGGCACCACGAGACAGGAGAGCCAATACCGGATGAACTGGTGGGAAAGCTGGTCGAGGCAAGGGACCTAAACGTCGGATTGAGAACGCTGCGCCAGATGTTCCTGGGCCGCCTCGACCTCGACATGCACTCCACGAGTGGGCCCGTCGACATCGAGGAGATCTACCGCACCTCCCACGACCTCACGCAGCTGCCGTTCCACGAAGAGACGTTCTTCCCGGCCGTCTTTGGCCACCTCATGGGCGGCTACGACGCCGGCTACTACGGATACCTGTGGGCTCAAGTTTACGGAGATGACATGTTCAGCGTGTTCGAATCTGAAGGCATCACCAGCCCTGACGTTGGTCGGCGTTACCGGGAAGAAGTGCTGGCGACCGGAGGGTCGCGCGACGCCATCGATCATCTCAGAGCCTTCCTCGGCAGGGAACCGTCGAGCGAGGCGTTCCTGGCCAAACTCGGCCTCGACTGAGGATCCCATCCGCAAAGTCCAGCCACTCCTAGGCTTTCGAGGCCATGGGTGAACGACGCGTCGCAAGCATATTGATCGGTGCAGTGCTTGCGCTCAGCGCGTGCTCCCCAACCGCTGAGCCTCCACCGCAAACAACATCCACGACGACAGCCCCGACGACACAAGCACCAACGACAACAACGTCGACATCACTGGTGCCTGCCCCCATCCTCGACGGGCAAGGTTCCTATGCCGTCGTTGCCTTCACCAACCACTTGCCGACATTCGGCGAGACCGCCGACGGCACGCCCGACAGGCCATGGGCCAGGCTGCACACGACCCGCGACTACATAACCCAGACGCGGCTGCTCGCCGCTTCTGACGCCAAACTCGTGATGAGCTTCTCACCGACATTGCTCGAATCGATAGCTGAATCCATCGCAGGCGACCTGGATCACGCAGCCGCCCTCACCGCCAAACGGTCGACGGAGCTGACCGCAGAAGACAGGGCATACATCGACGAAGTGTTCTTCACCGCCAGCCCTGACCAGATCGAACGCTTCCCTCGATATCGAGATATCGCAGAGCGGCGCGCCTCCGGTCGGAGTCTGACCAGCTCCGAGTATCGGGACCTCCAGGTGCTGTTCAACCTGGCGTGGACCAGCCCGCTCCTGCTCCAGGAGGAGCCGCTGCTGACCCTGGCGGCGAAGGGCAGCAACTTCTCTGAAGAAGACAAAGCCGTGCTCCTCGACGCGCATCGAGCCACAATGGCCGAGTTCCTCGAGTCCCTCGTCCTTCTCCAGGAGCAAGGCAAACTCGACGTCGCCACGTCTCCGCTCTACAACCCAACTCTCCCCTTTCTCATTCGAAACAGAATGGACGATGACGCGGTTGACCACATCAGGCGCGGCGCAACCACAAGTGCCGAAGTGCTCGGTGTCGCTCCGGAAGGTTTTGCGCCGCGAGCGGGATTGATCGATCAGGCCAACGCAGAGTCGATTGCGGCAGCCGGATTCGAGTGGGCAATCCTGGCGGCACACGAACCGACGCAGCCGGTCCGACTCACCGCCGAAGCGGGAGACCTGCTGGCGCTTCCAGCGGACCGCGTGTTCGCAGACGGAGTGGCCACGAGCTACTACGAGATGGATCCCCATGCGGCTGCTCTCGACGTGGTGCGTTACATCGAGGCCGCCGTCACCGGCAAGCCGGGAGCGGTGGTGACGCTGCGGGCCGACGGAACAGAGCCATGGTCACGATACGAGGATTCTGGCGTCGCCTTTATCGAAAGTTTGCTGCGACAGCTGTCCGCCGCCCAATCGTTCCGACCTGTACTCGCCTCCGAGATCGATGCCGCCCTCGTCTTCGACGCCGGTCCGTTCCCGCCATTGCCGGACAGCTATCTGAGTGAGCCAGACGAACTGGCCGCCTGGGCATATCTCGGCGAGACAAGGCGAGAGTTGTTGCGAGCTCGTCAGGTCGGCACTGTGAGCCGCGCCGACCTCGACGCGGCATACGAGCTGATCCTGCAGGCTCAAGACACCGAATGGTATTGGTGGTTCGGCGCTGAGCGTTCATCCGGGGAAGACGCCTACTTCGACCGGCTGTTTCGCAGCAAACTCGAAACAGCCTGGACCTTGCTCGGCTCCGTAGCCCCAGAGTGGGCCCGCATCCCCCTGTTCGACACCGAAGCTCAGCTACCGACGCGAGTCAACACGCCAACGCCGGCAACAATCGCAATCGACAATCAAATCCGAGAAGCCGAGTGGTTCGCGGCCGGCCGTTACGAGGAATCCACGTCCGACCTGATCCGGCGGGTCTCCTACACCTTTGACGAGGAGACGCTCTACATGCGGATTGACTTCACAAGCGAAGTCCTCGGCGACAGTGCACCCGCATTCGACTTGTACTTGGGGGGGCCCAGTGCTGCCGGATCGGCACTCTCCCCCGACGGCTTTCCCCTCGACTTCGAGCCGGACAGGGTCGTCAGGTGGCGCGCCACCAACCCGGTCCGAGTGACGGGAGCGCAGCCCTATCCCGGTCAGGTCACAGGCGACGCCGAGGTAGAGGCCGGGTTCGACGGCGACACCATCGAGTTCGCCATAGGGCTCGATGACATAAGACTTGGGCTGCGCCCGGGCGACTCGATCGACTTCAGAATCGTGGATGTGTCAGGCGGCCCAGAAAGAGGTGCCTTCCCCCTGGCGGGCCGGGGCAGCTTCGAATACCCCAACCTGGAACAGGGGACGCCGCTTGCCGAGATTCGGGATCAGGTGCGCGACGACTACGGGCCGGGCCGCTACTCATACGTGGTCGACAGCGAAGTAACTGCGGGAACCTATGACCTAGCCGGGCTTGCGGTGCGCCGAATCGGCGGCCCTTCCGAGGCCGATCCCGACGCAGTTGGCCAAATCCAGTTTGAGATCACATTCCGCGAGCCACTGAACAACCCGTGGAGCGCCCCCGCCGGTTTTTCGCATCAGACGGTTGACCTCTATCTGGAGGCCTACCCGGGAACTGAGACAGGAGCGCAAAGGCTGCTGCCGGGAAGGGTGGCAGCCACTCCGACCGGAAGCGGATGGGATTACGCGTTTACGATCAACGGGTGGGAGGCCGCGCACTATCTGGCCCGTCCCTCCGGCGAGGTGACTGAGGTCACAACGGCGCTCAGCTACGCGCTCCTCTCCGATCGGCGCACTCTCCTCGTCACAGTCGACCGCTCCACACTGCCACCAGGCGATGAGTCGATCTGGCAATACGGTGTTGCGGTACTGGCAAACCAGGCGATTCCCAGCCTTGGCATCCATGGTTTGCGAGCTCTGGCGACAGTGCCCAGCCGCTTCCGACTGGGCGGCGGCACCGGCGCGGTGAACGATCCCATGCTCATCGACGTGCTCCATCCCGACGCCGGTGTACAGGAGGAAATGCTGACATACGAGACCCCCGTCGCTAGCGGCGAGCCAGACTCGATCGACGTGGCCCGATTAGCCATATTGCCCATAGTGGGAGCCCGCTAGAGGAGTCCCTTCGCCTTCTCGCGATCGACTTTGCCGTTCGGCAGCAGAGGCAGGGGGCCGACGACGGTAACCCGCTTGGGAACAGCGTGGCGAGGAATACCGTCGACCGCCGCGAGCACTTCGTCTCCGTCGATGTTCTTACCTGAGATCACGGCAACGACCTGCTGGCCCCATTCGTCGTCTTGTAATCCGAACACCACGGCGTCCGTAACTCCGGTGACGGCGCATAGGGCTCGCTCGACCAGCTTTGGGTGTACGTTCTCGCCCCCGGAGACAATGACCTCATCGCGACGACCCACCACGACGAGTCGGCCCGAACCGTCGAAGAAGCCGAGATCGTTGGTCTGCAGCGGTCCGCGCCGTGCGTCCTCATCGATGTATCCGGGCGAAACAGTTGACCCTTCGATGCTGATCGTGCCAACGTCCCCCGGCGGAGCATCAACCGTGATCCTCACCCCCGGAAGCGGAAAGCCGACAGTGCCGCGGGATGCAAGCTCTTGCCCTGGCAACACGGTGCAGGCTTGGGAAGTCGTCTCCGTCATTCCGTAAGTAGGCAGCGCCGGGATCCCGCGCCCCGCTGCGTCGTTGAGCAATGCGTCCGGGACATGGGCTCCCCCAACGAGCATCCCGCGCAGTCGGGGCGCATCGAAAGGCATCGCCAGCAGCCGCCGCAGCATCGTGGGCACGACGCTGGTCCAGCACACGTCTTGTGCCAACGCGGCGGCAAACGTATCGGCAGCAAAACCGTCTTGAATGATCACAGCGCCTCCGTCGTGGGCTGCCCGCCACAGCATTGCCAGGCCTGCGACGTGGTGCAGCGGCATGGCAAGCAGCCAGACGTCCTCTCGGCGTGAACCGAGGTGCAACTGGGAAGCAAAGGCGGCGGCGACGACATTGCCAAACGTGAGGACAACGCCGCGAGGCGAGCCCGAGCTACCAGATGTCGCCACGACGTACGCCGGCGCATTGGGAACCGGCTGCCGGTCGGCACGAATTGCCTCTTCCTGTGCGGGCCATCCCAGGGTTGCCCCCAGGCGTGCGGCCATATCGGCAGCCTCGCCAACACCGAGCGCCGGATCGATCGGCACTGCAATGCCCCCGCCCCGCGGGATCCCCCAGAGGGCTGCCACGGTGCCTGGTGTCATCTCGGCTCGAAATGCGACCCGTTCGCCGGCCGGCACCCTGCCGGCAATCTCGGAAGCGGCATAGTCGAGCTCGGCAAAGGTCCATTCGCCCGCCGTAGAGCGCAGAGCGACTGCTTCCGGCCAGGTTCCGGCAGCAGTCGCAAGCAAGTCCTGGGGAGTCGTATCGTCCATGTGCATCACTACAGTATCGACCCGACCCACAACGCAGGATCGGGAGATCGTGTCCACAGCAGCGATATCTGACATCTTTGACCCTGCGGCGTGGACCGCAGTGCCGGGTTTCGACTTCACAGACATCACATATCACCGCGCCAATGATGTCGGCGCCGTCCGTGTTGCATTCAACAGGCCGGAGGTGCGCAACGCCTTCCGTCCCCACACCGTGGATGAGCTCTATCGGGCACTCGACCACGCCCGCATGACGTCGTCCGTCGGGTGTGTCTTGCTCACGGGCAACGGGCCGTCCCCCAAGGATGGCGGCTGGGCGTTCTGCTCGGGTGGCGACCAACGGATCAGGGGCAAGGACGGCTACCAATACGAAGGCGAAAACGGACCGGATCCGGCTCGCCTCGGGCGCCTTCACATCCTGGAAGTACAGCGACTGATCAGGTTTATGCCCAAAGTCGTCATCGCCGTCGTCCCCGGCTGGGCGGTCGGTGGCGGCCACAGCCTGCACGTGGTGTGCGATCTCACCTTGGCGTCACGCGAACACGCCGTTTTCAAACAGACGGATGCAGACGTCGCCAGCTTCGACGGCGGTTACGGCTCGGCGCTGCTGGCACGCCAGGTTGGGCAGAAACGTGCCAGGGAGATCTTTTTTCTCGGCCGCGACTATTCGGCTCAGGACGCTCACGACATGGGAATGGTCAACGCAGTGGTTGCGCACGCCGAATTGGAAGCGACAGCGCTGCAATGGGCCGACGAGATCACAGCCAAGTCGCCCACCGCACAACGAATGCTGAAGTTCGCCTTCAACCTCCCCGACGACGGAATGGTCGGCCAGCAGATCTTTGCCGGCGAGGCGACTCGACTCGCTTATGGCACAGGGGAAGCCGACGAGGGGCGCAGGGCGTTTCTCGACAAGCGGGAGCAGGACTACTCCGAGTTTCCCTGGCACTTCTGACATGCTGGGAGCCTGGACGCTGGCTGCTCGCCCGGCAACCCTGTGGGCGGCCGTCGCCCCGCTGCTGATTGCCGGATCGCTCGCAGCCCGCGACGACGTCTTCGAGTGGGTCCGCTTCCTCGTTGCCATGCTCGGGGCCATCGCAATCCAGATCGGCGTCAACTTCGCGAACGACGTCGCCGACGCAGCCAAGGGAGCCGACACAGCAGCTCGTATCGGCCCGACTCGGGCGGTCGCCTCCGGCCTGCTGACCAGTCGGCAGATGTGGACGGGAGTCGTGGCGGCCTTCGGAGTCGCTGCGCTCTGCGGCGTTTACCTGATAGCAGTGGCAGGCTGGGTGATCGCGATCATCGGCGTGGCTTCGATCCTGGCAGCCCTCGGCTACACGAACGGCCCCAACCCCTACGGATATCGAGGCCTCGGCGAGGCATTCGTATTCGTATTCTTCGGGCTGGTGGCCACGGTCGGAGCCCGGTATGTGTTCGATAGAACGGCGCCTCTGGACGCATGGCTGGCCGGAACGGCGATGGGCTTGCTGGCCACCGCAATCCTGCTGGCCAACAACGTCAGAGACATCGAGACCGACGCAATGTCGGGCAAGCAGACTCTGGTGGTCAGAGTCGGGCGACAGGGCGGAGTCGCCATCTACAACGCAGCAGTGGCCGGGGCCTACGCCGTGGTTCTTCTCGCTGTGGCCTCCGGTTGGCTGGCGGCATGGACGCTCATCAGCCTGGCGACCATCCCGCTTGCCGTCCCGCTCATGCGGACATTGCGGAAGGAGACCTCGGGACCACCTTTGATCGCGGTCTTGAAGGGCACGGCCCGCCTCCAGCTGCTGGTTGGAATCCTGATCAGCGCCGGGGTGCTGCTGGATCGCTACCTGTAACAGAAGCAATATCGCTCCGGCCTGAGCGGAACCCGATGAAGCCACCAATTGCGGCGCCGAGGATCGTGATGGCGCCGGCTAGGTATGAAGCGGCAACGGCCTCGGCCTCAATCGCTGCGACACCCCAGATCCACGACGCCACCAGCGCACCGACCGCAATGCCGAACGAGGCGCCAACTGCCACCCCAAGCACGGTCTTGCCGAAGCGCAGCAGACGGATGCGGGTTGACGGAGATAACGGGAAGCTCACGTGGCAACGTTAACGTTGCCACGTGAGCAGCCAGCCACAGTTCGCCTTCTGCAGCGCCCTTGTCGATGCGCTCGTCGCCAATGGAGTTCGCCACGCCGCAGTGAGCCCTGGGTCGCGCAATACGCCGCTCTTGGTTGCTCTGGGTGCTCATCGAGGCATCGATCTGACGGTGCACCACGATGAACGCACCGGCGCTTTCTTCGCCCTCGGCCTGGCCAAGGCCACCGGCCGGCCGACCGTGCTGTGCTGTACCTCCGGCACGGCGGCGACCGAATACATGCCGGCGATAACCGAAGCCCGCATGGCCCACGTTCCCCTGGTCGTTCTCACCGCAGATCGGCCGCCAGAACTGCAGGATCGGGGTGCTCCGCAGACCATCAATCAGACCAATCTCTATGGACCGTCCGCCAAGTGGTTCTACGACACCGGAGTTCCGGAGACAGACGCCACCGCCGACGCCGCCCACCTCGCCAGACAGGCTGTGTCTACCTCGATAGAGGCACCTGCCGGGCCCGTGCACATCAATGTGCCTCTGCGCGAGCCGCTGGTGCCCAGCGAACCGATCGTGCCGGTACCAGCTGCGACAGCGGCGGCTTTGCCCACAGTGACTCGACCCATCGCAGATGAACCGGCTCTCAGGAGCACAGCAGAGATCATCAGGGAGAAACGGGTGGCCTTCATTGCCGGCCAGACACCGACCCGCAACGCCGGCTCAGCCATTTTGGAGCTCGCCGAGGCCAGCGACGGCATTGTGTTTGCCGACCCACAGTCTGATGCGAGATTCAACGGCGCCGACCATCCCAGACTCGTATCTCTCGGTGATCTGCTCATCGCATCAGGCGTGGATCTGCCCGCTCCGGAAGCAATCGTCCATTTCGGCGCAATCCATACGTCGAAACCTCTCAACGAGTGGATCGCCGCCCTCGGGGTGCCTCTGATTCACGTCCACAACGGACAGTGGCACGACCCCCTCGGGGTCGCAACATCCGTGGTGTTCGCAGAGCCTGCCACAACCGCCACTCAGCTGGCCAAGCTGGCGCAACCTCCGGCCCGCTCGTTTGCCGAGCAATGGCGAGTCGCAGACGACCGCGCATCCTCCAGCCTGACTGCCATCCCCCCGGGCTCCGAGCCCGATGTCGCCCGCACAGTCGTCGACGCCATGACGAGCAGTTCGGTCCTGGTCGCCGGATCTTCGATGCCTATTCGGCTTGTTGACAGCTACGCGGTCCGCAGGAACAGTCCGCTGCAGGTGATCTCCAACCGCGGCGCCAACGGTATCGACGGCACGATTGCCACGACGCTCGGGGTAGCGGCGGCGGGTCCGGCCGTGACCGCGTTCATCGGCGATCTGACTGCGTTGGCCGATGTCGGCTCTCTCGCTGCCCTCGCCACCAGTGAAGCATCGGTGACGCTGGTCGTCCTCAACAACGACGGCGGCGGCATCTTCGATTTCCTGCCACAGTCCGACGAAACCCGCGTTTCCTCAGACGTCTACCGCAGCTTGATCAAGGTACCGCACGGACTATCTCTGGCCGCGATCGCATCAGGGTTCGGACTCGATGCTACGAGGGCCGCAACGGTTGCCGACCTCCGTGAGCTGCTGACCGGACAAGCAAAGGGACCTCGGCTAATCGAGATCGACGTTGCGAGCGGCACGGGACCACAGGCCCGTCTGGCCGTTCTGGACGCGATCCGCAGCTAGGTGGCGGTCAGTAGATTCAGCATCGGCCGAAACTTGAGCCGCGTCTCATTCAGCTCGGCTTCGGGATTCGAGTCGGCGACTATGCCGGCCCCCGCATAGAGACGAGAGACGTTGCCCACTACCAGCGCACACCGCAGCGGGATGGCGAAAGTAGCGTCACCATCTGCAGTGATGAAGCCGATGCCGCCGGTATACCAGCCGCGATCGATCCCCTCGGCCTTGTCGACGAAAGCCAGAGCCTCAGCCCGGGGGGTGCCGCCCACTGCCGGGGTCGGATGAAGCGCCTCAACCAGCTGAAACGGACCGACATCGTCGACGAGGCTGCCTCGGATCTCGCTGGAGAGGTGCTGAACTGTCGCCATGCGACGTAACGATGGCGCCGCGGGCAATACAAGGCCATCGACAAACGGGCCGAGGCGTTCTGCAATATCTTGGACCACGAGCGCGTGCTCTTCGCGATCCTTGGCAGAGTGCATCAGGGCCTCTCCGACAGCGCGATCGTCTGCGTCGCCCTCGCCACGGCGGGCCGAGCCTGCCAACGGGTTGACGCGCACCGTTGGGCCGGTCGCCTCGAGTAGCAGCTCGGGCGACGCCCCGAAAAAGACCGCACTTCCCGCCTGCCACACGAACACGTAGCACTGTGGGTAGGCCGCCCGCAGAAAATCGACAAGGTCAAAAGGGTGCGGCGTGTATTCGGTAATTACGTCGACGCTACGGCTCAGTACGACCTTCGACAGTGAACCCTGGGCAATCGCCCCGATGGCTTCTTCAACCTCGCTACGCCAATCAGAAGAACTCGGGCGGGCGACCACCGTGTGGTCGCCCGGCTCGAACTCCTCCGGCGCCGGCGGCGCGCTCAAGCCGGCAAGCAGCTCGATCATGTCGGACGTCGAGCTGGTCGGCCCACTACGAATCACCATCCGGCCACCGCCATCGTCGGCCAACAACGTGACTTGGGGCACGATCAGCTCGGCGCTCGGGAAACTCTCCCACTCGCTGCTGCTGGCACCGTCTGGCCGGAATGAGAAACCGGCAAATGCCTGCTTTCCCGGAACAGCGCCGAGTGCCTGCTCCATCGATGAAAAACGGTTCTCGCCGGATGCCGTTGCCCGCCAAGAAATGCCGAGACCAAGCCGCTTCGCGCCATCGGGACTGCAAAAGAGCTGAACCGTCGAAAAGAGCGGACCTGCAGCACGCGCCAGGGCAACCGGGTCGGCCGTGGTCGCAATGTCGATCACGTCCCCAGAGGCAGCGCGCATGGCAGCGATTTCATCGGCTGGAAAAAGCACGCCGGGAGGTTACCGTCGCGACGAGTCGTTGCCGTATTCCTCGAGCGTGGTGGCGATGATCGCCGCAACGAGTCGCGGCTTCTGCATGGGCACAAAGTGGTTGGCTCCGCTCACCTCAATTGTCTCTGCACCCGGGATTCGGTCTGCGATGTCGATGAAGAAGGACGGCGCAAAAGGCTCTGTGGCGGACCCGAAGACAACCTTCGTCGGCACTTGGAGCTCTCCCAAACGCAAATACGCGCCATGGGATTCCGCAGTTCGGTAGAACTCGGCCTCGTCCTCGGGATCACAGGCCAACCTCGCCGGGCCATTGCCGGTCAGCCCACAAGACAAGTAGCCCCTGAGGGCGCGTTCGTCCCAGCCTGCGAATGCACCGCGACCCCGATAATTGAGGGCCGCAGCTTCTCTCGATTCGAAACTGCTGCGGCGTTTGGAGGCCGATTTGGCGAGAGGGTGGTCATCCGAGCGGCCGAGGGGAGGAGGCGGCAGGATCGGCTCGATCAAGACAAGCGACCGAAACGTTCCCGGCGCCAATAGCTCGGCCATTGCCAGCGCAGCACCGCCAGAAGAGTGTCCCACGCCGATGGGTCGCCGCCCTCCGACCACTCTGCCTACATCGCTGCCGAGTTGCCACCAATCGGTGACGCCGCTACCGACCGACCCGCCGTGGGCGCGCTGATCCATCAACTGGATCGACATTGCGGCTCCGAGGCGAGCGGCCTCGGCGACAACCGGGATCCATACACCCCGGCAGAATCCGGTGGCATGGACAAATAGGACATCGGGCCCTCCACCGTTCACCCCCGCGTGGTCGACGGCAAGCACGGCATCACCGCTGACGACCCGGGTAGAGCGGATCACGGAAGGATTATTCGATCGGCGACCAGATGAGGCGGTTCTCGACGCGTAGTACACCGTCGAGGCGCCGCACCAGCTCCTCGAGGAGAGCCGCTTCGGCCCTGGTGTCGATCGTTCCGGTGAATGTCACGACACCCGAATCGACTTTGACGTCGATCGCATCGAGATCCACGGCCATGAGGCGCCGCAAAACGTCTTCGCGGATTTCATCTTCGATGACGTCGTCTGGCCTGGTGAAGGCGGCAACCACATCAAGGCGGGAGATGATGCCCAGCATGCGGTTTTCTGCATCGACGACGGGCAACCGGTTGATGTCTTCCTTGACCATGACCGCGGCGACTTCAGACAGCTCGGCAGTTGGATCGATCGTCATTACGTCTTCCGTCATCACCTGACCAACGGTCTCGACGGTCGACATGTCCCCGTCGGAATGCCGGTCTACCTCGAGGCGCAGGAAATCGGCTTCGGTGATCATCCCGACCAGACAGGAATCTGCGTCACAGACGGGCAACCCGGAAATTCGATTCCGGAACATCAAGCGAGCAGCTTCTGTAATCGTCGTGCTCGCCCGCACCGTGATCACATCGCTGGTCATTACATCTACAACCCGCACTTCCAACCCTCCCTTGGGGAGACCATTCTGCCAGGACAGGCGGCCGACGACGACTTGCCGGCGGTCACCAAACACTCCGCGGCCAGGTAGCCTCACCCGATGCGCAAGACTCTCGCACTCGTGTTGCTTCTGCTCGCAGGGGGCTGCTCGACTCCGACGGACACAACGGGAACAACAGAACCACCTACGACCGTCGTGGCGACGACTACGGCACCGTCTGTTGCACCTTCTACCACAACCTCTACCACAGCACCGCCCACAACCGAGGCCTCCTCCACCACAGTGGAGCCGACAACCACAATCGTGGCAGGTGGGATGCCTGCCATCCGCCTCGACGAGATCGTCTTTGCAGGCGACCCCTACCTGATCATCACCAATCGCGGCAATGGAGTCGGTTCCACTTCGGGCCTATTCATCTGCCGCTTCCCCGACTACTACGAACTACCCGCGATAGAGCTGAAGCCGGGCGAGAGGATGGCCGTGCCCCTCGGGGAGGGCGAAGTGCCCGACCTCATCGGCGTGGTCGCCACCGTCGATGTGCGCAGTCCACTCGGGCCGGTTTCCGCCACCGAGGGAGAACTTGGCCTGTATTCGAGAAACGAGTTCAATTCCGAAGATGCAATCATCGACTACGTGGAGTGGGGTTCCCCGGGGCACGCTCGCTCCGGAGTGGCCATAGCGGCAGGGATTTGGGTCGTTGGCGGCTTCGTGGAAGTTCCGCCTGAGCTGCTTGCCATCGTGGCGCAGGCCTTTCCAACCGACTCACCCGAGGATTGGCTCGCCGAGATCGGCGGATAGGTGGTTGACCCGAGATGGACATAGCGTGGTGGATTTGGGCGGTCTTCGCGGCAGCCGTCGTGGTGATGTTGCTCATCGACTTGTTTGCTTTCCAGCGCGAAGCCCACGAAGTCAGCCGGCGTGAAGCCGCGATCTCAACAACGGTTTGGATCGGTCTCGGCCTTGCCTTCACATTTGTCATTTGGGCCTGGCTCGGCGGCACGGCGGCCTCCGAGTATCTGACTGCGTACCTGGTAGAGAAGAGTCTCTCCATTGACAACATCTTCGTATTCGCCATCGTGTTCGAGTACTTCATGGTGCCGGACGCCTATCGGCACCGGGTTTTGTTCTGGGGGATTTTTGGCGCCTTGGTGCTGCGTTTTGTCTTCATCATCGCCGGTGTCACGCTCATTGAAGTCTTCGAGCCAACCTTGGCCATATTTGGCGGACTACTGCTCTTCACGGCGTATCGCATGATCACGCACTCGGGCGTAGAGCTGCACCCGGAAGAGAACCCGGCCATCAAGGCTGTCCGCCGCTTCATCCCCATGACCACCGAATACGACGGGGCAAAGCTGTTCACCCGTATCGACGGGAGGCTGCTCGCCACTCCCCTTTTTGCAGTCCTGATCATGATCGAGTCGAGCGATGTGATCTTCGCCATCGACTCGGTGCCCGCCGTCTTCGGAGTTACGACTGACCCGTTCCTCGTGTTCAGCTCGAACGCGTTCGCCATCCTTGGACTGCGGGCTCTGTATTTCCTGCTGGCCGACTCCCTCAAGCGGTTCCGCTACCTCAACTACGGACTGGCGGGGGTACTGGCGTTCGTTGGTGGCAAGATGATCGTTGATCAGCTTCTCGACATTCACGTGCCCATTTGGGCGTCATTGAGTGTCATCGTGATCATCGTCGGCGCCTCTATCGTTGCATCGCTGTACGCAGCCCCAGAAGAGCTCGAAGCCGAGGTTTCTCACTCACCTTTGGCGGGCGGCCTGGCAGGTATTGGATCGAGACCTAAGGAGCCGGAAAGGCCAGAAACGCACAGCGAATAGGCCGTACTGAACCGGACCAGCTATTTGTCCACAAAAACCAAGTCGTCAACTTTTAACACCCCTTAACGCTTTGGTGGAAACGTTCATAACTCGGCCGATGACATAGTTGTCCCTGCCTGCCCCTCTGAGGAGGCAGCCCGAAGGGAAAAACACAACAAGTCGCGAAGGGTGGACGCCCCCTCATCTGCTTGCTCCATCTGACGTGTCGGGCCCCTACAGCTTGCTGTGGGGGCCCTTCCCTATTGGGGTATCCGTATCCCGTATCCCGTATCCCGTATCCCGTACGGCCTGCCGTCGTCGAATGCGGACAACAACCGTCTGGGCGATCGGGCAATGGGTGGTTCATCACTCCTAGGCGCCGCTCTTGATACCTGATACCTGATACCTGATACCTGATACCTGATACCTGATACATACCTGATACCTGATACCTGATACGTTCTACCGATCCGTCGTGCCAAACACGACTTCTACCCGTCCCCCACCCCTCGTTGTGTTCGAGACGCTCAGATTGCCCCCCGTCTTCTCGGCGGCTTTGCGGACAATGTCCAGACCGATGCCGGTTGAACCTCCGCCGGAGCGGCCTCGTTCGATCAACGGGTCTTCGTCGAACCCACTTCCGGAGTCTTCGATCGTCAATACCGCAGTGTGATCGGACCCAGGGCGAGCGCTGATCCGGTAACCGGTCCCGGATGCGGTGTGAGCGAAGATGTTCTCCATGAGCGTGTCGACGACGGCGCCGAGTTGGTCCGGGCTCAAAGGAACAGGGAGCCGACCGCCCTGCGTCGCAACTTCGACGGGTCGTTCCTGCTCGTCGGCGAGGATCTTCCAGAAGGTCGAACGATGTCTCACGACCGCGGCGAGATCGGCGACCGGCGCCTCGAGCTCACCATCGGTCGCCGGCCGCCGCACATCTTGGATCAT
Organism: Actinomycetes bacterium; assembly: GCA_024638645.1. Lineage (GTDB taxonomy): Bacteria > Actinomycetota > Acidimicrobiia > Spongiisociales > UBA5794 > JAHEJX01. Next base: position 66,301 of record JAHEJX010000005.1, read on the forward strand.
CCGGTCGACTGCCCTCTCGAGCTTGTCGATGTCGGCCAGGAGTGCGTCCGAATCTTCCGAGTCGCGGAGTGTCTCCGCCTGAAGGCGCAGTGCAGTCAACGGGGTGCGCAGCCGATGCGACAGATCGGCAACTCCTTCGCGCTCCTCACGCAGCAAGGTCTCGAGACGGCTGGCCAGGAAGTTGAATGCCTCGCCCACCTCGGCGACTTCCACGGGTCCAGCCGGCACGACCCTGGTGTCGAGATCTCCCGTTGCCAGAGCGCGGGCCGCCTCGGAGAGAGCGGTCACAGGCCGCACGAATCGACGGCCGAGACGGTCGGTGGCCACTCCTGCCACCACAACTAGAAAAACCCCTAGGAGCGCAAGGAGAAACCAAGATAGATAGACGCCCTCACGCAATTGATCGCGGCCCACGACGGCTCGGACAACGATTGCGGCCTCCTCGGCCGGAGCATCCGCTGCAAAGACAGGCACCAGCACCTCAGCACCTTCGGGCGTTGTTGCTGTGAACGCATCGCCCTCTCGTGCCCTGTCGAGGTTGGCGTCCTCCTGATAAGGGCCTCCGCGGTGCGTCCCGTCGGGGAAAATGATGGATATGCCTCGCCGGCTCTGGAAGGCATCAATGACGACTTCGGCGAGCTCAACGGTAACTCCCGCTTCCGGTTCTATCGAGGCGGCGACTGCCAGGGAGGCGGCAATCGACTGAGCGTCGGTCTCGGTTACAGCCAAAGCCTGATTGCGAGCACTGTTGCGGACGAGCGTGGCCAACGGCAGCAATGCGGCGAGCACAACCAACGTAGCCACGAAGACTGAAAGCGAGGCAAGCTGGCGGCGCATGATTCCCCGGCTAGGCGGCTGCCGGATCTACCAGCTTCACGCCAACGCCGAACACGGTGTGCAGGTAGCGACTTTCGGCGGCCGACTCGCCAAGCTTCTTGCGCAACCATGAAATGTGAACATCGACAGTCTTCTCACTGCCGCCGTACGGCTGCCTCCACACCTCGGCGAGCAGCTCTCGTTTCGACACAACGTCACCCGCCCTCTCCGCAAGGAACCTGAGCAGATCGAATTCTTTCGGGGACAGATCGAGGCGCTCGCCGTCGAGGCGAGCCTCCCGAGCCGCCGCGTCCACCGAGAGGCCGCCGACCGTGATCGGCCCGGGTCGGCCGTCGGCACCGACCCGGCGCAGTACGGCGCGAACTCGCGCCTCCAGTTGCTCGATTGAAAACGGCTTCACGAGGTAGTCGTCTGCGCCTGCATCAAGAGTGCGGACGACGTCGCGATCCTCACTACGAGCCGTCGCCACGATGATCGGCACTTCGCTGACTGCGCGAATCATCTTGAGCAGTTCGCTCCCGTCGAGATCCGGCAGACCCATATCCATGATCACGAGATCTGGAGCAGATCGAACTACGGTCTGCAAGCCGTCCATCGCAGTGGAGCTCGCCTCCACGTCATGACCGCGGTCGGCGAGGACCCTGGCGACCAATTCGCGGATGCGCAGTTCGTCTTCGATTATCACTACTGATGCCATTGCGTACACAGGGTAGGCCAACTTCGACAAATCTCAACATCGCCTTATCAATTCCTTATCTAGTCTTTCATGGCACCGAAAGGCCACAACAGGCAGAATGTCGTTGATGCGGCAGAGGTACTGCTCGTCGCTGATTGGGTCGGCTTGTTAACACTTGTCGGCAGGAGGCAAAGGTCTAGGCCTACCCCTGCGCCCTTTTCGGGACGAGAAGGCGAACTGTTCGTAAAGGGGTGGCGTGCTGGGCCTAAGTAGGCCCCTTGCCTCCGGCGGCCTCGGTTCTGTAGGCCCAGGCGCTGCCTCTGCTCGCTGCGCGCTGGCCATCGCTGTGCTCGGCTTTCGCTTCGCTCGGCGTATTAGGTATCAGGTATCAGGTATCAAGTACTGCCCGCCGTGCGCAGCCGTCCTCCTCCAACGGTGTGGGTAGTCGCGCTATCGGTTGATCCTTATCTCGTCGCCAGCGGCGTAGCCGCTATGCGAGCGCCACAAGTTCGAGCATGCTCTCGTCGAACCAGGCTGCGTCACCTTCTGGCATGAGGAGGACGCGGTCTGGGGCCAGGAGCTCGACGAATTCGGCGTCGTGACTGACCAGGACGAGGCTGCCGGTGAACTGCTCGAGAGCGGCGAGGAGAGCGTCCTTGGCTTGGGGGTCGAGGTTGTTCGTCGGCTCGTCGAGCAGGAGCAGATTGTGCTCCCCTACGACGAGGCGGGCCAGAGCCAGCTTGGTCTTTTCCCCGCCGGAGAGTGTCCCGGCGTCTTGTTCGATCTTGTCGGCAAGCAGGAAATGGCCGAGGATGTTGCGCAGAGTGAAGTCAGGCGCTCCCGAGACTTCCTTCATGTGTTCGAGCACGGTCTTGTCCCGTTTGATGTCCTCGTGTTCCTGTGCGTAGTAGCCGATCGATGTCCGATAATCGATTTCGACCTCGCCGATGTCTGCCTGTTCCACTCCGGCGAGAATTCGCAGCAACGTCGTTTTGCCCGCCCCGTTGAGACCCATGATGATCAAACGCTCGCCGTCGTCAAGATCAACGTCGACGTCGACGAACACAACGTTGTGTCCAAATGCCTTGGCCAACCCTGCCGCCTTGGCTGGGGTGGCTCCCAGCCGCGGGCCCGGGGGGAAACGCAGCGTGACATCCTTGCCGCGTCTAGCGATCTCGACGCGCTGTTCCTTGAGCTTGGCCACCCGTGTCTCCCAGGAGCGGGCGCGCTTGGCCATCTTCTCCGTACTTCCTTTGAAGCGGCGAATGCCTTCTTCCAGCTTTGCGATCTTCTCGTCCTGGTGGCGCCGCTCTCTGAGCCGCTGCTCGCGCCGTCTCTCTCGTTCCGTCAGGAAATGGCTGTAGTTGCCGCGAAACGGCTCCAGCTCGCCGTTCTCGACAGCAAGGACGGAGGTGATCGACTGGTCGAGCAAAGGCAGATCGTGCGAGATGACCAGCAGGCCTCCCGGATAGTTGGCCAGGAAGTCCATGAGCCACGCTTTGGCATCGAGGTCGAGGTGGTTCGTCGGCTCGTCGAGGAGCAGGATGTCGGTTTCGGCAAACAGGATCCGCGCAAGCTCGACGCGACGCCGCTGGCCACCGGACATGGTCGCCACCCTCTGATCGAGCTCGGAGGCTTCGATGCCCAGCGAGTGCGCAAACCGCTTGGCTTCAGCCTTGGCCACATATCCGCCGCGCGCTGTGAACTCGTCCTCGAGACGCGAAAAACGTTTGATCAGGCGGTCGCGCTCAACACCTGTGACGCGCTCCATTGCGGCCCTGGTGTCCTCCATGCGCCGCTCCAGATCCCCAATGGAGCGTGCTTTGAGGATGCGTTCGAGAGCTGTGGTCTCGTTGTCGGCGAGCTCGACCAGCGCCGCTTCCTGGGACAGGTACCCAATGACGTGCGATCGCACGATCGAGCCCTCCTCCGGCTCCAATTCGCCCGCCAACGTACGCAGCAGGGTCGTCTTACCCGCCCCATTTGCGCCGACGAGGCCGATCTTGTCGCCCGCGTTGACGGTGAACGAGGCGTGCGAGATCAACCGACGCACGCCGGCTTCGATGGCGATTTCGCGAGCAATGATCATTGGGCGTCTCTGAGGATTCGGGGAACGGCCGCTACGGTAATGCGGCTAAGGGCCTTCGCTGACGTTTGCGAAACGGCTGCGCAGTCGCCTCTGGATAGAGAGGACGGCGCGCATCGAGTACAGGGCGTCCCTGCGCGAATAAAGCGCGGACGCCGGCGAGAGTACGAGATGACGCAGGCCGGCATCTTGATAGTCGTACATTCTCTTCACGATCGTCTCCGGTGTCCCCCAAACGACGAACTTCGCAATCAACTCCGGTTCTACCTTGCGCATTGCGTCTTCGAGCTGCTTCCGGCTGTAGTAGGGCGGCACGAAGTCGATCATCCCGCCGAAATCGGAGCCGAAAGGGTGCTCGAGACCGACGCTCTGCCAGATGTGCGCCGGGGCCAGCAGACTCACCAGCCGCACCGGACGCGACTCGAGGATCTCCCTGGCATGCTGTTCGCTCCTACCGATCACAGTAAAGGCCTGCCATCCGGCGACAATCGCACCTTCGTTGCGACCTGCGCGGCGGGCGTGCCCCTGGATCTGGCGGAATGCAGTCTCATATTCGTGTGGCGTCATCGGCAGGGTCGGATACCACCCGTCTCCGAATTGGCCGGTGAGCCGAAGCATGCGAGGGCCGTGAGCTGCAACCCAGATTTGGGGCTCGTTACCCACCTTCGGCCGCAAGTCCATGATCGCTTTGTCGAGCTTGAAGAAGGCACCGTCAAAGCTGATGGGCCCTTGTGACTCCAGGCAGGCTCGAATCAGCTGCAGCGCCTCTTCGAGGCGACTAACCGGCTTGTCGAACGGCAGGCCATATGGCTCTACATTCTCGCGCTCGCCTGAGCCAATACCCAAGATGGGCGCTTTCTTAGCCATATGTGACAGTGTCATCGCAAATTGGGCGAGCAGTACCGGATGGCGGCGGATCGGCTCCGTCACCCCAACGCCGATGTGCATGTTCTTGCGCGCCAGGTGAGCCATGACGGCCTGATAGTCGAAGTAAGCGTGAGGAGTAGACCCGGCGGAGGCTGCCCAGGTGAAGTCTTTGTCCCAGATGGCTTGCGGGAAGAAGCCCATGAAATGGTCGACCACCCATGCCACGTCGAAGCCTGTCGCCTGCCCGACGCGTGTCAGCAGATTGATTCGGCTCAACGGTGGCTGAGTGCCCACGCTGATGCCGCTCGTGAACATGTTCGAGTCGACCATTCGCTGCGACCCTAACCTGACCGCAATGGGCAGCAAGATCGTGGGAACAGGAATATCAATCCCAGAGCAGGTCGTGACCAACTACGACATGGCTCGAATCATGGACACCAGCGATGAGTGGATTGCGTCTCGCAGCGGCGTGCGCCAGCGCCACTTCGCTCCGCCGGGCGTTGGCGCATCGGATCTTGCGGCAGCCGCCGGGCTAGCAGCTGTTGCAGACGCCAACTTGCAGCCGGCCGATATCGACCTGCTGGTCACCGCAACGATGACTCCGGACTCGCTTGCCCCCGGCATTGCGGCACTGACTCAAACCAAGATGGGATTGTTGTCGGTGCCCGCCTACGACATCAGACAGCAATGCAGCGGATTCCTATACGGGATGGATCTCGCCGATGCAATGCTGGCGGGCGGCCGAGCCCGCAACGCACTTGTGATCGGAGCGGAGACTCACGCCGGATTTCTCCCGTTCGGTGATAGTTGGGACATCCTGCTCGATCCGACGAAACCCACGGCGAGCGAAGGCGAGTACGAGCGACTGACCAAGTATCGAGGTTGGGCCGTGCTGTTCGGCGACGGGGCCGGCGCCATGGTTCTCCAGGCATCCGAGGACACAGACTCCGGGATTCTGTCACGTAGCCTGCACACAGACGGCAGCTTCTTCGACCTCATTCATGTGCCGGGGGTCGGCTTTCGTCATCAGCCGTATATCGACCTGGCCCAGCTCGAAGCCGAGGTCCATCTTCCCTCGATGCGAGGGCGTGAGTTGTTCAAACAAGCTGTAACCCGCATGCCGGAGTCGGTTGTGATCGCCGCGGCCGACGCCAAGGTCGAACTCGACGACACGACGCTCGTCATCGCTCACCAGGCGAATGCCCGCATCGTCGAGGGCGTGCGTCGCGGCCTCAAGCTGGAGCCGCACCAAGTTCCCATCAACATCGACCGGTACGGAAACACGACCGCAGGCACATTGCCGATCCTATTCCACGAGCAACGCAAAGCTGGAGCCGTGACAGCCGGCACAGATGTTGCATTCACCGCCTACGGAGCCGGAGCTCACTGGGGCACTGTCATCTACAGGGAAGCCGCTTAGAGAGCGCCGCCGAAGAAGTCGAGTTTTTCCGAGTCGCCTACGACGCCGGGCGAATTCTGTGTCCACCGCCTATCTCCGACGACCGTGAGTCCAGCGGCGAGTCCTCTGAACCAGTTCACTTCGCCTCCCCGATTCCTCTGCGGTGAGCCGACGATGAGATCGAGCCTGCCATCGCCTCGGGTATCGAGAAGGCGCAGCGACGCCCCAAATGCATCGTTCCTTTGGGCGACACCCTTGATGCCTTCGATCTCTTGGTGCCACGTAGTGTGCCCAGCGACATCCAGTCCGGCCGGCGCTCCGGGAACGACGCTGACGATGCCCCCATTCGTCACGGCACTGTGATCCTCTCCAGGAGCTCCAATGGCAAGTTCGTCGAAACCGTCACCATCGGTGTCCCCTGCCGCCAAAGACGCACCAAAGCCGTCGCCCGGCTCCGATGTGTCACTCAGCCCGTCGATGCCTTGTCGGAACACTTGGTCCCTGGCCGACAATCCGCCCACGTTTCCGTAGATCACTTGGACCGCTCCCGAACCATTCCTGCCGGCGACGCCGACTGCGAGGTCGTCAAAGCCGTTGTTGTCGAAGCGACCGATCTCGACTTCTTGCCCGAAGGCGGCGCCGGTGCCCGGCGCCCCCCGGATGCCCGCTTTGTTGCGATGAACGAGCGTGTCGCGGGGGCCGAGGCCAGACTTTTGCCCAAAGATCACTGCGACCGCACCGGCACCCGCTTTGCCGCCCACAGCCTCGCCGGGCACACCGGCTGCCACGTCGGCAAAACCATCTCCATCTACATCGCCGACTGCGACCGAGTAACCCATGTTCTCGTTCTCTGCCGCGGTGTTGACGATCCCCTGCGACGACTGATGGAGCAACCTGGCCCCAGCTGTGGCGAGGCCGGACGACGATCCGAATATCGCCGTCACAGTGCCCGAGCTACTCGCCCCGGCTTCGTTGTCGCCAGGAGCACCAACGGCTAGATCGTCATAGCCATCTCGGTTGATATCACCGGCATCGAGCGCAAACCCGAAGGCGTCGGCGGCGCCCTCTGCCCCAACACCCAGATTCACCTGCGTCCACGTGTCCGACCCGGTTGTCGCCAGCCCGCCGGCGCCGCCGTAGAGCACCTGAACCGCGCCACCGCCCTCTCCGGGCACGCCGATGGCCAAATCCCAGTAGGCGTCGCCGTTGAAGTTGCCGCAGGCCAGGGCTGCGCCGAATTCCTCATTCTCTTCGGGAGCGCCGGGCAGCCCGTTGCCGCCCTGGCGATAGTTCGAGTTAACTGTTGGGTCGATCGGTCCCGCCTTGCCCCAGAAAACCATGACCCGGCCCGCGCTTTTCGCTCCGCTGTGCGACTCGCCTGGGATCCCCACAGGCACGTCTGCATATCCATCACCGTTGAAATCACACTCAGGTCCCCGCTCCGACGTGAACTTGTAGACGTTGCCCTGGGCCAGCATGTGGAGCTCACCAAAGCCGTCTTCACCAAATGCTGTGATGAACCCCGGAGCCCCCAGGATGTCGCTCCAGTTGGTTCTGTCCTTGGCTTTGCCGTTGTGTAGCCGGAAGCTTTTGAGGTCCCCGTGGCACCAGTCGGCGTAGAAGTAGTGGCCCCTGAGCCACGGCAGCTCATTGCCTCGATAGACGTATCCGCCTGTTACGGAGCCGCCGCAAGCTCCCCCGGAGCGATGGCCGTATTCCAGAACCGGAAAGACCTTGCCCGCAGTGTCACACGGTCCTTCGAAGCAGTTCGTACCTTCGTAGGCGTCCCATCCGAAATTGAGACCGCCATCGCCCGCAGGTGCGACGTCGATCTCCTCGAGCGCGCCTTGGCCCACGTCGCCGATATAGATATCGCCGGTAGCGCGGTCAAAAGAGAAGCGCCACGGATTGCGCAGACCGTATGCCCAAATCTCATCGGCACCTGCGGCGTCGATGAAGGGGTTGCCCGGGGCGGCTTCGCCCGTGGCCGGATCCAGGCGAATGATGGTGCCGAGGGTCGTGTTGATGTTCTGCCCGTGCTCCCCGGGATCGCCCCCGCCGCCGCCGTCCCCGAGGCTGGCGTACAGGTACCCATCCGGCCCGACGTGAATGCCGCCGCCATTGTGGTTGGTGTTGGGCTGATCTCTGGTGAAGAGGATCCGACCGCTCGCGGCGTCCGCCACATCTGGATCGGCGCTCACCTTGTATTCCGCGATGGCCGTGTCACCACTGCCCGCGTCCGACGTGTAATGGACGTAGAACAGGCCGGTCTCTGCGTAGTCCGCTGGAAACGCCAATCCGAGCAGGCCCTGTTCATTCGCCGAACTCCGCACCGGCCCGGTGATATCGAGGAACGGTGTACTCAGCACGTTGCCGTTCTTGATTATTCGAATGCGCCCAACCTTCTCGACGACAAAGAGCCGATCGTCTCCCGGCGGCGCCGCCAAGTCGACGGCAAGCGACAGGCCCGAGGCGACGACAGCCAGGTCGACGTCCTCCGTTATCGAGGCACTGGCTTCGGACTGGGTGATGGGCACCAGAACTGCGAGGGCGGCCAGAACAGCCACCAGATTGACACGTGCTACGCCGGCTCGTCGGGAAGGTTTAGATCGCATGGGATGAGCCTAAAGCAGCTGCGCCTCACCTCTGAACAGTGGCATCCTCTGCGAGGAACTGGTCTGACTCGTCGGAAAAGGCGTCGTTGACGAAGGATCCCACGTCGGTGGCCGAAAGCGGACGACTGAACAGGAACCCCTGCATCTTGTAGCAACCGAGCTCGGCCAACTGCCGCATCTGCTCGGCGGTTTCGACACCTTCCGCGATGACGTCGAGACCGAGGCTCTTCGCCAGCCCGATGATTGCCGCCGGAAGGGCCGAGCTGGTCGTGTCGCTCACTTCGTTGACGAAGCTCTTGTCGATCTTCAACTTGTCGATCGGGAAGTGCTGGAGGTAGCTGAGCGACGAGTAGCCGGTACCAAAGTCATCGATGGAGACGTTCACCCCGAGATTGCGCAGCCTCTCGAGCGTGCGTCTGGCAAGCTCGGTGTCGTCACCGAGGGTGCCTTCGGTCAGCTCGATCTCCAGGAACTTCGGATCGAGCCCTGCGGCGTGCACCGCAGCTTCGACAGATTCGACGAGATTGCCGCGCCGCAACTGCCGCGACGACACATTGACCGAAACCGAAATCTCCGGGACGCCCTCGTCGTGCCATTCCTTCAGCTGCCGGCAAGCCTCGTGCAGCACCCACTCACCCATCGGGATTATCAGGTCGGTCTCTTCAGCCACCGGCACAAACCGGTTGGGGTACACGAGCCCGAGCTGCGGATGGTTCCATCTCGCCAGCGCCTCGACGCCGAGCACACTGCCGGTGGCCATGTCGACATACGGTTGGTACAGCAGGTTGAGCTCACGGCCCGAGTCGAGTGCACGTCGTAGGCCGTCGATCAGGAAGAGGCGCTCCGAGGTCTGCTCGCGCAGTTCAGGAGTGAAGTACTGATAGGTATTGCGTCCCGCCGACTTGGCGCTGTACATGGCAATGTCAGCATCCCGCAGCAGGCCGTCGGCGTCTTCCCCGTCGATGGGATACAGCGCAATGCCGATGCTCGCGGTGATGTGGAGCGTACGGCCCGCAATCTCGTACGGCACCTCGAGGGCTCGCAAGATCTTCGTGGCGACGTGCCCGGCGTCCTCGACGCGTTGGCTGCCCTCGAGAACGATCGTGAACTCATCGCCGCCGATGCGAGCGACGGTGTCGCTCTCACGCACAGCCTCCTTGAGTCGCTCGGAAACTTGCTGGAGCAGTTCATCACCGGTGGTGTGCCCGTAGTGGTCGTTGACCGCTTTGAACTCGTCGAGATCGAGGAACATCAGGGAGACGAGGCCACCCTCGCGGCGAGCCCTGGCGATTGCACCCTGGAGCCGGTCGGAGAACATGAAGCGGTTGATCAGCCCCGTCAGCGGATCAAATCGGGCCAGGTAACTCATGCGCCGCTGGTCGTCTTCCCGCTCCTCGAGGTGAGTTGCCAGCTGCTCCTCCCACTTGCGCTTTGTTGCCGAAGCTGCCGGCCGGAACAGAAACAGTGCCTCCATGATCAGCACCAGAACCGTCAAAGAAAGCAGGGCATATTCGAGAACTCGCAGATTGGCCACCCGAGCTTCGGCCTCGGTCTGATAGCGGAAGATGATCGAGCCCATCGCGGTCTCGTAGAGCTCAGCGTTGGCGGCAAGCTCCTCGACCTGCTCATGAGGAACCTCGAGCTGGGCGTCGGTGAGAATGAGAATCCCGCTGGCGCGTTTCACTACCTCGGCGTAGTGCGGTTCGAGCGAATCGTAGAGAGCGTTTAGCTCCGGAGACAGGTCTCCGGGTATTCCTGCTTCCTCGTCTCCGAACAGAAGGTCGACGTGGGTCAGAGCCAGTTGGTTGAGCGACTCCTCCAGTACCCGGGAAGCCATGGCTCCGTTGCCCACCTCGAGCTCGCGGGCGGATTCCGTTATCTGCCGGGACAAGATCACTTGCTGGGAAGCGGTGTTGATGACTCCGGCATCCTTTTCCTGGCGGTTGAGTGCCGCCGATGTCAAGAATGTCGAAGCGATTGCGAGAAGCCCGATAGCCGATAAGGCCACCACGTAGCGCCCCAATGGGCGCTGCGGGACCGATCGGCCCGGTGGGCGTTTGGGGACAACGTCAGCCGTGCGCTCTTCGGGCGCAGCGTTAGCTTGCCTTTCAAGCACGCGATCAGGACTCATGGATCACCCCTAATTGCGTTATGCCTTCGCGGCCGACGGTGTCCCCAAACGACCACGTACTGTGGTTAACGGCATTCGGCGCCCATAGCTTGAGTGCACCCAAGTGATTCAGGTCGATCGGCCTATTGACTAGGTCGACTGGTTGCCTGATGACTAGTCATCAGGCAACACTCTCTGCGCGACATCCCGAAGTCGAGACGAGTCCGTATCTTCAATGGACTAAACAGGAGCCCATATGACCCAGCTGAACGAGACCCGCCTAGTGGCAGCGTCCCTCGAGGACGCGTTCGACTACACCGCCGACTTTGCGAACGCCGAGAACTGGGACCCCGGACTTGCCAAATCCGCACGAACCGATGCTGGTGACCTGGGCGTTGGCTCGACATTTGACGTGATCGTCAAGTTCGGCCCCAGGCAATCGCCGATGACCTATGCAATCGCTCACTACGAGCCGCCGCACCGCGTCGTGCTCGAGGGGACTGGATCCACTCTCAAGGCGATCGACGATATTCGTTTTGCCGAGACTCCGGCAGGCACCGAGATCAGTTACACCGCCGACCTGCAATTCAATGGGTTCATGAAGCTCATCGCTCCATTCATGGGTAGGGCTCTCGACAGAGTTGGAGAGAAGGCACTCGATGGCCTCGCGGCCGAACTGGGCGAGGTCGAGTGAAACCCTCGCTGCTGAATTCGCTGGCCGACCGAACGGTTGTGGGCGGCATGGCGGGCTTCACGAAGCTCGGATATGCCCTGCGCAGTGGAAAGTGGAATCAACTGCCCCGGATGGAGGGGCGCACCGTCATCCTCACCGGCGCCACGTCCGGTTTGGGCAGGGCAGCGGCGGAACAACTGGCGGCGCTCGGAGCCCACATTGTTTTGGTCGCTCGCAACGAGGTCAAAGCCGCCCGCGCTGTCGAAGAGATAGGAGCATCGGCCGACAATCCCAATCTCAGCTACGAGATCGCAGATCTCAGTCTCACCCATCAAGTGGCGGCACTCGCAGATCGATTGCTTGCAGCCCACAGTGAGATCCACGTGCTCATCAACAATGCCGGAGCGCTGTTCGAGGAACGCCAGGAAACGGCTGAGGGCATCGAACTGACGCTCGCAACCAACGTGCTGTCCGGTTTCGTCCTCACGAACCGCTTGCTGCCCCGGCTCCAAGAGTCCGCTCCCTCTCGCATAATCAACGTGTCATCGGGCGGTATGTACACCCAAGGGGTCAGCCTCGGGAATCTCCAGTGGGACAAGGGTGAGTACAACGGCGCCAAAGCCTACGCCCGCACCAAGAGGATCCAAGTGATCCTGACTGAGATGTGGTCGGAAGTGCTCGCCGAGACGGGGGTTACCGCCAACGCGATGCATCCTGGATGGGCCGATACCCCCGGTCTCGAAGTTTCGCTTCCAGCGTTTCGCCGTCTGATCGGGCCCCTGCTGCGTAGTGCGGCCCAGGGGGCGGACACGATCACATGGCTGGCAGCGTCGCTAGACATGACGTGGCAGTCGGGGGGCTTCTACCTGGATCGCCAGCCACATATGACCAATGTCCTACCGGGAACGGATCTCACCCCGGACCAACGCACGGAGCTGTGGCGGATGCTCACGAAGTTGTCCGAGTAGCCGGCACCCAACGCGGTTGGCAACCTGAGATTCGGCTCGACGACGAAACCACCGATACCGCTGACCGGCACTGCGACCTTCCCGCATCAGTACCCTTGTTCTCGCTCGCCCGGATGGCGAAATTGGCAGACGCGGCGGACTTAAAATCCGCTGTCCCCACGGGACGTAGAGGTTCGAATCCTCTTCCGGGCACGCGGGCTTCTTCGAAGCCCGTCCGCAGTTCCGC
>JAHEJX010000046.1 GCA_024638645.1 Actinomycetes bacterium
AGATTGCACTGAATATCGAGGGCGAACAGCGGCTGGCGCTGCCGCCGCTACAGATTCCCGGAGAGTCCAGCTCGCCTTTGGATGACTTCGAGACGATTTCGGCGGTTCAGCTGTTCATGGAAAGAGCACGAGCCGCCGACCCGAGCTTCGACACAGGCGCGGCGTCGATGGCGGCTGCCGCCACCATCGTCCAAGCGCTCGACGGGATGCCTCTCGCGATCGAACTGGCAGCGGGCCAGGCTGCTGTACTCGGAGCCGCTGAAACAGCTCAACGGCTGTCCGACGGGTTTGCAGTGTTGGAAGGATCCGCTGACGACGCGCCGAAGCTGCAGCGCAACCTCCGCAACGCTGTGGAGTGGAGCTTTGGGCTGCTTGATGAGGAAGAACAGGAGTTCTTCCGCACGCTGGCCGTCTTCTCCGGGAGTTTCGACACTGCTGCCGCCGCTGCGATCACCGATGTGCCGGAATCGGAAGCTTTGGGGATGATCGGTCGACTGTTGCAGCGGTCGCTCATCGCGCGAGAGATGACCGATGCCCCGACGTCGCACTATCGGGTCCTCGAGACGCTGCGGGTGTTCGGTGTCGAGCAACTGGAGGCTGCGGGCCAGCTGCGGTCATATCGCGACCGACACCTCGACTACTACGCCACCCTCGCTCAGCAGCTAGACGACGGACTACAGACGACCCGTCAACTCGCCGCATTTGCTGCGTTCGTCGAAGAGCAAGACAACATGCGGGCCGCCATGGCGTGGAGCCTGGAGACGAACCGCCTTCGACCCGGGATTGCGATCGCTGTCTGGAACTCGAGGTTCTGGGATTGGCGCGGCAGCCTCAGCGAGGCTTCCACCTGGATGAGCCGCTTCCTCGATGCTGAACCGCCGGAGCGAGCGAAAAATGTGGCGCTCCTCACGTCCTGGGCCGGGTTCTTCGCCTGGGAGCTCGGTCAGTACGAGCGCGCAGCCGATCTGTCCGCCAAAGGTCTTCGGATCGCTACCGAACAAGGTGATCGCCTCGGATTGGCGGCAACGTTGACCGGGACTGCGCTGCAGGCGCGGATCAAGGGCAACCCGCGCGAGGCCTCACGCCGGAATTCTGAAGTGCGTTCCATCGCAACGGAGCTAGCCGAGCCGTGGCTGCAGGCCTGGGCAGACAATCACGACGGCCTCTCCCTTCTGGCTGCCGGCCATGTGGCTGCGGCAGAGGCGGCCGCGCAGCAGTCACTCGAAGCCTTCACCCGGCTCGGCGACAAACGAGCCACCGGGTGGGCACTCACGGTGCTTGCCCAGGTCGCTCTCGAGCAGCAACGATTCGACAGGACCGTGCAGCTCGCCGAGAAGGCCGTGGAGGTGTCGACCGCATCGGGAGACGGGCGCAACGCCGCCTGGGCCATGAAGCTTGCTGCTGAGGCATCGCGGGCCACAGGCAACGTGGCGGACGCGGATCGATATACGGCGGCGGCATTAGACCTCATCGAGGAGCGAGGCATGCCGCAGTCACCGTGGCGGAGGGCCGACTGACGCGCACCGACAGCCGGGCGACGGTGCCGCCTTAGTGCCAGGCAGCAGTCTGCAGGAGCCGACCAGCGGAGTCGTTTGATTACGACGCAACTCCGATGCCCGACGTAGCGGCGCTCAGCTTCGGCGAGGTCATTGCCTGCTGCTCTGGCCCCGACCGTGTCGCATACTCCGCGCTTCCATCTCCTGGCGCTCGTCTGCACAAATGATTTGCCGGTTCGGTTGCGTCCTCACCGAGTTGTCTGCAGCCGGACTCCCCATCGCGCAGCGGGCACCGCTGCTTAGACCACAGACTCGATCTGCTGCAAGATCATCGAGGTTGTTTCCGAGTTCATACACGGCAGATGCGCCCAGTTGCTCAGGCCGGCGAGCGGGTAGAGGGCCAAAGCCGCGGCAGGCTCTTCCGTGATGATTCTGAGTAGTTCCGGGCCCTCTATCCAGAACGCATCGGTGAGGACGAGTCGGCCGTCGGATTCTCTCTGCAGTACGTTGGCCGGGTTGCGATCCAATCCGGCGAACAGGGGCGTTTCCGTGCCAATTTGGACGTTTCCGAGCCCTTCGCGCAAGATTGCCAGCTCGGGCGTAGCGCCTTCATCGAGACTGTCCAGCCAGGTCTTGGCCGCATCGGCTGCCACCGGATGAAGCAGCTCCATGACGGTCGTGCTACCGCCACCACCCGTGTACGAGCTGTGTTGTTCGATTAGAGGTAGGTGCGGGTTGCCGCGATTTGCCATGCAGAATTGTGCGAAGAGATCGAACGCGGGGTCGAAAGGGGTGATTCGCCACACGCGGTGCGCAGCTGGATCCCGATACACCCATGACCAATCGCCAGTCGCAAGCAACTTCCAATCACGGTCTGTTACCCATTGTTGCGCATCTCGCCACGAGCTCCATTCAGACGCACTCCCTGAATCGGTCATGGTTCCAGCCGCCAGAAGTCGCCGACTAGGCCTGCGCGGTTGAGCATGGCCTGTAGTTCCCCAACCGGTTTGGCGGAGTAGTCGGGATCGAGCCTGTCGCCGTACCACTCCATGCTCAGCGGCCACATGACTTCGAGTGGAGCTGCAGCTCCTACAGACGGTGCGTTTCTCTCCGACCGGAGGAAGCGAATTGTCCGTCAAGTCTCGACGATGTCGTCCCACCACCGCCTGGCGGGAATCTCGAAATGGATGAAACCGTCTGCATGGCGCAGCTCCCCGTCCACGATGGCGAGATCGACCGGTTCGCCGGTGTCGAGCCATGTCGCCTCGATGGCGGCGTCGATGTCGAGCGCAGCCGGTATCGCCAGTGTGTCCCATGCACAGTTGGCCCACCAAGACTCGTCGCCTGACACAACCGAATGACCGGTGTCGACCGCGGAGAAGGGCAGCGCCATACGGATGGCTCCGTCTGCATCGAGCACGATCGTGTGGGCGTCATGCAATCGCCGCAGTGCGGCCTGGGCAGCCTCTGAACCGCCGCACCAGGCTACGAGTTGGGCAAAGGTCGGCGGCCCACCGGCGTCGGCAAACGTTCGGTAGATCGAGTAGCGCAGCTCGGCGTCATGCATTCAGCGAAGATAGCTCTTGCTCCATATCGAACCAGAGGGTTGCGGAAGGTGCGAGATGTCTATCACAACTGAACCGCTGGGTGACGGTGAGATCGATGACGCCATCGCGTTTGTGCAGTCGGCCAACCCATTCGCTGAGCACACCTGGGGATGGGAAACCGGTCGTTTCATCGACTGGCGGTGGGGCGGCAACACTTTGCGCGATCGAGCTGAACCGGGGTTCTTCGGGCGTCATGGTCAGATCATTCGGCGTGACGGTGTCATCGCAGCGCTGGTGATCGCCGAAGTCGGCGCCGACGACCATTGCATCTTGACCTCCTCCGTGGACCCCGAGCTCGTTGGTGTTGGTCTTGAAGGGCTGCTCGAGAAGCGAGAAGGAGAGAAGCTGACGCTCTATCCCTCCGATGACGCAACCTGGGTTCATGATGTGCTGGCAGCGCGGGGTTTCGAGAGGGGCGCCGTGGCCGAGGTGGGGTGGCGATACGACGTCACCCAAGTCGTCAGTCCTCGGGCGCCCGACGGATTCGTCATCGATCACGTATCCGGGGAATCGGACTACTCCGAGATCGACCGCTGTCTCAAGGACGCATTCGGAGGGGAGGGTGACCGGGCCGCCATCATGCGCAGCCTTGCCACCAACCCTCTGTACCGTCCCGAGCTCAACGTGGTCGCCCGCAGCGATGACGGTCGAATCGCCTCCTATTGCCGTGGCACCGTCGACGCCAACTCCGGAGTAGGCAGCATTGACCCGATCGCCACCCACCCCGACTTCCAGGGGCACGGCCTCGGTAGAGCGATCGTTCTTTCCTGCTTTGCGGCCCAAGCACGGCTTGGTGGCAGGGAGATCTATATCGGCTCGGGACCACTGGGCTCGGCGGGGAGCCGCTTGTACCGCAAGCTCGATCCGGTGTCGACAATCAGCTATTCAGGGTGGTCGAGGCCGCCGCAGTGAAGACGATCTCCGGTCCGCGTCACACCAACTCAGCGTCGGGACCACTGCGGAGCGGTAGGCGCCAATGGCGCCGTACGCCCTGGCAGCCCGGGTCGAAGGTTGGATTTGGGTTGCCCTTTTGGATGTAGCCTCGTGCTGATGGCCGAGTACCCGAGCGACTTCGAATTCGACCTTCTCCTGCGAGACGGCGAGGTCGTGCAAATGCGCCCGATCAAGCCCGAAGACCTGGAGCTCGAGCAGGATTTCATCACCCGGGTGGGGCCGCAGAGCCTCTATTACCGATTCTTCAAGGCCAAGCGGGAGCTATCTCCCGAGGAGCTGCGCTACTTCACGAATGTCGACTACGACGATCGGATGGCGTTCATCGTGCTCGACGGTGACGACATGGTGGCTGTCGGAAGATACGACGTGCTGCCGGGTCAGACGGCTCGCGATGGGGGACGGGTCGCCGAGGTCGCGTTCCTCGTGCAGGACGATCGGCAGGGTCGGGGAATTGGCAGCCGGCTACTCCAGCACCTCACCGTCTACGCCCGGCTCAAAGGCATCTCCGAGTTCGAAGCAACGGTGCTCGCCGAGAACCACGGCATGCTGCGCATGTTCCGCGGTTCGGGTTATACGCTGCACCGCCAGCTCGATGGGGGCGTCTACTCGGTGGAGTTCCCGATCGAGTACTCACTCGAAGCGCGCGAAGCGGAGTGGGAACATGAAAAGCGCGCCACCACGGCGTCGCTGATGCCGATTCTGTATCCCGCGTCTATTGCGGTCGTGGGCGCCAGCAGGGACGCAGATTCGATTGGTGGCCGTCTGATGGAGAACCTCCTCATGCGAGGTTTCACCGGCCCCGTGTATCCCGTGAATCCGTCCGCTGAGTTCGTTCATTCCGTGCGGGCATACGACTCGGTGCTAGACATTCCTGATTCAGTGGACCTGGCGTTCATCGTCGTGCCTGCTCGCTTCGTGCCTGAAGTGCTCGAACAGTGTGGTGAAAAGGGTGTGCGCGGTGTCGTAGTGATCTCGGCCGGTTTCGGCGAGACGGGTGAAGATGGCGAGCAGGTGGAACGTCGGCTCCGTGCAATTGCCCGCAAGAATGGGATGCGTCTGGTAGGGCCGAACTGCATGGGCGTCCTCAACACCGACTCGAAGATCGTCATGGACGGCCAGTTCGGGCCCTTCTTTCCACCCGCTGGCAACGTTGCGATGGCCAGCCAGAGCGGTGCCCTCGGGTTGGCGATCCTGCAGCAGGCCGACGAGCTCAACATCGGGATTTCGACATTTGTCTCGCTCGGCAACAGGCTCGACGTCAGTTCGAACGACCTGCTCTTGTACTGGGAGGATGATCCGGCCACCGACGTGATTTTGCTCTACATGGAGTCGTTCGGTAACTCACGGCGCTTCGGCAGGCTCGCCAAACGCATCAGCCGTAGCAAGCCCATCGTCGCCGTGAAATCGGGCCGATCGAGCGCCGGAGCACGGGCGGCGAGCAGCCACACGGGAGCGCTGGCCAGCCTCGACCACGCCGTCGATGCTCTGTTCCTCGAGAGCGGCGTGATTCGTACCGACACGCTCGATGAGCTTTTTGCGGTGACCTCGCTGCTGGCTCAGCAACCGCTGCCGAATGGACGCAGAGTTGCCGTGCTCTCCAACGCAGGGGGCCCGGCGATTCTGGCCGCAGACGCACTGGAAGCGCAGGGTCTCGTCCTACCGAATCTCTCCGATGAGTTACAGGGCGACATCAGGCAGCACCTTCTGCCCGAGGCGAGCGCCGCCAATCCGATCGACATGGTGGCTTCTGCAGGCCCACCCCAGTATTCAGCCTGTCTCGAATCGCTGCTCGGATCGGACGAAGTGGACGCCGTAGTTGTGATCCACATCCCAACCGACCGCGGTGGGTCAACTGCAGTGGCGGCGGCAGTGGAGTCGACGATTACTGCGAATCCCGAACCAGCTGCGGACAAGACGCTGCTCGCCGTCTATATGGGTGGCCTGCCCGATGGTGCAGACGACTATCCCGTTCCCGTCTACAACTACCCGGAGGCGGCCGCCAAGGCGCTGGCCGAGGCCGCGACCTACGCCGAGTGGCGAAACAAGCCAGAGGGCGAATATGAGCGTCCCCGAGACGTCGATCGGGTTGCGGCCGAGAAGGTGATTCGCAATGCGCTCGGCCATGCCACCCAAGACGGCGTGTGGCTCGCCGACCATGAGGTGCAGGAGCTTCTCGGTTCGTACGGGATCCCGATCGTTCGTTCCCGCGTCGCGGAGACAGCGGACGAGGCGGTCAAGATTGCTGCCGAGCTGGGGACGCCGGTCGCACTCAAGGTCGTGGCCCCTTCTGTTCTCCACAAGTCCGACGTCGGTGGCGTAGCGTTGAACGTGATGGGAGACGGTGCGGTGCGTGAGGCGTTTGACCGGGTCACTGCCATCGCCGACGATGCCGAAGGTGCCGTTGTGCAGGAATTCGTCCGGTCGGGCCACGAAGTCATTGTTGGTATGACTGAAGATCCGCTGTTCGGCCCGCTCGTTGTCTTCGGTCTTGGCGGCATCTTCGTCGAGTTGATGCAGGACGTCGCCTTCCGCATCAATCCGCTTTCAGACACCGAGGCGCGCGACATGATCGCGGAGGTCAGGGCGGCCAAACTGCTCGAGGGTTACCGCGGGGAGCCCGCCGGAGATGTCGATGCTCTAGTCGAGTTGCTGCAACGAGTGTCGGCGCTGATCGATGACAACCCGGAGATCGCCGAAATGGATCTCAATCCGGTGAAAGCACTCGAACCGGGCGACGGTGTCCGAGTGGTCGATGCCCGCATCCGAGTACGCCCGGTGGTCGGCGCGGTGCTGCCGAGCCGCAAGGACGTGCCGGGCCGTCTGGCTTGATCTTGCGCAGCCCGGCCTGAACCGATCGCCAACAGGAGCTGAGCGGCGTCGACCGGGCCAACGCATATCTCACTGTTGATCGGGGAGCGCTGTGACCGACCTTCCTGTTGCGAGCACGGAAAGGGAGTCCTCGACGGATTCGAGCCCGGCGACGCGCAACCGGCTGAGACCACCTAGTTGCGCGGCACCTCGGACCAGGGGACGTCCTTGTCCACCCGAGGCTCTCCCGGCAAGCCGAGCACTCGTTCGCCAAGGATGTTCTTCATGATCTCCGACGTGCCGCCCTCGATGGAGTTGGCCCGCACCCGCAGGAAGCGCCGCCGGGTGTCGTCGCTCATGTCCTCTGCGGACTCCGGCTGGATGAACTCGTAAGAGTCGTACCCCATACCTGCCGGGCCCATCAACTCAGTAGCGAGGTGGTAGATCTTCTTGTTGAGCTCGGCGTAAACGAGCTTGCCCGTCGATCCCTCGGGACCGGGGTTGCCCGCCGATGCGTTCTGGTTGGCGCGGATGTTGGTGAGCCGGGCGGCCTCGGCCTCGACCCACAGCTTCATGATCTCGTCACGGTCATGGTCGTCTCCGCCGTACTCCTTCCACACCTTGAGCAGGTCGCCGATAGCGCCTGAGTTGCGAGGTTGGACACGGCCGCCGATTGCGACTCTTTCGTTCATCAATGTGGTCAACGCCACCCGCCACCCGGCGCCGACCGCATCCAGCCTTTGCGAGTCGGGGATCCGCACGTCTGTCATGAAGACTTCGTTGAACTCCGCTTCGCCGGTGATCTGGCGTAGCGGCTTGACCTCGATACCCGGAGCCTTCATGTCCATCAGGAAATACGTCATGCCGAGGTGCTTGGGAGCATCTGGATCTGTGCGGGCGACGAGCATGCCCCACTTGGCGACATGGGCCACGGTGGTCCAGACTTTCTGCCCATTCACAACCCATTCGTCGCCGTCCTTGATGGCACGGCTGGCTAGGCCGGCGACATCGGACCCGGCTCCTGGCTCGGAAAACAGCTGGCACCAGACCTCTTCACCCGTGAACAGGGGGCGGAGGTGGCGTCGTTTCTGGTCCTCAGTTCCATGGGTCACCATGACCGGTGCGCCCATACCGTGGCCTATCACGTGAAAGAAGGAGGGCCGATGGGGAGTGACCTCGTCCAGCCGGTCGTCGATGCGTTTCTGAAGCCGACGCGACAGCCCAAGGCCGCCTTCACCCTCCGCGAAATGAACCCAGGCCAGTCCTAGATCGAACTGAGCACCCATGAACTCGTAGCGGTCGCCATGGGGATCGTGATCCGCCAGCAGTCGATCCAGCAGGCTGTCTATGCGGGCTTCGTCTGTGGTGGTCTCCGCAGTCATGGCCGACAACTTAGCCCCGCCGCAGTGGTGCCGGGCCGTCCGCATCTCGTCTGTTCACAGGAGCGTGGCGATCGTATGATTCCTTCATGACGGCGCATACGGTGGATGCCAACCGGGTCTCTCCAGGAGCTGTCCTCGCACTGCTCGTATTGGGGGCCGCCTCGATCGTCGCCCTACTCTCCTTCGGCGGTCAGATCGTTCTGGCGCCTCTTCTCGTGCCCATTCAGTGGATGGTGGCCCGCCGCTACACGACTTTGGTTCGCGCGGTGTTCAATGTCCTCGCGGCGCTCTTGATGACGGAGTTCTTCGTAATCGTCGGCACCAACGCTCTCGACAGCGACACCGCGGCGGCCGTCGTCGGTCTCGGCCTTGGGGTTGTTGCGACAGTCGTGTTCTACAGAACGACGCGGCCTGTGGCTGAGGCGGATTAGCTGCCTTCCGAATCTGAAGACTCAGTCCGTTTCTTGGCTCCGCGACGCTCTGCGAATCTCACGGCACCGATCGCTATGGCGATTGGAATGGCAAACATGAGGGCCTCATCCCAACCGCCCTGATGCGCAAGCAGCCAATGCATGTCAGCCCGCCAGGATGAATAGACCGAGGCTTGTCAGAGCAACCATGAGTACCAGCATCGCATACTGGGTGCGCACAGCAACTTCCCCTCCGAAGTCGCCGAGGGCCCGGTCGTGGGCGAGCACCACTCCTGCGATGTGGCCCGCGACGATCACGGCCACCTGGACGTACCAAACCCAGGCTTGAGATGGCCCGAACACGATCCGCCAATCCGCCGTGCCGATGAGGTCCCATCCCTGCCCGAAGGGGTCGCTTGCTGCGTGGAGAAGTTGCTGACCCTCGTAGATGATCAGGGTGAAGTAGTGAGCGAACGCATATGCAAATGCGATCGGCACCAGTGTGTGGGCGAAGCTGTTGGCGACCTGGAGCGGGGAACTGGCTCCGCCGGCCATGCGGGAAGCGAGCAGCGAGGCCAGGTAGTAGAAGAGCCCGACGATCAGCACACTTCCGACGAGTGCGGCGGACTCGAACCACATCTCTCTGCGTAAATCGCCCGCGAGATCGCTCCACCAGCCCGCTCCCGAGATCCCGTCGTATGAAACCGTGCCGATCATGGCGATGACGAATGCCGTCGTGCCGCGATGTACCGGCATCGAGGGGAGGGCTCGCAGCCAGCCACGCCTCTCCGACCGGGCGCCGTGCGCTATTTCTACCGGCGCCATCTTCGAGATGATCCCTGTGTAGGTCTCGAATGCGGCGCCTGAGCGCAGTGCCGTCTGCGGCCCGACCATCCGGGACAGACCAACTAGATACACGCCGTAAATGGCTGCGGCCACCGCGAGCGTCTGCGGCGCGGTATTCGACGGGTAGACCAGCTCGAGCCAGACAAAGGCCATGAAAACGACAACAGCGGGCCACACGCCTGCCCGATGCATCCACTTCTGCCGCTCTGCGACGTCTGAGCTGACGAATTGAACGATTCGCCGAAACGGGTTGGCTGCCTGCCACAAACCACCTATCAGCACGCACCCAAACGGGATGGCCAGCCAGAACACGACCCACACCAGAATTGGTGCAATGGCGCGGGTCGAGCCGTTGCCATCGAAGATGCCGTTGGCTATTACCAGTGCAAGGCCGGCGATTCCGCCGAATGCGGCCAGGCGGCGCAGGCGGCGCATCGACGATGCAGCATACGTAGTACGCCGGTAGTCCGCTTGGAGCCGTGGCTCGAGCCAAGTCGAGCTGAGCACTACGAAAGACACCACAATGGCGAGGCCGGCGCCAACCACGAAGAAACTCAACGGGACCGGCAGGTCGGTGCGCCCCCCGACGTGCGCCAGGAAACCCGTCACTTCACCTCGACGACAACGAGCTCGAGACCGCGACCCTCTAGCTCGACCTCGAAGACGCCGGGAATGTCCGCAAGGAGGATCATTATCGCTGGCGCACCCGGAGCGACATCCGCGAATCGGTCATAGCCGTGGAAGTGGACCTCGTCTGCTTCGTCCGAGCTGACCGTGAGGCGAATCTGGGCCCCAAACGGGACGGTGACCCGGCCCGGTCCGGAGACCTCACCGTCGGTAACCGACACAGTGATCGTCACAGTGTCCGGCCCGGCCAGGGTCGTCGAAGTTGTCGGAGGGGGAACTCGCGTGGTGGTCGGCGTTGCGGTGGAGGTCGGGGTACTGGTGGTTGGGGCAGTTGTGGTCGCGACGGTGGTGGATGCTCCGGCGGTGGTGGCCGGCTCCGATGTCGCCACTGCGCTGGTCGGAGCACCGAACGTAGTCGAAGTCGTCGATTCCGCGTCGCTGCCGCTGCAACCGGCCAGCAGCAGCGTGCAGACGACGGTGCCGTAGAGGAGGCTCCTCACAGTCCTTGCCATGGTCCGAGACTACCGCCCCCAGGACTCTGCCAGATCCGCCGCCTTGCATATCCATGCGCATATACGTATATTTCTGGTCGCGGGGATCGAATCTCCGAGCGGCGTCGATGGCGCCGCTTCTTGTCTATCCGAAAGTAGAAGATGAGCACCGTTGCAGTCGGCGTGATCGGCGCCTCCGGCTATGCCGGGGGAGAGTTGGTGAGGCTGGTCGACGGCCATCCCAACCTCCACTTGCAGGTGATCGCTGGCCATTCGTCGGCGGGAAACCCACTGGCTTCCGTGCATCCTCACCTCTCAGGCGGAGATCGAGTGCTCGCCAGCCAAGATGAGGCTCTGGCCGCCGAAGTGGACCTGATGTTCCTGGCGCTGCCACATGGTGCTTCCGCCCGGCCCGCCATGACGCTTCTCGATCGCGCAGTCAAGGTTGCCGATCTTGGTGCAGATTTCCGCCTTGCCGATCCCGCCGTTTACGAAGACGCCTACGGCAGTCCACATCCGTTCCCCGACCAGCTTGGGACGTGGGCGTACGGGCTACCCGAGCTCGACCGCACCCGTATCGCGAGTGCTGATCGTGTGGCGGTGCCGGGTTGTTACCCAACTTCGGCCGTGCTGGCCCTCACTCCACTTGTCGCGGCGGGTCTCATCGATTCGGCGGCGATCGTGGTCGACTCCATGTCTGGTGTGTCGGGAGCGGGCCGCGGCGTGAAACCCCATCTCACCTACGGCGCTATTGACGAGAGTGTGAAGGCGTACGCGGTGGGAAGCCATCGTCATCGTCCCGAGATGGAGCAGGCGATCAGTGCGGGCAGCGGCACACGCACGATCGTTTCGTTCACGCCGCACCTCGTTCCCATGCAGCGCGGCCTGTTGTCGACGTGCTCAGCACCGGCCGCAGATGGTGCGAGTGCCGATGATCTGGAGGCGGCGCTGCACAAGGCCTACGACGACGAGCCGTTTGTCGATGTCGTGCCCGACCCCCCGCAGACCCGTTGGGTGGTTGGGTCGAACCGTTGTGTGATGTCGGTTCATCTCGACGTCCACAGCAACCGCGCGATTGTCAGCTCTGCCATCGACAACCTGTTGAAGGGCGCGGCCGGCCAGGCCGTGCAATGCGCCAACCTCATGCTCGGGCTCGACGAGACCGCAGGGCTGCCCATGGCCGGGTGGATGCCGTGAGCGTTGCAGTTCCCAAGGGTTTCAAGGCAGCCGGTGTTGCCGCGGGAATCAAGGGCGGCGATGCCCTCGATGTGGCGCTTGTGGTCGCCGACGCCGGCTCGATCGGCGGTGCGGTCTTCACTGTCAACAGTGCCGCAGCCGCACCAGTTCGCCTGAGCCGGAAGCATCTTGCCATGACAAAGGCAATCCGCGCGATCGTCCTCAACTCAGGTGGAGCCAATGCGGCAACCGGAGCCAAGGGAGACGCCGCCGCCGCCGCCATGGCGGAGCGAGTAGCCAACGCCATCGAATGTGACGTGAGCCAGATACTCGTCTGCTCGACCGGCACAATCGGCTCACAGTTGCCGCTCGATGAGGTGCTTGCCGGTATCGATGCCGCTGCCGCAGCCCTTAGTCCCGGCCCCGAGGCGAGCGCGCGGCTGGCTGAGGCAATCATGACGACGGACAGCGTTCCGAAGCAAGCTTCTCACGTCTCGCCGAACGGGTGGATCGTTGGCGGCACCGTCAAGGGTGCCGGCATGATCCGACCGGACATGGCGACAATGCTCGCCGTCATCACAACCGACGCCGCGGTCTCTCCAGAACTACTCGATGCGGCGTTGCTCTTCGGTGTCGACACCTCATTTCACGAACTGAACGTCGATGGTTGCCCGTCGACCAATGACACCGTCGCCCTGCTGGCGTCGGCGGCTTCGGGTTTTGAGCCCGATGCAGCTGAGTTCGCCGCAGCTGTCAAGTCAGTTTGCCGCGACCTCGCCGAGCAGATTGCAGCCGATGCGGAAGGAGCCAGCCGTGTGGTTGTCATTCACGTGACCGGCACGGAATCCGACGTGCAGGCGCGCCACTTCGGGCGTGCCATTGCCGATTCGGCTCTCGTGCGCTCAGCGTTCTACGGCGGCGACCCGAACTGGGGGCGCATCATCGGAGCTCTCGGCGTCGTAGCCCCGGCAGACATGGTCGGCCACGCCGACATCGATTTCGACGGGGTCGCCGTTGCCCGCAATGGCTTGAGGGTCGAGTGCGACGAAGATGCGCTTGCCGCGAAGTTGGCCGCGGGTGACTTCAGCGTGAACGTGCGCGTGGGCGAAGGCCCCGGTGAGGCACACATCCTGACCACCGACCTGACTCCCGAGTACGTCCGCTTCAACGGAGAACGCAGCTGATGACACCCAACGTGGCTGAGATTCGTTTCCCGGTGGGGGAGTCTCGATGAGCACGGGCCACTCCACTCCCAACGCCGTCAAGAGCCGCATTGCCCGCACGATGGGCAAAGCTGCGATCTTCAGCGAGGCGCTGCCTTTCATCAAACGATTTCGCGGCGCGACCATCGTCATCAAGTACGGCGGGTCGGCAATGGTCAACGAAGATCTGCGGGAGACGTTTGCCGACGATGTCGCGATGCTCCACTACGTGGGTATCAAGCCGATCATCGTCCACGGCGGTGGTCCCCACATATCAGCGGCCATGGGCCAGCGCGGCATCGAGCCGCAATGGGTGGATGGACTGCGGGTGACCGACAAGGACACCATCAAAGTGGTGCAGGCGACCCTCGCCGGAGAAATCAACCCTGACATCGTTCGGCTCATGAATTCTCACGGCGCTCTCGCTGCCGGCATCAACGGTCTCGACGGCAACCTCTTCGTGGCCAAGCCCAAGGACGAGCGTCTCGGGTTCGTCGGCGAGGTGGCGGAGATCAATCCCGGACTAATCCGCAGCTTGCAGAGCGAGGGCTACGTGCCGGTCGTGGCGCCGCTGGCACGCGGGGGCGATGGGAAGACTTACAACCTCAATGCCGACACAGCTGCGGCTGCCTTGGCGAGCGAGCTCGGTGCTCGCAAGCTCGTCTATCTCACCGACGTGGAAGGCCTCTACCGCGATCTGGGTGATGAGGACTCGCTGCTGTCTCGTGCCATCGTCTCTGAGCTCCAGGAGATGCTGGCAGGGGATGGTGTCTCGGCCGGAATGCGCCCCAAACTCCAGAGCGCCATCGACGCTGTGAAGCGCGGGGTCGAAAGGGTGCACATCCTCGACGGCAGGGTGCAGCACGCGGTATTGCTCGAGATATTCACGCCCGAGGGGATCGGAACCATGATTACGGCACAGCCGGAGCCGAATCCATGAATTCGTATCACGTACCACGTAGCGCCTACAACGAATGCCATTGGACTCCCGATGCCTAATCGGCCTACCCGAAATGCGCGACGGCGGTTGGTGCGGCAGCTGTTGGCGCAGGGGAATGTGACGAGCCAGAAGCAATTGGCCGAGGCGCTTGGCGAGGCCGGCTATTCGGTCACGCAGGCGACTGTTTCTCGCGACCTCGATGCTCTCGGCGCCGCAAGGGTGAAGTCCGACGGCAACGGCACCCACTACGAGATCCTGGATGACAGGTTCGCCTTCAAGCAGGGGATCGAGTCGGCGTCGAAGGCCTTGAACCAATTCGCCGAGACGATTGCGGCTTCTCACAACATCGTGGTGATCCACACGGCTCCGGGAGCGGCGCACCTCCTCGCCAGCGCCCTCGACGGTGCCGGGCTGCACGAGATTCTCGGCACGGTCGCCGGTGACGACACGATCATGGTTGTCGCCTCCGACGGGGTGTCTGGAAACGACCTAGTAGAGAAACTCGAATCGATGGGAGCCGGTTGATGGGGCGTGATATCAAGCGGGTGGTTCTCGCTTATAGCGGAGGCCTCGACACCTCCGTGATCCTGCGGTGGATCAAGGAGGAATACGGGGCTGAGGTCATCGCATATACCGCCGATGTCGGCCAGGGAGAGGAAGTCGAGGAGGCCGTCGACAAGGCCATGGCGACCGGCGCTATCGAAGCGGTGGCCGAGAACCTGCAAGATGAGTTCGTCTCCGACTTCGTATTCCCTGCGCTGCGCGCTAACGCCGTCTACGAGGGCTACTACCTACTAGGCACGTCGCTGGCGCGACCCGTCATCGGCAAGGGCCTTGTGCAGGCAGCCGAGCGCTTCGGCGCAGACGCCATTGCTCACGGCGCAACCGGCAAAGGCAACGACCAGGTTCGTTTCGAACTCACCGCGTTTGCCCTGAAGCCGGAGATCAAAGTCATCGCCCCCTGGCGAGAGTGGGACCTCAAAGGCCGCGCCGACTGCGTTGCCTACGCAGAAGAGCACGGTATTCCCATCCCGGTGACGCCCGACAAGCCGTACTCGATGGATGCCAACCTGCTTCACATCTCGTACGAAGGCGGTGTTCTGGAAGATCCCTGGGTTGCTCCGCCCAAGGGCATGTTCAAGATGACGGTGGATCCATGGGAAGCCCCGGACATCATGGAGACGATCACAGTCGGCTTCGAGGAGGGCACACCGGTGTCCGTCAACGGCACGCGTATGGACCCGGCAGCCCTCCTTACCAGGCTCAACGAGCTCGGCGGCGCTGCCGGAGTCGGGCGGATCGACATCGTGGAGAACCGGTTCGTCGGAATGAAGAGCCGGGGCGTCTACGAGACGCCGGGTGGAACCATCCTGCACCATGCCCACAGGGCGGTTGAGTCGATCACGCTCGATCGTGAAGTCATGCACCTGCGTGACGAGCTATCGCCGCGGTATGCCGAGATGGTCTACAACGGGTTCTGGTATGCGCCGGAGCGGGAAGCCCTCCAAGCATTCATGGACAACATCCAGCAGCGCGTCAATGGCGAAGCGCGCCTAACCCTCTACAAAGGCAACTGCATCGTCGAAGGCCGCAAGTCAGACGACTCGCTCTACGACGAGGCGACCGTGACCTTCGAAGAGGACGACGTCTACGACCAGGGCGATGCCACCGGGTTCATCCGCCTCCAGTCACTGCGACTGCGGACGTTTGCAGAGAAGCGCCTCGGCGAGGGTGAGTAGCCGGTGAGCCTGTGGGGTGGGCGCTTCGAGGAGGCGCCAGATGAACTGCTCTGGAAGTACACCGTCGACACGAGCGATCGGCGAATGCTTCTCGACGACCTGACCGGGTCGCTGGCTCACGTCACGATGCTCGAGCGCGTCGGTGTCCTCACGGGCGAAGATGGCACGGCATTGCGCAATGGCCTCGAACAGATAATGGCCGAGGCCCGCGATGAGAAGTTCATCTTCCTCGAGTCCGATGAGGATGTTCATTCGGCGGTCGAGCGCCGCCTCGGCGAGCTCATTGGTGATGTCGCCGGCAAGCTGCACACCGCAAGATCTCGCAACGATCAGGTGGCACTGGACCTTCGCCTCTATATGCGGCGGGTGGCGGCAGATCGCATTGGTCAGCTCGAGTCGTTCGCGCTCACGCTGGCCGACGCCGCCGAGCGAGTGGGCGAGACTGTGGTCGCCACATATACACATATGCAGCAGGGCCAAGCCGTGCCTTTGGCCCATCATTTGCTGGCTTACGCGTGGATGCTGCAGCGAGATCGGTCCCGATTCGGTGACCTCCTGCAACGGCTCGATGAGTCACCGCTCGGCGCAGGAGCCGGCGGTGGCACCTCGTTGGAGATCGATCCAGAAGTCAGTGCGTCGCTCCTCGGCTTCGCAGCGGTATTCGACAACTCCATCGATGCAGTTGCCTCACGAGACTTGGTTGCCGAGTACGTCTTCGTCGCGGCGCAGGCTGCGGTGACGTTGTCGCGCTTGGCAGAGGATCTGCTGCTGTGGGCAACCACCGAATACGGATGGGCTTCCTATCTCGATCGGCACACAACGGGTTCTTCTGCAATGCCGCAGAAAAAGAATCCCGACATGGCGGAGCTTGCGCGGGGCAGGGCGGCCACGCTCGTTGGCGATGTCACTTCGATCCTGACTCTGCAGAAGGGGCTGCCAATGGCATACAACCGGGATCTGCAGGAAGACAAGCGCCTGCTTTTTCACGCAGACGACACCCTCGCCGGAACGCTCGCTGCATTGCAGGCGATGATCGCAGGCGCCGCTTTCCATCCGCCGGAGCCGAGCTCCTGGGTTGGTGCACTCGATCTCGCTGAAGCACTGACGTCTCGCGGCGTGCCATTTCGCGAGGCGCATCACATTGTCGGCCGCCTGGTCGTCGAGCTCTCTGCGTCGGCCAAGACCCTTGCTGAGGCTGACTTGATATCGCTGCGAGCCGTGGACGCCCGGTTCGAGTCGGGAGATCTCGACAGGATCTTGCCCGGTGATTCGGTCCGCCACAGAACCGGTCGCGGAGGTGGATCGCACGAATCGGTCGCGATTCAGATAGCGAAGATTCGCCAATCTCTCACTTGAATGGATGCTGAGCTTGCTTCTGCGAGCGATTTCCTAGGTCGGCGGACCCATTTAGGCCCCAAAAGCGAGAAACCGCGTTACAAAACCGGTTCCGTCGTGTCTAATGACTAGTGCGAGCCGACGAGGGGGCATCGCAATCACACCCGTCAGGGTGTGTAAGTAATCCGTCTCGGTAGAGACGGAGGTAGGAACTCCGCTGTGGGGGTTCCGGTCTCAGGACCGGACACGGATGTGGAGAACGACAGGCAGCTGTCTCGGCGCTAGGTAGGACAAGCGCCGAGACAGAGGCCAGTCAGGGCGACTTGTTACGCACAAGCATGCGGGCCAGGAAGCGAACCTTCGGGCTGCCTCCCCGCAGCATTTCTCCTCCAAGAAACGGGTAATCGGTCGCCCGCGTCCTCTTCCAAGGCTCTTCGATCCGTCCACGGCTGACTATGCATTCATGCCAGGCCGACAGTGGCCGGCACCGCGTTGATAGCCAGGCGAAGTCCTAGGCGGCTGTGGAGAGGGCCTCGTCGCAGAATCCGCACTCCGACGGGCAGCGAGCGACGACTTCGAAGGTGATGCCGGCTTCAATCAAGACGTTGAGTGCTCCATCGATTGCAGCGTCGATTGGGACGTGACCGTTCGCCGCTGTGATGTTGGTGATTGCCGCTGAGTTGTTCATGACTCGCAATGTACGAACTGGGTGTGACAAAAAACGGGCCTGCTGCGCGCTCAGCGCTCGATGTTTGGTATCCGCGCAGATCCCACGTATCAAAGCGACCTGCTGCTTCGGTTAGGCCGCTAGGGGCGCCACGTAGCGCCAGGTCACGAGGAAATGCATGCTCGTTGCGGTAACGACCATGACGTGAAAGAGCTCGTGGTAGCTGAAGACACGCGGCCACAGTTTGGGTCGATTCGTGACCAAAAACACCATTCCGACTGTGTAGAGGATGCCACCGAGTGCCATCAGAACAACGGCGACCAAACCTGCCTTCTGAGCGATTGGGATCATGATGAACAGCGACAGCCAACCCATGGTCGTCATTAGCGCGATTCCAAATGTGTTCTTGGCTCTGGGGAACAGGCTCTGCTGGCCGATCCCGATGACAGCGATGCCCCATACGACCACCAGGGTTGCGACGCGCAAGGCACCGTCGAGCACGATCCAGGCGATAGGCGTGTACGTGCCCGCAATGAGCATGAAGATCATCGAGTGGTCGAGTCGCTGCATGCGGCCATTCCACAGCTCGCGCCACGGAACAGAGTGGTAGAGCGAACTGGTGGTGTAGAGCGCCACCATGCCGATTCCGAAGATCGCCGCTGCGATCTTGCCGCCGATCGTAGGAACTCGGAAGATCAGGGCGATGCCGCCGATGAGAGCTGCGATCGCGGCCGCACCGTGCAGGAATCCCCTGACGGGGTGCTGCATCTTCCCGAGTTTGAACCTGGTCTCTGCGTCCACCGGCAGACAGATTAGGGGAATCGTCAACACACCGGAGTTGGCATGAGGAGTCTGTGGTATTCGTATATGTATTGCCCGCTACACACACCCGATACGACATACTCCTAGGAGTCTGAACAACTTCGGGTTCCCCCTAGGCTCATTGTCGCGAGAAGCCTTCAAGCGACCAGGTCCTGCTTCCGATTAGGGACATGATGAACCTGAATTCGATGAAAGCGGTGGTCAAAAAGCCGCTCTACAAGATCTACGAGAGTCGGATCTTGAAGTTCCTCGATAGGGAGCGGCTCCCCGAGCACATCGGCGTGATCCTCGACGGGCATCGCCGTTATAGCCGCAACGAGCGTCTTGCCGACTATCGCCGTGCGTACGAGGTCGGGGCAGAGAAGTTCTTCGAGTTCTTGGAATGGACCCACGAGTTCGACATCCATGCGGTCACATGCTGGCTCCTCTCGAAGGAGAACCTCGAGCGTCCCGCGGAGGAGCTCGAACCCCTTTGTGACGTATTGGGTGAGCTCATCGAGCGAATTCCAGCCGCGATTGCCGACCACGATATCGAGCTGCGTTTTGTGGGAAGCCTCGACCAGCTCCCACCGGCGTTGGCGGCGAAGGCCAAACATGCGGCCGAAGTGACCGGCGGCGGCTCGCGGCGGCTCACTCTTGCTCTGGGATACGGTGGCAGACAGGAAATCGTCGACGCAACCAGAGATGTCATCGCCAAGCTCGCAGCTGAAGGCCTCGACCCGGAGCAAATCGTCGAGAAAGTCGATGCCAACATGCTGGCGTCTCACATGTACAACCCCGACGTTCCTGACCCGGACTTGGTGATCAGGACTTCAGGCGAGGCTCGCCTCTCCGGCTTCCTGTTGTGGCAGTCGGCCTACGCGGAGTTTGCCTTCGTCGACGTGTTGTGGCCCGAGTTCCGTCACGTTGATTTCCTACGTGCGCTGCGCGAGTTCACCCACCGCGATAGGCGGTTCGGGAAATAGCGGTGTCGCGAAGGACCGCCCGCCGCACTCTGTGGATTCTCATCGCCGCGCTGCTAATCGTCGGGAGCGCTATCTACCTCACCGACGGCGGGCCCAAGGAGTGCGACTGGGATGAGGCAACGCATTTTCCGTCCGGTGAATGCGTTCCTTGTCCCGTCGAGGCCACGCCCGAGTCGCCATGTTTCGCGCTCATCGGCGACGAGCTCTAGGTCTCCCGCTGCTTGTCACTTACGGGCGGTCAATAGACTTGCGCCCGAGTCTGCGGAGCAATCGTGCAACTACTTCGCCGGGATCGGAACTTTGATGGGCTCTGGTTCTACTTCGATGATGCGGACCGGGTCGCCTATTTCCATCGGTTCTCCTAGGTGGTGACGAGCTTTGCGAGGGCGGTATGTGAGCACATGGTGCGGCCGCTGTGGCCGGCAATCGCAGTATGCGGCTCTGCGAACAGGTGGGCGATGGCGGCGGCTTCTTCGAAGTGGATCACTCCGTCACGAGTCCGCACTGCGATCTCGACGACTCGCGCCTGCTGGGCCCGGTACCCGTCGGTGTGCTCAATGACTCGGCCCGTCAACTCGACCCGTCCCATTGCCACGCGAGTTCCAGACAATCCGCCGAAGTGAGACTCCAGCCACTGGGTGTCTTTGGCAGCGTAGATTCCGCACTCGCAGGCGTCGGAGAGATGCGGCGGCGCAGTTTCTGGGTTCGGGAGCGTGCAGCGGGCGCTGAACCGGGGCTCCCGCCACACCGAGTGAAGCCCCTGCACCCGATCCCGAAAGACGTTCCAAACTCGATAACCGATTACCGGCTCATGGGACCAGAAGCTCTCCATGGCATGACATCTTGGCATTCAGTATCCCGTTTGCGGTATCCCATCTCCTGAATTCCTCGGGTGGCGGCTACTGGATACTCGATACGGGCACATGTAGCTTTACCAGCCTATGTCTACCCATTCAGCGGTCGAAGATCCCCGCAACGCAGAAGTCCAGATATACATCAACGGCGAATTCTTCCCCAGGGACGAAGCGAAGATCTCCGTTTTTGACAGTGGTTATCTAGTCGGCGATGGGGTGTGGGATGGGATGCGGCTCCACGAGGGGAAGTTCGTCCACATCGACCGCCACCTCGACCGGTTGTTCTCCAACGCGGCGGCAATCGACCTCGATATCGGGATGACTCGACAAGAGATAGCTGCTGCGCTCCAAAAAACGGTCGAGCGCAACGAGATGAAGACCGACGTCCACGTACGAATGATGGTGACTCGGGGCAACAAGAAGACGCCGTCGCAGCATCCTGCAAACACGATCGGCGGGCCCAACATTGTGATCATTGCCGAACACAAGGTGGCCTCCCCGGACGTTGCTGCAAAGGGAGTCAGGCTGTTCACGTCCACGGTACGCCGGCCCGGCCCAGACGTGCTCGATCAGAAACTCAACTGCCACAGCAAGCTGCATGAAGTGATCGCTCTGATCCAGGCCATGAAGGCCGGAGCAGACGAAGCGCTCATGCTTGATGTGAACGGCGCGGTGGCGACATGCAACGCCACCAACTTCTTCATCGTGCGGGGCGAAGAGGTGTGGACTTCCACAGGCCAGTACTGCCTAAACGGAATAACCCGCGGCCTCGTCATCGAGCTGTGCAAGGCCAACGACATTCCGGTGTTCGAGCGTGATTTCTCGCTGACAGACGTGTACTCGGCCGACGAGTCCTTTGTGACGGGCACTTTCGGCGGCCTCACTCCCGTGACTGAGATCGACGGGCGTGTCATCGGCGACGGTGAAGTGCCGGGTCCGATGACGCTGCGGCTGACGGCTCACTTGGGCGAGGCGATCGAGATTGCCGCCCATGAGTGACTCGGTTACCCGGGTCAACATGATCTCGGGGCCGCGCAACATCTCAACCGCGATGATGTACAGCTTCCGGTCTCGGGCGGACACCACCGTCATCGACGAGCCGCTGTACGCCCACTACCTCAATGCCACCGGGATCGACCATCCCGGCAGAGATGTCACTTTGGCCACTCTGCCGACCGACGGTGGAGCTGCTATCGAATTGATCATGCAGCCGTGCGAAACGCCGGTATTCATGATCAAGAACATGGCGCATCACATCAGCGGCGTCGGTCTGGATCTGGGATGGCTCCACGAGGTGGAGAGCTTCTTCCTGATCAGAGAGCCCGACCAGGTCTTGACCTCGCTGATCAAGAACCTGCCGAACCCAACTCCAGACATGACCGGGTTGCCGCAGCAGGCAGATCTGGTGGAGCACCTCGCAGCGCGTGGGCGAACGCCGATTGTCATGAGCTCGCGGCAGATCCTCGAAGACCCGGAGGGCCGGCTCAGAAATCTGTGTGAGCGTCTCGGGCTGCCCTGGGATCCCGCAATGCTGTCGTGGGAACCCGGCCCGAAGCCGGAGGACGGCACCTGGGGAGTGCACTGGTACTCGCGGCTGCACGAGAGCACGGGATTCGAGCCGCACCGCCCGAAGGATGACGTGGTCCCGCAGCGCCTGCACGGCGTGCTCGAGGAGTGCGAAGCTGCGTTCGAAAAGCTGCGCCGGTATTTGCCGACCTAGCTTTATGCGCGGCCGCCCCGAAAAGGTCGTTCCCATTTGTAGGCCGAAGACTCATTTGGGAGTCCGCCCCGGCAGAGCCTCAGTGCACCGCGGTGCCTGGTCGTTTGGAGAGGGTCCCTCGGGAACCTGGCGTACTCTGCGGTGCGTCCTACAGATATGAAGAAGACAAGCTCCCTGATCGCGCTGGTTGCGGCGTTTTCCCTTGTGGTCGCCGCGTGTGGCGGTGATTCATCCTCCGATACAACTGTGAGCGACCCTCCAACCCCTGATCCCATCAACCTGGCCGGCACCCGCTGGGTCGCCACTGCCATGTTCCTCGGCGGTGCCCCCGTCGCGTTTGTCCCCAACGTGCAGCCGACGATCGACTTCACAGACGATGGCCGCAGCTTCAGCGGGTCAACCGGATGCAATTCGATCTTCGGCGACTACACGGTCGGCGGCGGCACAATCGCCTTCGGAGGCATTGGTCAGACCGAGATGGCTTGCGAGGAGCCGCTCATGCGTCAGGAAGCCAACGTGGTTCGAGTGCTTCAGGACGCCTCGGTCTACTCAGTTGAAAACGGCATTCTCACCATTGGTCGGCTCGGAGGTTCCGCTCTGCAATTCCAGGATCGTGCGTTGGCCTTCCCTGATGCAGAACTGACCGGTACGCAATGGATCGGCGACACCGTCATCACCGGCCAAGCGGCGTCAACCCTTGTGCCCGGGTCAGCCATCACCCTGGTGATAGATGCAGCGGCAAGCGAAGCCCGCGGCAACCTCAGCTGCAACAGTTACACAGCGAGCGTCGAATGGGATAGGGCTCGGCTGATCGTCGGCCAGGTGAGCTTCACGGAGATGGCTTGCCTCGACGAAGGGATCATGGAGCAGGAACAGTTCGTGCTTTCGATCATGCAGGGCGAACTCCAGGTCGACATCGACGGTGATCGACTCACTTTGACGGCACCGAACGGCTCCGGCATCAGTTTCCGCGCCGATGCGCCCTAGGCGCCGGGCGGTGGCTGGAGTCTCTCACCCCAGGCCTGGGTATAGCGATCGAGGATCATGGCCATCAATACGAGCGCCAGCCCAACCTCGAACCCGAGGCCGAACAAGCTGCGTGTGAGCGCTCGGATTGTTTCGAACCCAAGTCCCCCACCTCCGACAAAGCCCGCAATGATGACCATGGCGAGAACCATCATGATCACTTGGTTGATCGCAGCCATGATCGTTGGCGCTGCCAGTGGAACCCGCACTCCAACAAGCGTTTGGCGCGGGGTCGCCCCAAAAGTGCGGGACGCCTCGACCGATTCCTCGGGCACTTGCCGAATACCGAGCGCAGTGATCCGGATACCCGGCACGATTGCATAGAGCACGGAAGCGATCAGGCCGGGTACCACGCCCACAGTGAAGAGGATCACAACGGGGATTATGTAGACGAGGGATGGGACGGTCTGCAGCGCGTCGAGAATCGGGCCAAGGGCCGCCTCGACACGTGGTTTGCGGCCCGCCCACACCCCAATGGGTATCGCAATTGCCACCGAAATGACTGTCGCAGCCATCACCTGAACGAGGGTGTTGATTGACAGCTCCCACATACCAATCAGACCGATGGTGGCTACCGCCATGGCGCCGAAGATCGCCGAACGCCATCCCTTGACGCGCCAAAACAGCCACGCAGTGACAAAGATCAGGACGGGCCATGCCAGGTCGTCCGTCAGGAAGCGTCGGACGGGCACGATGATCTCGCCTACGAAGAAGTCGTTGAACGGCCGAGTGATCCACGACAGGTTGTCGCGCGCCCACGTCACGACGTTGTCGATCGGGTCGAAGGCACTGAGCCTCCAAACCTTGGGGAACTCGACTGCTCCAAGTGCGCGGCCCACAACGGTGGCGCCGCCGATGGCAACCAGGCCGGCCCGTCTTATTCGCTGCGGCGCTCGCTTGGAAGGGTCGAGCGTTGCGAAGCTCCGCCAGACCCGCTCCAGCACCATGGCAACAGCAACGATGGCAAGCCCGGCGGCAATTCCGCGACCCGTTCGCCGCTGCGAGAGGCTTTGGAACACGTTCTCGCCGAGTCCGCCAGCCCCAATCAGCGCCGCCAGCACAACGATGCCGAGGGCGAGCATGATCGTCTGTGTCAGCCCCGTGAGAATCGTCGGCAGGGCCATGGGTATCTCTACCTTGAGCGTCGTCTGCCATTTGGTCGCCCCGTAAACGCGCGAAGCTTCGATCGTTTGTTCTGGCACCTGGCGGATTCCGAGCGTGGTCAGCCTGACGACGGGCGGCAAAGCAAAAATGACGGTCGCCACCGTCGCGTTGACGGCACCTACCCCAAAAAAGCCGAGCAAGGGGAGGAAATACACGAATGCCGGGACAGTCTGCATGGCGTCCAAGATCGGTCTCATGATCCGCTCCACCCGAGGACGGCGGGCGCCGAATATGCCGAGCGGCACTCCGATGATCACCGAAATGAAAACCGCCGTGAACATCAGAGACAGGGTTTCCATTGTGGGCGCCCAAAGACCGATGAGGCCTGTGTAGAGAAGCACCCCCGCTGCGATTGCCCCTTGCTTCCAGCTGCCGGTGCGGAATGGGAGATAGAACGCAACAGCAAGCACGACGTACCACGGCAGCCACAGCAGGAGTGACTCGAGGCTCGTGATTGCCCAGTCGATGGTGTCGGTCAACGGGTTGAAGAAGCCCGTGAATAGGGCGTGGCTACGTCGATTGTCGCGAATCCACTCGCCCATGGAATCCACCGGCCCCGAGAACAAGGTGTCAAGACGAGCCGGGAAACCGACGGACGAGCCGTAGACCAGTTGAAGCAGTACAACTCCGACAACGAGTATGCCCAGCGGCACATACTTCTTGATCTGGGTGGCATCGATGCCGGAGGTCAACGGAGGCGATTCGGTCGTCACGCCTCGAGCACGGCTGCAACAGCAGCGCGGTCCACGATACCGATTGGAGTACCGGCCCCGTCAACAACGGTGACCGGAGTGGGATCGATCAACAGTGTCGGAAGAATCCGTTCGATGAGCTCATCGCCGTGGACACTCCCAGACGTGGCTGCGCCGTTGGCCGGGTGCATGACGTCGCGCGCCCTGAGGACCTTCGCTTTCGGAACGTCCTTTGTGAACTCCTTGACGTAGTCGGTGGCCGGACTCGTGATCAGCTCCGCAGCGGTACCAATCTGATCCACAGCGCCGTCCTTCATCACGGCAATACGATCGCCGAGCTTGATGGCCTCTGCGAAGTCATGTGTGATGAAGACGATGGTTCTATGCATGTCCTGCTGGAGACTCATCAACTCGTCCTGCATGTCACGCCGGATCAGAGGATCGAGTGCCGAGAACGGCTCGTCGAAGAAGAGAACCTCGGGGTCTACTGCGAGGGCCCGAGCCAGACCGACACGTTGCTGCATGCCGCCGGAAAGTTGCTGCGGGTAGTGGTCTCCCCAGCCGTCGAGGCCGACAACTTCGAGAACCTGTTTGGCCGCTGCATGTCGTTCGGCCTTCGCCATCCCTTGCACTTCGAGGCCGTACGCGACGTTGTCGATGACCCGGCGGTGGGGAAGAAGCCCGAAATGCTGAAACACCATCGAGAGCTTCTGACGGCGTACCTCCCGCAGTTGGTCTTCGTTCATTGCGGTCAGATCTTGGCCGTCGAGACGCACGACGCCCTCGGTGACCTTTGTCAGCTGGGCGATACATCTTATGAGCGTGGACTTGCCCGATCCGGACAGGCCCATGACAACGAACGTCTCTCCTCTGGCAACATCGAATGACACATCACGAACTCCAATCGTGCACCCGGTGGCTTCGAGGATCTCGACTCGTGACCTCCCGGCAGCGGCGAGTTCGAGCGCCCTCTCGGCTTTGGTGCCGAAAATCTTCCACGTCCCTCGAATCTCCAGGCACGTTGGGCTCGCAGCGTCCATAGTGAGTAATTTAGGCAGCGAGGCCCCGTCGAGGTCGGCCTCGTAAGGAGTGACAATGAAGAGACTTCTCTCGCTGTTCGCCGTGCTCGGCCTCATTGCTGCCGCTTGCGGCAGTGATGATGGTGGCAGTGCCGGCGGGCCCGATCCCGACAATCCAACGATCAACATCATCGTGAACCCATGGACGGCATCGCGGCTCAATGCCGAGGTCGCCAAGAACATCCTCGAGAACGAGATGGGCTACCCGGTGGAGATCACCGAGGTGAACGAGAACGACGCAATGTTCACCGGCCTCGCCGACGGCACGCTCGACGTGGTCCTCGAGATCTGGCCTTCCGGCGTTACCGACGCCGAGCAGAGCTATTTCGATGACGGATCGGTTGTGAATATCGGGAACCTCGGAGCCGTCGGCAAGATCGGATGGTTCGTGCCCGACTACGTCATTGACGACAACCCCGCACTGGCGACCTGGGAGGGGTACGGCGACCCGGCTGCAGCCTCGCTTTTCGCCACCGCTGAAACCGGGAGCAACGGTCGCTTTCTTGGCACCGATCCGTCCTATTCGCAGTACGACGAGCAGATCATTGCCAACCTAGGCCTCCCGTTCGACGTCGTATTCTCCGGCTCTGAGCCGGCAACGGTTGCCGAAGTCGACGCGCGGGTCTCTGCAGGCGAACCCATCCTGCTGTACTGGTGGACACCGACGGCAGCAGTGGCCAAGTACAACCTCGTGAACGTGGCGCTACCCGCGTACAGCGAAACGTGCGGCGCCAGTGCGGCGGCCGGCGATGGCGGCGTCGATTGCGACTACCCCGAGGATGTGATCTACAAGGCGGCCTCGGGTCTCCTCGAGGACAAGGCGGCAGACGTGCTCGCTTTCCTGCGAGCCTTCACGATCACGAACGATGATCAGCTGGAGATGTTGCCTGCCGTCGAGATCGACGGGGACGACCCCGCCGAGGTCGCAGCGAAATGGGTTGCCGACCATGAGGACACTTGGAAGGCCTGGCTCCCCTAGGCGGCAGCTCGATTCGAAGGTGAGTTTGGGGCCGGAGCGTTGCTTCGGCCTCAAGCCAATCGGGGCGGCTGTTTTCGCCTCATGAACGCTGCCCGGAATGGGTGAAGTTCCGCAGTGAAAAGCCCTTCGCGCACGAACGGGTCGCCGGCCATGAAAGCCTGCGCTTCCTCTGCCGTTTCCATCTCGAAGACCACGACGGCCGGACCGATTCCGTTCTGAGCCCGGCCGGCCAGAATCACGACGCCGTCTTCGGTCGCGTTCGTGATGTAGGCGACGTGTTCGGCGGCGATTTGTTCGTCGTGTGCCGTCCACGCTTCCGGATTGCCGGCAAGATCCAGCCGATCTCCGGCAGTGAACTGATAAATCCATTCGGCCATGCGTGGAGCTTAAGCGGGGGCCAGCAAAGCTTGCCGATTCCTGAAGCCGGCTATGGCCGGCAGCGCCACTAGTGCGGCTCCGATGAAGCACAGCGCGGCGTAGCCGGACAACGCGAACAGCAATCCTGAAGAGAGGGACGCTGCCGCC
>JAHEJX010000006.1 GCA_024638645.1 Actinomycetes bacterium
ACATGGTCGCCGGCATGGTCCAGCGAGAACTGCGCCAGCCGCAACGCTTCCTCGGCCCGCTTTCGCGCCGTTATGTCGCTCACCACGGCGCCGGTTGACATTGCGGCTGTGCAAGCGAACACCATTGCCCGGGGTGGCGCAGAGGTTGCCATCACCGGTGCAGACGTGAGCGCTTGGATCAGCGGTGCCCGAGTCCTCACAGACGACTTCGCCCCGGTCGATCAGTTGATCGGACACCCCTAGTCACTCCTGATCGAGCCGGCTGCCGGTCGGTAGCTCATCCGGCATCAACGGGTTGGGGCGATTGGCATGGAATCGCAACAGCTTCTCTGCATCGCAGACTGAACACAGATCGACTGGACGCGTGCCCACGATTGAGAGCTGGGTACCCCGACTCTTCTCGACGATGGCAAGCGGCACGGTCTGGATGTCGTCCCCGCCGCATTCGGCGCAGCGAGCCGAGAGATCCCGCGGCCAGGCGTGGCCACAAGCCTCACAGGCAAGCTCGATAACGTCAGCGTTACGGGTACCGACCAGGTCTTCGTCTTCGCCACACATCGGGCATGAGATGTCCATAGGAAGTGATTCTGCCAGCCGGGGGCTTAGCCACGCACCGACCTGATGGCGGCCCACGCTGCTTTGCCGAGGGTGAAGGGCATGCCACCTTGAACCACCGCGGCTCCGGCAGCGACTGAGGTGTCCGCAAGCTCGAGAGTGACAACAAGCACTGCGGCAACCTCGGTGTCGCGCAGCTCCACGGAAACGAGCCGAGGAGCCGGCAACTCACCGACCAGTTCGGCGACGGCAGCCACGATGACGGGATTGATCGAGGCTGCACCTCCAATCACCTTGGCCTCAGCCACATTACGGGCTGTGTCGACGGCTCGAACGGTCACCCCGGTGGAAGATTCTTCGATGGCAATCATCTCGAGCGCGGGCGGTTTGGAGAGATCGATCGACACCAGGTGCGCCGGAGCCGGCTCGGCAACTGCGTCGGGAATCAGCTTGTCGAGTCCTCGTCCAAGGCCCGTTCGCTTGGGGAGGCCGCCGATCGAAGGTACGGGTCGAGAGGGCTCAGCACGTGAAGATTCTCGCGGAGCTGACTCCAGTTCGCGAATTACCGGAGCCGTCGACCCCTCGAGGCCGCCGGAGCGGGCTCTTGCCACCAAGGACTTGACTTCCGCCTGGAGCTCCTCCGGGTCGCGAGAGTCATCCGTCCATACCCGCACCTTGGGCGCAGCCGTATCGCCATCGGAGACGACTGCGCCGACCACGCCCGGAACGCCGAGCACGGCGGCGTGAAGCTCTTCCAGATTGGCCAAAATCGAAGCACCCCCCGGGGAAACAAAGCGCTCGGCACTCTAGGCACGATTACTTCGCAATCCCGATCGAGGTGGCGAATAGAACTCGCGGTAGGCCACACGGGTCTGGTGCTGTAGCTCACGTTCGGCCATTCGACGGGGAGACGGACCGGTGATAGGGCGAATGCGAACCGGCCGGCCCGCGTCTGCTGCCACCAGCTGACCGCAGAGTCAAACAACACCTACCCGGTGTGGTGCAGGCCGTCCTCGGTTACCAAATACAGGTCCGCACCCTCCTCGAGCGGCAGCCACAGCGCGAACTCAGAACCCGCTCCTGGTGCCGACGTCAGCGTGACCGTTCCGCCATGGCTTTCGGCGATCTGACGCGCTATCGAGAGGCCGAGGCCGGATCCGCCGTCCTTGCCACCAACCGTCTTGCTCCAATGTCGTTCAAAGACCCTCCGATGGTCCTCCGGTCCGATTCCAGGGCCCTCATCGACGACTCGGATGGAGAGCCATGGGCCGTTCGCCCCGGCGTAGAGACCGACCGCAGTGCCCGCTGGCGCCGCCGCAACGGCATTGCGCAAAAGGTTGGCAATTGCCTGTTTCAAGGCGGCTGCGTCACCCCCGATCGACATCGGCCGGGCGGCAACGTCGATGGTCAGTCCCCTGTCGGCCGCCGTCTCCGTGTACTCCTCGGCCAAGTCGGCGATCAGCCGAGAGATGTCGAGCTGCTCGTGCTTGCCGGTTGGCACCTCGTTGCGCGCAAAGGTCAAGAGATCGTCGACGGTGCGAGACGTCCGATCGAGGGTACGCCGGACCACTTCGGCCGCATCGCGCAACGATGCCTCGTCTGCGTTGGGGTCGGCCAGCGCTACGTCGAGGTTGGTGCGCATGACGGCAAGCGGATTGCGCAGCTCGTGTGATGTGTCCGCAATGAAGCTGCGCTGAGCATCCACCCCGGCTTCAACACGATCGAGCATTTCGTCGAATGTGTCGGCGAGCTCGCGCAATTCGTCTTCGGGCCCGGCGAGACCGATCCGGCGCGACAAGTCACTCGCCTGAATGTCGCGGGCAACATCTGTGATCCGGCCGATCGGTCGGAGCGCCCTGTCTGCGATCAACCACCCCAAACCGATTGAAGCAGGAAACATCCCAAGAAGAGCCCACAGCGAAAAACGGCGCAGATTGTCCTGGGCCCGCAGGTTGACCAGACGCTCGAGGTTGGCCATCTGAGTCCGGTATCGATCTTCGATCAGGAGGAGCGATCCATCGGGCTGGATGAACGCCTGGAACTCCGTGCGGTTGGCTAGCTGCTCATCGTCGAGCGTGTTGGTGATCGCGAGGTTGACGCCCGCAATGACGAGAAATGCCAAACCAAACACAACCAGTGAGTACGTGACGGATAGCCGGAACCGGATCGACCGCACGAACGGCGGAGCTTTCATGCCGGCTCGCCCTCGAGCCGGTAGCCCGCTCCAATCACGGTTTCGATAGTGTCCACTCCCCCAACGTTGCGCAGCTTCTTGCGCAGGTTGCTCACAGTCACGCGCACTGTGTTTGTGAATGGGTCGGCATGTTCGTCCCACACGTGGTCGAGCAGATCTTCAGCGGACACGATCTCACCGGCGTGGAGCATCAAATAGCGCAGCAGCGCGAACTCTTTCGTAGTCAATTCGAGCGGCTGCTCGCCGTAGGACACAACACGCTTGGCGGCGTCGAGATAGATCGGCCCGATCTGCATGGCCGATCCTTGTGTCGGAGTGTCGCGGCGCAGCAGGGCGCGCACCCTGGCGAGCATCTCTTGGAAGTCGAAGGGTTTGACGAGGTAATCGTCTGCTCCGTCGTCGAGACCGTCGATTCTGTCCCGAACCTCGTCGCGCGCCGTAACCATGAGGATCCTTGGACCAGGCATGATGCCTTGGGCGCGGAGATGGCGAGCGATGTCGCGCCCGTCGTCGTCCGGCAGGTTCAGGTCGAGTGTCACGAGATCGTACGGATTGACATCGAGTTTCTCGCGAGCTGTGACGCCGTCATTGGCGACATCAACTGCATAACCTTCTCGAGTGAGGCCGCGGGCGATGGCATCGGCCAGGTCCACCTCATCTTCGACAACAAGAATGCGCATTCGACCCGAAACGCTACACCGCACGAGTTAAACGTCGCCTAAAGCAATGTCGGCCCACTCCCGGTCCACGGCTACCGTTGCCGCCGATGAAAAGGGCCTACTTCGCCGCTGTGCTCCTCTCGGTGTTGGCATCTGCCTGCGCCGGCACGAGCGACACGAGCGCGGCGCCGCGCAACCCGACTACTGCTGGACCCGATTCGGGCTCTTTGCCGCTACAGACGACCGCAACCATCGACATCCCGGACGGTGACAGCGCCAGGGTCGTCCGCATATTCGACGGTGACTCCTTTGAGGCCGACTTCGACGGCCGGGTGGTGGAAGTGCGGATGCTCGGGATCAACGCCCCTGAGAGGGACGAATGTCACGGCGACCAAGCCCGAGAGAGGCTCCGCGAGCTGATCGGTGAGGGAGAGATCACTCTGGTCGCCGACGGCGAGGACACCGAAGACAGGTTCGGCCGCCTCCTCCGCTCGGTTTACAACGCCACTTCCTTCGTCAACGCCACCATGGTCGGCGAAGGCCATGCGGTGGCGCTCCAGAGTGGCGACCCGCAGGAGGCCGCCCTCACCACACTCCTCGATGAGGCAGCAGCGGGCGGGCTCGGCATGTGGGCACCAACGGCCTGCGGCAACGATGCACCGGGCGGCGTCGAGATCGCCGAGATTGAGTACGACCCGCCGGGCCGGGATTGGGAGAACAAGAACGAGGAGTGGGTGGTCCTATTCAACGACACCACGGACTCCATTGATGTGAGTGGCTGGATACTGCGCGACGAGTCGTCGACCCACCGCTACGAATTCACGGATGGCGAGACGATCGAGCCGGCAGCCGCCCTTCGCGTTCGTACGGGATGCGGCGAAGACCGCGGCGCCGACCGCTACTGGTGTGCAGACGATGCCGTGTGGTCGAACGGTGGCGACACGGTCATTCTGCAGACGGCAAACGGCACCGTGGTCGATTGGGTCCGCTACGACGGGGATTATTAGGAAAGCGTATCTCGTATCTCGTATCTGGCACAAGACACGAGATACCGGAAACACAAAGGGGACCCGCCGTGGCGAGTCCCCTGCGATTCTTGGCCCAGTCGGCCTTACAGACCGGCTGCTGTCATCGAGGTCAGGACCTCGCCTGCCTTCTCGATGTTCCAGGTCCGCACCTTCAACAGATCGAGATCCTCGATGGGAATCGAGACGATGAAGCCTGCGCCG
This sequence comes from Actinomycetes bacterium, assembly GCA_024638645.1. Taxonomy (GTDB): domain Bacteria; phylum Actinomycetota; class Acidimicrobiia; order Spongiisociales; family UBA5794; genus JAHEJX01. Next base: position 4,638 of record JAHEJX010000006.1, read on the forward strand.
TCGGCATGGTCGAGGGGGTAGCTACGGAACGAAGCGCTGACCACCTCGTTGCCGGCAGCGTCGACGCCCACAATGCGATGGTCGCCCAGGGTGGGGCCGAAGCCAAGGCGGTCGACGATGCTCACCTTCGAGATCTGCGCCGCGGCGACGTTGCCCACAAGGTTTTCTTGCAGTCCGCCCTGCGCCCAGTTGGTTGGGACCATGCCCTGGAACTGCACGTACCTGGTGCCGTCTGGTGCGGGAGCGGAGTCGAGCTCGAGATCGGTATCCCACCCGAACCCGCCGGTGCGGAATGCGAGCACGTTGGCGAAGTTGTAGTCGCTCACCCACTCCGGGTTGCAGTAGCTCATGAGGTCGACATATACCGCGGGGTCGTAGAGCGCACCGGTCTCGATGTCGTATCCCCAGGTCCCGATGCCACCACCGGCATACGGATAGTCGGGGTCGGGCCCGCTTGGACCGCCACACGGGGCATGCGGGAGATTCAAGTTGTGCCCGGTCTCGTGAGCAATGGTCTCTTCGTTCTGGATCGAAACCGCCGCCGGCAACCCGATCCAACCGATGCCGCCGATCCCGGGGCTGAGGCCGCCGGGTGGCAACAAAGCGTGATACTGACGATTCGGATTCTCCGCCTGCTGCAGCGACAGCATCTCGTTGACCAGAGTGACCCAGTCTTGGGATGTGCCCGTAGCGTTTTGGAACACATAGTTGTCGCGAACCTGAACGTTGTAGTCGCCAACCGGATGAACCCGGAAGGTCTTGTCGAGAAGGCTCTTCGCCTGACTGAGCGAGACGTTGGCCGAGTTGCCACTGTACGGACCGCCCTGGATCGTGATAGGCACGATCGTGATCTTCATCCTCGGCACGTCCTGCGTGTCGAGGTCAAGCCAGTTCTGCGACGGGTACCGGTTGTTGTTCTCGTTGGACTCGAGCGTGACATCCGCAGGATCGATTACGACATACATGTCTGCGCCGGGCAGGAGGAGTGTCTCGTCGAAAACGTAGTTGTAGGTCGAGTCAAGGTCGCCGATGTCCGGGTTGGTGGGAATCGTTGCCGGGCCAACGAGCGTGGCGCTACCTGTCGTGCTATTGACCCGCCAGTGCACCCTCATCACCGGTGCCGGGGTGTTGGGCTGATTGGCCGTTACAAAGACTCTCACAATGCCCGCCCGCTTTTCGACCGTGCCGACGCGTTGGTTGGCAGCCTGGTCGGAGTCGGCCTGCGGTACAGCCTGACTGATGAGGAATCGTTCGAACTTGAAATCGAGCGGATCCATCTCGCAGAAGTTCTCCGTCTCGGCTCCGCAGCGATCTTGGCCCATGCCTCCGTTCGTGACGTCGTTTCCGCCACCTCCGACAAGCGTGTCTCCGCCCTTGTTGCCTCTCAGGGTGTCGTCGCCAGCCTTACCTGTGAGACGGTCTGCGCCGTCGCCGCCTTCGAGAACGTCGTTACCGTCGCCACCGTTGAGGAAATCCCGGCCGATTCCACCGGTGAGCGTGTCGATCCTCTTGTCGCCCCGGAGGGTGTCTCTACCCTCGCCACCGTCGATGGTGTCTCTTCCATTACCGCCCTGAAGCGTGTCGTTGCCGGCTGAGCCGTTCATCTTGTCGTTGCCGTCACCGCCCTTGACGATGTCGTTGCCCGCGCCGGCGAACAGATTGTCTGGACCAGCTCCGCCCTTGAGGATGTCATCGCCGTCGCCACCGCAGATGGTGTCGGCGCCGTCGAGGCCGGTGATCGTGTCGTTACCCGCTAGGCCGTGGATGACGTCAGCACCCGCCGTGCCGGTGAGCACATCGTCGCCGGCGGTTCCGGTGATTGTCACCGTCTTGCCTGCGCATTTGAGTGCCGCAGCCTCGGAGGCCGTTGGAACTGCAACCAGTAGCGCCGAAACCAAGAGAGCAACCCCCATCACTGTGATGGCCGCTCGACGGTTCCTGGTCTGCGTCGAAATCAACTTCTGCACCTTCCGCTCGCTTATCTGCGGTCGCGACTAAAACGCCCCTGTTGTCTTATCGGCAGCCGAGCCGAAAATCCAAACCCCACGTGTAGAAAAATCGAAGGTGCGCCACGCACCGCCCAGGCAAGTGGCCTGGTAACCCCTTTCGTGCTGCCCTTGCCATTCACCATACCGATAGTTCCGGCGTGCAGGCATGGCCATTCAATCGTCAGGCTGCTCGGGGACCACACACGATGACGTGCTGGCGGTGCCGGCGCTGGATGTGAACAGCTCGGGTTCGTTCACATCTTCTCCGAACTCCGGAGTAGTGAGAAAGCGCACAATTCCCCGGTATACGGCCTCGGCATATGCCTGGCGAAACTCATCGGTCCGCAACAACGCCTCCTCTTCGGGCTCGGAGATATAGGCGCCCTCCACGATGACAGCCGGCATGTTCGCCCTGCGCAGCAACCCGTAGTAGTCGGTGTCGGTCTCAGGGTCGATACGTGCCCTCGCCCCCCGGATCACCCCGCCCTTCCAGTCGACGTCGAAGTCTTGGAAGCTGAGCAGCAGCTCCTGATGGATGAGCGAGGCGAGTCGGTCACTGTCTTCGACAGACCACGCATAGAAGACCTCGCTGCCAGGACCTTCAGGATCCGCTGTGGGAACGGTGTTGTGGTGGATTGAGACAAAAGCATCTGCCCCGGCGGTGTTGGCAATGTGGCTGCGGTAAGCGAGTCCCAGCTCGTAGTCGCCGTCGAGGGGCCCGGCCGGGTCGCGCGTCAGGAATACGGCATCCACAGCCGGGACGGTGCTACCTGCGACGACATCGCCTGTGGTCCAATTCACATCATGCGAACTGAGCAGGAGATCGCGCAGACGCACCGAGACGTCGAGGTTCACGTCCTTTTCGGACAAGCCGGTCGGGCCCACCCCACCCCAGTCGCGGGAACCATGGCCGGGGTCGACGACGATAGTTGCACGAGCAAGGTTGGCCTGGCCGGCCGGTCCGGCGCTCCGCGCCTTTGGAATCACGTCAACGTCGGTCTCCCTCACCCACACAACGTCATTGCATGTGTTGACGACTTCGAGGAAGTTGCCCTCCCGGCTGTCGAAGCCAAGCAGCACGCCCTCGTGGATCAAGTACTCGCGAGGGCCCCCGGGCGCGGCGAAGACAGGGGCGCCTCCCGGCGGGATCTTCGCCAGGCCGACAGACGTCACAGGAGCCCTTGTCGTGGGAGGAGTCGTCACTGACGTCGATGGCGCCAGCGGTGCGGTAGTAGACGGGGCCGTCGGCGCGACGGTGGCGACGCTGCGGGCGGCGCCCTGCGAGGTGATCATTTCCCCTGCACAAGCCGTAGCGGCGAGGGAAAGACAGGTGAGTGCTATCGCGGCGCGGAAGGACATTGCAGGGCGCATTATTACCGTCGTGTGGGCGTACTCAGCTTCGCTTGCCTGGGCTCACAGACGTCGTGCCACGGATTTCATCTCCATGAACAGGCGTAGGTAGTCAGGGCCCCCTGCCTTGGCGTTCGACCCCGACATATTGAATCCACCGAACGGCTGGATGCCCACGAGCGCACCCGTGATCTTGCGATTCAGATAGAGGTTCCCGACATGGAACTCGCGGATGGCCCTTTGCAGGTTGTCTTCACTCGTTGAGTGGAGTCCGCCCGTCAGTCCGAATTCAGTTCCATTGGCAATAGCGAGGGCATCTTCGAAATCGGCGGCTTTGATCACCGAAAGCACCGGCCCGAATATCTCGTGCTGGGCGAGTCGAGAGTTGGGTGCAACATCGGCGAAGATCGTCGGCTCGATATAGAAGCCACCGTCCTTGTCGATGGCCGAGCCTCCAGCAACCATGGCTGCCTCGGTGCGTCCGCTTTCTATCTCGCTCAGGATCGAGCGATGCTGTGCTGCCGAAATCACGGGACCCACTGCGCAGTTCTCAACGCCAGGGCCAATACTCAAGTTTGCCGTGAGGTCGAGCACCCTATCGAGTACGTGGTCGTAGATCTCTTCGACGAGGATGAGCCGAGAGCATGCCGAGCACTTCTGGCCTTGGAATCCGTAGGCGCTGCGAACTGCGTCTGCTGCGGCCGCTTCGAGGTCCGCTGTTTCATCGACGATGAGGGCGTCTTTGCCACCCATCTCCATGTAGGAGCGCTTCAACCAGCGCTGGCCGGGATGGACCTTGGCGGACCGTTCGGCAATTCGTAGTCCAACCTCTTTCGACCCGGTGAAGTTCACAAAGCGTGTGCGGGGATCGTCGACAAGCGCATCGCCAATGGTGCCACCGGACCCGGGTAGGTAGTTGATGACACCGGGCGGCACGCCGGCTGCAATCGCAGCTTCCATGAACATTGCCCCAATCATCGGGGTGTTCGATGCCGGTTTGAGGACGACCGTATTGCCCGCCGCGACAGGGCCGACCGTCATGCCGCACAGGATGGCGAGCGGGAAGTTCCAAGGTGGGATGACGACGCCGGCTCCGAGCGCCATGAGGAACGACTCGTTGGTCTCACCAGGGAATTCGTAGACCGCAACTGGTGCGGCCATATCGATCGCCTGATGAGCGTAATAGCGGCAAAAATCGATCGCTTCTGCAGTGTCGGCTTCAGATTCTGCGTAGTTCTTGCCTGCTTCGAGTGTCATCCACGCCGAGAACTCGTGGATGCGATCTTCCATGATGTCGCCGATTCGATGGATGATCTCGGCCCTTGCGGAGGCCGGCGTCGCAGCCCAAGCCGGAAACGCCTCCCACGCTGCCGCCAGGGCCGCTTCTGCATCGGCCACCGTTCCTGCCGCCGCGTTGGCGACTGCCATCTCCGGCTGAGCAGGGTTGACGGAGACTATTGAAGCCGCCGGCTCTCGCGTGTCGCCTCCGATTATCACGGGAGCGATACCGGGCACTTGGGACAGCACGGAAGTCAAGGCGGTCTCGTAAGATCTGCGAGGCTCGTCCTGGGTGAAATCGGAATAAGCGACTGGGGCATATGGCTTCACTGTGCGATTTCCTCCTTGGATTTCACCGGCACGAGCCAAGGCTACGCCAACTCAGCCCTGGTGAGCCACAAGAAACGGTTGAAGGTTGTGGGAACAATCACCGATATTGCCATTGTGAATCACCGAGTGCTGGTCATCGAAGACTCTGCGAGCGTGCGCCGCCTCATCGAGGTATGCCTCCGCGTGCTCGATGTCGAGCTGTCTGCGGCCGAAGATGGGCTGCGTGGCCTCGAACTCGCCAAGGCAGCGACGCCAGATGCCGTCGTGCTCGATATCGGCCTACCCGAAATGGATGGGTGGGAAGTTTTGAGGCGCCTTCGGTCGGATGAGGCAACGGCCGACGTCAAGGTGTTGATTCTCACGGCTCACGCTCAACCCGAGGTCGCCGAGCAGGCTGTTGCCGGCGGGGCCGACGACTTCATGACGAAGCCGTTCCGGCCTACCGAGCTGCGCGAACGCATCGAAAAGCTGCTCGCCGGCTAACCGCCGCCGACCATGCTTCCCCCACCGGTTACGCTGCGCGTCTATGGCGCGCCTCCTGATCATTGCCAATCCAGCGGCTTCCGGCTTTACCGGTGCCGCGGTGCGAATCGTGAAGCGAGCCCTCTCAGCGCAGTACGAGGTAGACACTGACTGGCCGACATCAGCCGACGGATCGCGCCGAGCTGCAGCAGGCGCAGCCGCTGCCGGCTACGACGTCGTCGCTGCCATGGGCGGCGACGGAGTGGCTCATCATGTCGCCAACGGGCTCGTGCACACCAACACCGCACTCGCCTTGATCCCAGCCGGCACAACCAATGTGTTGGCGCGCATCATCGGGCAGCCGACCAAGCCGTCGAAGGCCGCTGCAGCCATCCTCAACAGCACGGCCCGGCCTATGACACTCGTACACGTGACGGACGGCAAGCGCTCGGACCATGCCCTCTTTGCTCTCGGAGTCGGTTTCGATGCCGACATGGTCCGGGAGTCTGAAAAGCGCCCCCACTCGAAGGGCAAGATCGGCTCATTGCATTACGTTCGATCATCCATTTCCGTGGCACTGCGCGACTACCGGGCCAAGCCGGCCAACCTGATTGCAACGTGCGACGGTGACACATTTCACGCGGTAACCGTGATGGTTCAGATCCATGACACATACACGTACTTCGGTCCGCTGGCCCTCAGCCTCACTAGAGACATGAGCGACGGTCCCGTGGCGATGGCGACGAGCGACCTCCGGGTGCGCCGTGCCGTGGCGATTGCAGGAACGGCGGCCTTGAGACGAGACCTGGCAAAGCGCAACGGAGTCAGACTGTGGTCCGGATTCAAGAAGTTGATAGTCGAAGCCGACCCAGGAGCTTCGCTGCAAGCAGACGGGGATTTCCTCGGAGTCGGCGAGTACTTCGAGATAACGCCTGCGCCAGATGCCTTGCGGATGATGCTGCCGGTTTAGCCGCCGGGTGAGTAGCGATCCCGCAACTGGTGGGTGGCGACGACTCCGCTGGCGAGCGTGGCCGCAAACACGCCTCTGCGCCAAATGAGTCGACGCAGCGGCTCGCCGAGCGAGGCCTCGAGACGGGCCGCGATGTCGGCAGTGCTCGTCTCGTCTGTCGCCAGCTTCATGTCGACGGCATGTTCGATCCGCTCCGATGGAAACTTCTCTCTCAGATCTGCGCCCAGAGTTGGCCCGACCTCCGTCGCCAGCGCCGTAACCAGATCTTCGAGCCGGCTGATGGCGTCTTCCCTGGCCGCCGGTCCAGGGTGAGCCAACAACTCTTGCGCCGAAGCGTCACGGGCCTTCGTCCATCGTTCCTCGAAGTCGACCCCTCCGCCAGAGCGGGCCACAGCTGATTCTCCGAGCCGATCGAGGATCGTTGCCAAATCGTTGATCGCCTTGCCCATTGCAACTCGCTTCACGTCGACCTCTTCTGCGAGGTGAGCAACAACCTGTTCAATACCCATCCGAGCGCCTACCGGCGGGTCGGCGGCAACCGGGAATAGGACCGGCCGTTTGAAGCCGTCGTGCCGTAGCGCTGCGATCAAATCGCTGCGAACCACGTCGACATCGCCTGCCGGCAACAGATCGATCTTGTTGAGAACGAAGAGGAACTGCTCTTCGAATGCCGCAAGCGGGCTGAGAAAGTGCTCGTGGAGGACATCGTCGTGGTATTTCTCAGGATCCATGATCCAGAGAACCGCATCCACGTGCGGAAGCAACTCTTCGACCATCTGTCTATGCCAGTCGGCAATAGAGTCGATATCGGGCAGGTCTATCAGCGCGATGTTGGGGAGTTTGTTTTGCAGCACCCGCTGAGTGATGCCGAGATCGTCAAGCAGTCGTTCTACGCCCTCCGATCGTTCTTGCGGTATCCAGGCCAATGGCGTCTGGGTGTGGGGCCGCAGAATGGATACGCCGGCAACGTCTTCGTCTGCAATTGCGTTGAGAAAACTCGACTTGCCGCTCCCGGTGCCTCCAGCCAGAGCCACAACGAGGATCTCTCCGAAGTGGCCCTTGCGGCCCCGTAAACCTTCCACCCGTGACTGAGCTTCAGCAATTACCTCGGCCGGTGCGTTACCTGTGCTTCTCGAAACGGCCAGCTCGACGGTGTCGATGAGCTCGAGGATCGCTCGATTCACGAATCGGGCTCCGAACTGCCCGCGTCCGCGACAGCCTCGAGTTTCCTGTACAGCTCCTCGCCGCCGAGCTCTATAACAGTCGAGCCTTCTGCGATTTCGATGGTGACTACTTCGTCCGGCGCGCTCTCGACAATCTCGACCTCGTCAATCGGCTCTGACCACGACCCGGGGATCTGGCCGGCAAGATCGTCGAGGCGCTCATCGAGAATGTCGGCGCGATCGACGATCGCCGCATAGATGTCCTCTAGTCCGTCCGATCCGAGGTAGCGGGTGAACCGCTCGGCGTCGGCGGCAAGCGCTTTGCGCATGGCCTCGGAGAGTTCGGCACGCGCGGTAGCTATCAGATTGCTCCCGCCATCACGAAAGCGGCGATGCAGCAGACGTGGCATTTCGTCGCGGCCATCGAGCACTGCCCGCCACGCTTCCTGAACCGTTCTCGTCCTGATGCTGCGCCATCGCATGCGGCGCGGTTTGGCATGAGATGTGACCAATGTCTCCAGGCCGGCGTGCCAGCCTTGCAGAGCCAGGGCAGCTGCCTGCGTAGTGTCGGCTCCGTGGCGCCACAGGGCCACTCCGGCACCGGAAACGAGCTCAATCGACTCATCATGTTTGGCCCACTCGGAGGCTGCTGCGTGGGCCGCAGTGCCCGCTCGGCGAGTGATCATTCCCGCGATATCTCCCTGAGCGCTATCCCATGTGATGTAAGACGATGTGACGGCCAACTCGCCCGATTCAAGGTGTCGATCGAGCAGACTGGCCTGCTTTTCGTAGGCCGAAGCAACGGCATCAAGCAGCTTCTTGACGACCGGGAGCTCGGCAGCCATCGGCCTGGTTAGCGAACGGGCCCGCTCGGCGACCATGCGAGCAGTGGCATATACGGTCTCGTCCACGAGCCCGTGGCGATACACCGGATCGGCCACTTCGGCCAACTCCTTTCTGATCGCCGCCACCCCGTCGGCGTCGAGGCCGCCGATTGCGAGATCGATGTCACCTTCTGCGATTCCGAACAGCAGCGACGAGTCGGCCGCAGCAAGCAGCTCGCGGTGATAGAGCCGTGTGGCCAAGTCGTCGAGCAGGGCCTGTTGGGCTTCGATGTCCGCGGGAAGCCGGTTCATCACGAACAAGATTGGTATTCCGCGACGTCTGGTGCTCTTCAGGAAGTTCCAGGCCAGTCCGTCGGCGTATCGGCTCGGTGTTGTGACGAAGATACATAGATCGGCGATGGCCACGGCGTGGGCTGCGATGCCGCTCGAGTCGAGGCTGAGCGGAGGTGTGTCCACCAGCGTCAGGTGTGCGGTGAGCGAGCTCTCTCCGAGAACAAGGTGCGACTCGTCACCCAGATGTTGGGCAGCCCTCTCTATGAAGTCATTCCAGTGTCCGGCGCGATGGGAAGCGTCGGCCCAGACAACGGGATCGATCGTCGTCGGCCTCACGACGCCGGCCTCGGACACATGACTCTGTGCAATCGAGTTGAGCAACGTCGATTTTCCGACCCCGCTGGCCCCGACGATCGCAGCGACGATTGGAGCATCTGGAGCCCCGATTCTCGGTTCGAGATAGCCATCGAACGTGGACATGATCTCGTCACGCTCCGCGCGAAACGCATCTGCGGTACTCCCGGGGAGAAGCATCGACGTATCGCGGAGGAGATCGGTCAATCTGGCGAGATCCGCTCCAATGGCGGCGAGATCGAGGGGGTCCATCGGCATGGCCCGATTACAGCACAAGCAGTGGCGATCGTCTTGAACGCGAAACTCACCCCACTGCGATGCCGTCAAACAGGTTCTTCTCGTCGGGTTCGACGGTCACACGCGTCGCGAGCAATTCGAAATCCTCATAGGGGTATGTGTCGACCACGAGATCGACCGGCACATGGAACCAGAATCCATCGGGATCGACCTGGGTGCGGTGGGCCCGCAAGGCGTCGCGTCCCCGACTCAGCGTGGCTGATACGTCTACTGATGTGACCCGCTTGCCGATGTCGGCCACCGGGTCCATTCGCTCCATCCAGTCTGCGAAGGGCGACTCCCCCGTCCTGGTGAGCATCGCCTCGTGTAATGCGGTCAGCCGGGCCACCGAGAACATCGGGGCATACAGCTTCTTGACCGCCCACGGCTCACCTAGCTCCGGACCGAACGAGGGATCAGCGGCGGCGGTGAAAACGTCTACGCCATAACGGTGAATCGCCAGGTGGTCGGGGTGGGGGTAGCGCTCGTGCGAGTCGTAACCGAGCAGGACATGCGGGCGCTCGCGCCGCACAATCTCAACGAGTCGAGCCAATACCTCGGCTTCGTCGACGTTGGTGAAGGCATCCGCTCTGGCGTTGTCTTCTGTATCCGGCATTCCAGAGTCGCGGTAGCCGAGGAGGATCACCTCCTCGTAGCCGATGATCGCAGCCGCCTCGGCCAGCTCCTGCCGCCTGATCTCCGGCAGGTTCTTCTTGACGCCGGGCTTGTCCATTGCCGGGTTGAGGATGTCACCGGCCTCGCCGCCCGTGGCGGTGACGAGGACGGCCCTGACACCGTCGTCGATGTATTTGGCAACGGTGGCGGCCCCTTTGGAACTCTCATCGTCGGGGTGAGCGTGTAGCGCGAGCAGTCGAAACATAGGTCGGGCAGTATGGCACGGCGCCTAGGCGCTCAGAACCCGCAGCGCGGTCACGCCCTCCTCGCACTCCTCATGCAGCGGGCAGTACCTGCAGCCCGGACCGCCGCGCAGGGGGACCGTCGCTGGATCGGCAAAGCCGCCACGTAGCGTGGCGATCATCCCAGACAATTTGCGAGCGGTATCCGCGGCGGAGCCCATCGAAGGGACGGTCACATGTCGCTCCCCGGAGGCGACCGATGCCGCCTCGACAAAAGCCGGCAACTCGCCCCTGACGAGGCCCCACAACAGAGCATAGAAATCGAGCTGATCCTCAGCACCACCGAGAGATCCGGTCTTCCAATCGACGAGGCGAACGCCACGAGAGTCGTCGAACACGGCGTCCACTCGTCCCCGCAATACGACCCCGGACCCGACGTTGCACTCGAGCTGTTCCTCGACACCTAAGCAGCCGTCTGTGGACACCAGCTGAAACCGTTTGTACAGCACGCCCACTTCCGCAATAACCCCGCGTAACTCGCTGGGCCTCAACTGGAGGCTGCCGAGCTTCGGATTCATCGCCTGCCCGATTTCCTCTCGGCAGGCCGATGTGAAGTTTTCGTGAGGGACTGGACCGGAGTTGAGGTGACGGGCGAAGATCCTGTGCGCCAGCATTCCCGAAAACGAGGATCGGCTGTCGGGGCCGTAGGTGCCCTGCACGTTCGCAAGAGCCTGCCCCGGGCACCGCAGAAACGTTGTGTAGAGGGTCGCCGAGATACTCAGCGGCTCTCCGGGCGGCACTGCAGGAAACTCGATCACCGGGCAATCGTACGTATTGACCGCGAGATGTGGTGGAATTGACTAAAGCGTGTGGCCAGTAAACTCCATGCCGGTCGTTGAACAGTGCCAGGAGCTCCGACCAAAACACCCCACGGTCCCGCACGTCATTTCGGATGGATGTCCTGAAGCGTCTCAAGAACCTTTCTCGAAACGGGCGCCTCGCTCTTGTCGGAGCGGTGCTGCTCGTACTGTTGCTCGCTCCCGTCGCGGCCTTCGCCGTCGACGAGATGCGGTACAACGGCGAGGTGCCGCGCAACGTGAGCGCAGGAACGGTGGAGCTGGGAGGTCTTGGCCACGACGACGCCATTGCCGCACTCAGGTCCTACGAGAGCGAGCTGCGGCAATCCCCCATCAGCTATCAGGTTGGCGAGACGGTCTTTGAGATCCCCGCAGCCGACCTCGGCGTCGACATCGATGAGAACGCCATCTTGGAAATGGCAATGGAACAACGCAGAGGCGATGGATTTCTGTCGAGATTCGCTGATTGGTTTGGTTCATTCGACGATCAGATCGCCATCGAAGTGCCCGTTTCGTACGAGCCCGATCTTCTCGACGACCTCCTCGACGGTTGGGAACAGGTGGCGATCAACGACCCCGCATTTGAGGGCGGGCTGATCGTCTCCGATGGAAGGGTTCTCCCGCAGTACCCGCAGCCCGGAGAGGGAATCGACCGCCAGGCGGCCCAAGCAGCAACTCAGCGGGCCTTGCAGACCATTGAACGGCGACCCCTCACTCTGGCGACGCTCGACCTGACGCCAACTCTGACGGCAGATGACATCGATGCCGCAGTGACCCGGGCGAGTCGGATCATCGACTCGCCCATCACCCTGCGAGCCAACGATCCAGAGATCGAGGTCGAGTTCACGACAGCGACCTTGGCCGAGGCCCTGATCGCCGAGGTGCGGGCGACGGAGCCCGCCCGTGTCGACCTGTCCTTTGGCCGGACACCGATTTCCCGAGTGCTCGAGCCGCTGCGACAGGCAATCGAGCAGCCTCCTCGCGATGCCGAGTTCGTCATCGACGACGAGGACAACGTGACATTACGAGAGTCGCGACCCCAGACACTTTTGGATATCGACCTCGTAGTCGCCCGCCTCTTCGAGGTGGCCGATCGGGGCGGCACAACCGGCACCTTGCCCTTCGCGTATGGCGAGGAGGCCGCCTTCACGACCGAAATGGCGGAGGCAATGGGTGAGATAAGCAAGGTCTCTCAGTTCACAACTGAACACTCCTGCTGCGAACCGCGGGTCACGAATATCCAGACGATGGCGACGGCAGTCGATGGCGTGATCGTCCAACCCGGCGAGCAGTTCGACCTGAATGGACATGTGGGAGAACGGACCCGCGACAAGGGGTACGTGCCTGCGCCGCAGATCTTCGAAGGTGAAATCGTCGATGCCGTGGGCGGTGGCGTGAGCCAGTTCGCTACGACGCTGTTCAATGCAATGTTTTTCGGCTGTTACGAAGACATCGAGCACAAGGCACATAGCCGCTACTTCTCTCGATACCCGGAGGGACGGGAAGCCACCGTGTCCTGGGGTGGACCAGAACTGATCTTCAGGAATGACACCGACGCTTTCCTGATCATCAAGACCGCGTTCACCAGCCGGTCGATCACGGTCAAGATGTTCGGCAACACCAATGGACGCGAATGCACGGCAGGACTCGGCGACCGCTACGCCTACACCAATCCGCCGGTCGAATTCGAAGGCAACCCCTCGATCCCGCCGGGCACCGAGGTTCAGGACAAGGCGGGCGGGCGCGGCTGGTCTATCGACTTCTTCCGCTACGTGTCCTACGACGACGGCGGGGAAGAGACCCAGAGCTGGACGCACCGGTATCTGGCGACTCCAACAATTGTGCTCAAACATCCCTGCGACCTAGAGGATGCTCCGAGCCCGTGCTTGATTGCAGTCCCCGACGTCGTTGGCATGAAGCCCGGTAAGGCCACGTCGACTCTCGAAACGTGGACCTTCGTGGTTGTCAAAGAGACGGTGCCGGTCACGGACGAGGGACTCGACGGCCGCGTCGTGTCCCAAAGCCCCAATTCAGGGCTTGGGCACGCTCGCGGCGCAACGGTGACAATCCAGATCGGTCAATTCGAGGAGGAGGGCGGAGACCCTGGAGCGGACCTGCTCTAGGTGGCCGAATTGTCGTCGGCGTAGAACAGGAAGAAGCTCGAGATAACGCCGGCCGCGGTAGCCACTACATCTTCGTCCCAGCCATGTGGCCTGCGCACAACCACCTGATTCGAAGCAACGAACACGTGGTCGATGCCCGGAACCTCTCGAAATAGCCGATCCGCGAGCAGGGCCGGGAAGTCGGTCGAGGTGATTTCTTCGCCAGAGGTGTACGAGACGCCGTCTTGCCCCGTGATACCGCGGTCGGTATCAAACATTGCGATGTCATCGACGACTGTCGACCCGACCTGAATCTTCTGTCCCACGTGCCCTCCCGGTACGTGCTGTCTGCGGCGCTGACTCTAGACCGTGCCGCAGGCCCTGCGACTCACTCACCGACGGATGGGATGCCGGATATCTGTGAACCAATGAGATGCAGCTTCATGAGGTTGGTGGACGCCGACCGGTTGGGCGGAATTCCAGCTGCCATGACGACACTGTCGCCGGGCTTCACGATGCCGAGGTCAACCAGGCTGCGCTCCGCGTATGAGATCATCTCGTCGGTCGATTCGACGCGTCCGAACTGGAGCGGTGTCACACCGGAGTAGAGCGCCATCCGGCGATACGTTTCCTCGATCGGCGTATAAGCGAAGATATCGGCGTGCGGCCGATACTTTGAAATCAGGCGGGGTGTCGATCCAGACTCCGTGAAAGCGACGATCGCGGCAAGATCGAGGTTGTCTGCCGCATCCACACAAGCCTGGGCCGTTGCCGAGGCGAAACGCGCCGCCGACTCGAGGAAGTGGATGTCCTCGCCGCGGCTGTAACTGGGGCTTGCTTCCGCTTCCACGCAGATTCTGGCCATGGCGGTGACCGCCCGCACGGGGTATTTACCGATGGCGGTTTCAGCAGAGAGCATCACTGCGTCCGAACCGTCGAGCACGGCGCTCGACACGTCCGTCACCTCGGCGCGCGTTGGACGCGGTGAAGATGTCATCGACTCGAGCATCTCCGTGGCGGTGATGGTCAGCCGAGCTTTGGAATTGGCGTATGAGATGATCTGCTTCTGAGCACGCGGCACACTTTCGAAGGACAACTCGACGCCTAGGTCGCCCCTCGCCACCATCACGCCGGCGCTATCTTCGACGATCTCGCCGAGATTCCCGTAGCCGACAATCGATTCGATCTTCGAGATGACAGGGACCCCGTCGGCGAGACGCTTCACCTCGCGAACCCCAGCTCCCGAGGTGACGAATGAGGCAGCGACGTAGTCAACGCCCAGCTCCTTGCCGAACTCGAGATCCTCCCGGTCCTTATCCGTGACGGTTGGGACGTCTACCTGAATGCCGGGGAAAACAACACCCTTGTGGTCGCGCAGCACGCCCCCTTCGGTGACGCGACATTTGACAATCCCGCCGTCGACGAACATCACGTCCATGACGATCATGCCGTCTGCCATCAACACCGTGGAGCCGTCGGTCAGCGCCGCTGCCTCCAGGTTCTCGACATAGACCTCGCGGGAAGTGCCTTCTGCCTCGCCAGGCACCAGCACGACCTCCGTGCCGGTCTCGAGAACGGTTGATCCACCGGGGAAGGACCCAACTCGGATGCGGGGTCCTTGGATGTCTTGCAGAACGGCCACAGGAACTCCGAGACGCTCTGACGCCTCTCGGACCCAGCCGTGGTATCGCCGGTGCGTGTCGTGGTTCCCGTGAGAGAAATTGAGCCGCGCGACGTTCATGCCGGCCTCTATCAGCTCCGTGATGTCCTCGAGCGAAGCGACGGCCGGTCCCAGAGTCGCGATGATCTTGGTCTTACGGGACATTCCAACGACGTTACCAGTGCCACCAACGGCGCCTGTCCCTATCTAGAAATGCCGGAGTAGGTTGACGGCGTGCCAAATGACCTCCCGCTCGTTGGGATTCCCATCAAACCGTTCGGAGTAGCCAAACAAAGGCTCGACTCCCGGTTGACCGCCGCGCAACGATCAGCGCTCGGCAAAGCTGTCGCCGGGCACACCACAGAGGTTGCTCTCGCCGCAGATTGCCGGGTAGTGGTCGTGACGAGTGATCCTGGCGTCCGCAAGTGGGCAAACAGAGTCGGAGCAGAGGCGATTGCGGAAGGGCCCCCCGGCACCGGCCTGAACGGAGCTGCCAGTGCGCTGCGCGATGCGGCCTTGGGCACGTCGCGACCCTGGTTGGTCTTACACGCGGACCTTCCTTCGATCACGTCGACCGACATGACGGCGCTGCTCCTGGCCCTGTCCGCGGGTGCCGTCATTTCCCCAAGCTACGACGGAGGCACCGCGGCGTTCGGAGCCCATCGCCGCGCAGACTTCGCTTACGGGCCCGGCTCGTTTCACCGGCACCTGCGGCGACTTCCGGGTGCCAGAGTTGTCACGCGGCCCGGACTGGCCTTCGATCTAGACACCGTGGCCGATCTCGACGAAGCGGCGAAAGCCAACGCTTGGATTCGCGCTGCCCTAGATTCGCCGACGTGACGAACATCTATTCAGAGATGCGAGACGCGCCCGAGCCTCTCGAGCCACCACAACGAGCACTCGCAATAGGAGCTCATCCGGACGACATCGAGTTTGGTTGCGGCGGGACTCTGGCGCGATGGGCTGCGGCAGGCTGTCAGGTCACGATGCTCGTCGTTACCGACGGGAGCAAGGGTACGTGGGACCCGACCGCCGACCCCGGCGAGCTTGCCGCCCGCCGATCCGAAGAGCAGGACCGAGCCGCCTCTGCCCTTGGGGCCGCAGCCGTCGTCAATCTCGGGTACGTGGACGGTGAGCTGGAGTACTCAATGGAGCTGCGGCGTCGCATCTGCGAACAGATCCGCATGGCACGGCCAGACGTTCTGCTCAGCCACGACCCGTGGAAGCGTTATCAGATCCATCCCGACCACAGGGCAACTGGGTTTGGAGTGGTCGACGGCATGGTCGCCGCTCGCGACCCTTTGTTCTTCCCGGAAGTGGCGGTTGCTCCGCACCGGCCGGGAGCGATGCTGCTGTGGTCCGCCGACGAGCCGGACCATTGGGAGCCGATCCAAGAGACGTTCGACAACAAGCTCGCCGCGTTGCTGTGTCACTCCAGCCAGGGCGAAACCACCATGGGAGACGCCCAAGCGAGCGGCGAGGCGCTGGCGGCGTTTACTGAACGGATCCGTTTGTGGGCCGCCGAGAATGGCGCCGGCACCGAATTCGATCTCGCCGAAGCCTTCAAGCGGCTCACTCCGTAGTTACGAGGCGAGCATCTACGGCTCCGCTAACGTGCCGGGAATGGACCAGCCAATCGCAGTAGTGACAGGCGGCACCGGCGCCCTTGGCCGAGCCCTGGTTCCGCTTCTCGTACGCCGCAACTTCAAGATCGCGATCACCTATATCGTGCCGGAAGAGGCCACCGACCTCGAAGAGAAGCTGGATCTCAACGAAGATCACATGTTGTTGCGCCGCGTCGACACCACCGACCCGGAAGCGGTCAACATGTTCATGAAGGAAACCGTCGAGGCCTTCGGTGGCCTCAATGTGCTGTGCAGCCTCGTTGGCGGTTGGGCGGGCGGCCGCGATGTAGCTGAGACGGACAACGTCCGGTTCGACCGGATGATCGACCTCAACCTGCGCTCCACGTTCTACACGCTGCGTGCCGCTATCCCCCACATGCGCGAGGCCGACTGGGGCCGGATCGTTGCCGTCGGGTCGAAGGCCGCATACGACGCTCCGGCCGGCCAGGCCACCTTCAACATGGCCAAAGCCGGCGTTTCGGCACTCATCCGCAGCGTCGCCCGCGAACTCGAAGACTCCAACGTCACGGCCAACGTCATTCTGCCGACGGTGATCGACACCGAAGCAACGAGGGCGGCCCTCCCCTACGCCGACTACGTCGACTGGCCTACCCCCGATGAAATTGCGGCCGTGATCGATTTCCTGGCGAGTCCCGCAAGTCGCGTGATCACGGGAGCCGCAATTCCCGTCCACGGTGGGGATTGATGGACAGGTATTAGGTATTAGGTATTAGGTATTAGGTATTAGGTATTAGGTATTAGGTATTAGGTATTAGGTATTGGATACGGGCGTATATGAGGAAACCCCGCCGTTACGGCGGGGTTTCCTCATATACGCCTTCGTAGCCCCGACCGGATTCGAACCGGCGTTACCGCCTTGAGAGGGCGGCGTCCTAGGCCCCTAGACGACGGGGCCGCAATCTGCGACCAATGCCGCAAAGGCGCTCGGGGGGGAGGACTCGAACCCCCAACGACAGGACCAGAACCTGCTGTGTTACCAATTACACCACCCCCGAATGGGTTGTGCGAGCCGAGAGGATAGCGGAAACCCCAAGTGCCATAGTGAGCGGAGCCCGAATACCGGCACCCTTCCTGATTTCGCCCAGATTCACCCATTTCCCACAACGTGGCGTGTTCGAACTACACGAATCACCACAATCCGCAGCCGAATGACAAAATCGACTTACACGCGTTTGTGTGTGTAAGAAGGTGTCTGGGTATCTCGTATCGTTCGCGGTACCGGATACCGGATACCGGCTACTGGCTACTGGCTACTGGCTACTGGCTACCGACTCTCGCAATCGCACTCTCGAGCCGGGAAACAGCCTCGTCGCGGCCGAGCACTTCGATGCTCTCGAACAGAGGCGGGCTCACTGTGGAGCCAGAAATGGCGACCCGGATCGGTTGTAGCCCTTTGCGGGCCGACAATTCGGTCTCGGTCAACATGTTGCGCAAGGCGTTTTCGATGCTTTCCGTTGTCCACTCCTCGAGGGTGGCTACTGCGGAGAGCGCCGCCGGCAACACGATGGCCGCCTCGTCCTTGGTCATGACCTTTTCCCACGATGTCTCGTCGTAGACGACATCGCCGAAGATGAACGACACTTGGTCGGCCACCTCCGCGAGCCGCTTGGCGCGCTCCTGAACCTGAGGAGCGATCGCGGCGAGCTGAGCCGCCTCTCGCCCATCGAGCTGCCGGCCCAAATGCGACTCGACGAGAGGAGTCACCCTGGCAACGAAGTCGGTGACGGTGAGCTTCCGGATGTAGACGCCGTTCATCCACTCCAGCTTGTCGTTGTCGAAGATCGTTGGATTCTTCGTCACCTCGTCGAGATCGAAGCGGTCGATCATGTCGGCGAGCGAGACGATCGTTTCGTCATCGCCCGGCGACCATCCGAGGAGGGCCAGGTAATTCACCATCGCCTCAGGCAAGATCCCCGCTTGTCGGTATGCACTCAGTGCCGTGTGGCCATGGCGCTTGGACAGCTTCTTACCGTCGGGCCCCATCAGAAGCGCCAGATGCCCGTAGGTCGGTGGGATCGCCCCCATGGCCTTGGTGAGGACGATGTGTTTTGGAGTAGAAGACAAGATGTCCTCGCCGCGCACTACGTGAGTTATCTCGAAATCGACGTCGTCGACGGTGCTGGCCAGGTGGTATGTGGGAGATCCATCTGAGCGCAGTATCACGAAGTCGTCGACCTGGGCATGGTCAAACGTCACCTCGTCGCGCACAACGTCGTGGAAGGTCGTGGCGCCGGGCCGAGGCACCGCCATGCGGATCGGAGCCGACTCACCGGCCGCAATGCGATCGGCAGCTTCTTCGGGAGCAAGCTTGAAGCGGCCGTCGTACGCCGGCGTCTTCCCCGCAGCCTGGGCCTCCTTACGAAACTCATCGAGTTGCTCAGAGGACGCGAAGCTGTAGTAGGCCAGGCCGCGTTCGAGGAGATCCATGGCGACGTCGCGGTATCGGTCGTAACGCAAGCTCTGCTGATAGGGCGCGTGAGGCCCGCCGATCTCAATGCCCTCGTCCCAATCCAGTCCCAGCCATCGCAGCGATTCAATGATGTCGGTGTGATATTCGAGTGCGTTGCGCTCCGAATCGGTGTCGTCAGACCTCAGTATGAATTGGCCGTTGCGTCCTCTTGCGAAGAGCCAGTTGTAAAGCGCGGCACGTGCCGTTCCGACGTGCAGATAGCCGGTCGGCGATGGAGCGATGCGGACTCGGACGCTCAACGGTCCAACACAGGATTCAAGAGCAGGCCGATGCCTTCGATCTCGACCTCCACTCTGTCCCCTGCCTCGATCGGGCCCACTCCCGATGGCGTGCCCGTGAGGATCACGTCACCCGGCAGCAGCGTCATGACCCGAGACACATAGGAGATCAGTTCGCCCACGCCGAACACGAGGTCGGCGGTCGTGGCGGCTTGACGGACTTCGCCGTTCACCCGACAGGTGATTGCGAGCGACTCTTGCGGATCGAGCTCGGTGTCGATAACCGGGCCAAGTGGACAGAAGGTGTCGAATCCCTTGGAGCGGGTCCATTGGCCGTCCAGGTTCTGCAGGTCCCGCGCAGTGACGTCATTGGCCGCCGTGTAGCCCATGATGTAGGGGCCCACGTCCTCGATGGCAACGTCTTTGGTTACCTTGCCCATGACTATGGCGAGCTCGGCCTCGTGGTGCACCTCATCCGAGTCCGCGGGCAGCCGAATCGGCTGCAACGGCCCGATAACGCTGGTGGGAGGCTTGAGAAACATGAGCGGCCGTTCCGGCACGTCTGCGCCCATCTCAGCGGCATGGTCGACATAGTTCTTGCCGATGGCGACGATTTTGGTGGGAATGACGGGCGCCAAGAGGCGGGCCTCCTGCCAGCCGACGACGGTCTCCGTAGGCTCCCACGCCACAAAGGGTGACCCGCGGTGAAGCCGTATTCCTTCAGGCTCCACGGCGCCGTATGCGATGTCCGCGACCTCCGAGTCAACCCGAACGATCTTCACTCGGAGCTTCCCCCATTTCTGAATATCCAGCCCGAACTCACGTGGGTCCGCAAGGCGTCCGGAGTTGCCTCGAGTAGTTGCTGCGGCACGTCGGCTACCAGCTTCCTCAACTTGGCGGCGTCGTGGCCCACGTTGGCCAACCATCGCGGCCGATTCGACAGGACCCCTGCATCGACCGCAGCGGCAGCATCGAGACCAAGCACGATCATGCCGACCGCCACGTCGTCTGCGATAGGAGCGCGGCCCAGTCGCGCCGCTCGAGCAGAGGCAATCGCGGCAACAGCTGCTGCGACGTCGTGATGATGCTCACCGGGGAGCAAAGCCAACTGATGCTCGCCAACGAGCTTCAGCGCGTACCCCGAGTCGGGACCGATCACGCCAAACGGCCCGCCGGACGGGACCTCTTCTGGTGAATTGAGCTCGCCGGGACGGGAGGGGCGCCACGAGCGGGCAACTCCCGGCGCCGCACTACGGCGCGGCAGGTCGCGTGGATCGATCTCGATGTTGGGCTGCTGACCCAAGGTTCGACCTCCCTGACGAAGCTAAGCGATGGTAGCGGCGCCGGTGTCCCGGTCCGCGGTACACGCCGGCGCAATTCAATCAGACGTACTCGAGCCACTCCGGATGCGAATGCAGCTTGCCTCTGACTGTGTCCAGATACAGTTGCTGGGCCCGCTTGGTGATCGGACCCGGCTTGCCGTCGCCGACCACTCGATCATCGACTTCCCGGACAGGTGTCACTTCAGCTGCGGTACCCGTGAAGAACACCTCATCGCAGTAGTACAAGTCTGAACGCGAGAATGTCTTCTCCGCTACCTCGTACCCGTCCTCAACAAGCAGTCTGACCACAGAGTCTCGCGTGATGCCATCGAGACAACCCGCCGAGACAGGCGGCGTATAGACCTTGCCGTCGCGAATGATGAAGATGTTTTCGCCTGAACCCTCGGAGATCTTGCCGTCGGTATTGAGCATGATCGCCTCGTCGTAGCCGTTTCGGACCGCCTCCATCTTGGCGAGGATGCTGTTGATATATGTGCCGGATGCCTTGGCGTTCGGAAAGACATCCATGGGGAAACGGCGCCACGAGGAAACTGCGACGCGGATTCCGTTCAGCATTCCCTCCTCGCCGAGATACGCACCCCAACGCCACGTGATGATGGCGGTACGGACTCTGGCGTTGGCTGGGTTGAGACCGACGGCACCGAGCTCGAGGAACTTGATCGGACGAACGTAGCCGCCTTCGAGCTCGTTGGCTGCCAGCAACTCCTTCGTGGCCTTGGTGAGATCCTCAACGGACCACTCGGCATCCATGTGATATGCCTTGGCGGATCGCAGGAGGCGATCCATGTGCTCAGTCAGGCGAAATACGGCCGTGCCCTGCGGGGTCTCGTAGGCACGAATTCCCTCGAATACGGCAGTTCCATAGTGGATCGCGTGCGTGAGGACATGCACTTTGGCCTCGTCCCAAAGCACCATTTCGCCGTCGAGCCAGATGTATTTCGTTGGTTCCATCCGACGATGATATACCAGCGATACCCGGGCGTGGCTGGGAGATCGTTAGTCGGGAGCAACGGTCATTCCACAGACGAGAAGCCACGCGTTTGAAGGAGGCTCGCGGCCTCCTTCAAACGTTCCCCCTCCACAGCTAGGCCCTATACGCCTGGCTCTGCCTACACAGATAGGAGATGTCCGCCACGAGTTCCTGATACACGATTCTCAGTGACATATTCGAGAACCGACTACCGACTACCGACTACCGGCTGTGGGTCGAGGTAACGCCCGTGCCAGTCGAGGATTGCTTCGAAGCGTTCAACCCGATGCTTCGGCTTGCCCGACCGAGACAGCTCGTGGCTTTCGGGACCGGGAAACCGCAGCAGCTCGACTTCAGTGCCGTTGCGTAGCAAAGCGGTGAAAAGCTGCTCCGCCTGTTCGATCGGGCAGCGAAAGTCGTCCTCGCTGTGCAGGATCAAAGTCGGCGTAGCTATCGCTTTGAAGCGGCTCATCGAGCTGCCGCTCCACATCGTGGCTTGATCGTCGATCGATCCCCGGCCGAGGTACATGTCGGTGAACCACGGACCGATGTCGGAAGTCCCGGAGAACGAGTTGAAGATATATACCCCTCGTTCGGCGACCGCAGATTTGTATCGCGGATCGGCGGCGATGATGCGGACAGTCGCCAATCCCCCGTAGCTGCCGCCCATCACTCCAACGTTGCCCGTGTCTAGGCGGGGTTCGACGGCCGCAGCCGCGTCGACCGCAGCCAAAAGGTCACGCAGGTCGGGGGGCATCTCTTCCTGCCATTGTCTTGCGACGGCGCGCACGTGGGCATCGCCGTAGCCGCTCGAACCCCGCGGGTTTGTCGCCACCACGCCGTATCCGGCGCCGACGTAGACCTGGAACTCGTCGAAGAAACCCCATCCGTATTGAGTAGCGGGACCGCCATGGATGTTCAGAAGCACGGGTACCTTGTCATCACCGGGCGGCAGGTACACCCAACCCTCGACAGTGACGTCCTCATGTTCAATCGTGAATGTCGACGGTTCTACCAATGACGCTGCCAGACCCCCATTCAGGTCCGTCAGTCTCTCGGAACCTGCGCTCGTCCACCGCCACAGCTCACCGGGGTTGGTGGCAACACTCGCCACATACACGGCCTCAGCCCCATCTGTGGTGAAGCTGGAACCAGTGATTACCTGCCTACCGCCGATGAGCTCTTCTACCTCACCCGATGCGGAGACCACGTTGCAGGTCACTGCGCCACGGTCTTCGATGAGCATTCGAGCAGTTCCGTCGGCAAGCCACTGTGGACCTGCGGGCGCCGTGGGCGGAGCGGGCACAACCACATTGCGATCCAAACCGGGCGTCAATACGACGGCGCCGTCGGCATCGAGCCGGTACAGCCGTGTCGTGGATGGATGATCCCAGTGGTCGGGATTGCCGCCCGCATAGAGCCGACCGGCGCCGTCGAAGCTGAGTTCGGCCCAATTTCCGACCTCGGCCCTCAGCGTCGCTTCGCCTCCCCGCACACCGACCGTATAGACCTGGGTACCGCTCTCGAGGCCATAGCGCTCGTGGCGTGGCGACAGGAAGGCGACCTCGGAGGAGTCGGGGCTCCACACAATCCCGGTCTCGTTGTCGTCGCCGGGTGTCAGGCACAGGGGGTCGCGCGCCCCGTTCGGATCGACGATCCAAACATGGTCACGCCGGTCATGGGTCCAACCCTTGTTGTCCCAACGAAAGGGCAGCGAAGTGATCCTGCGAGCTCGCCGAGCTCGCTCTTCGGCCTCGAGGCCCTGGAGTTCGGGAACATATTCGGTGGCAACGACAGCCAAGTGGGTGCCGTCTGGAGACCACTGAATCTCCTTGACGCCGAGCTCGAAGTCCGTCAATACGACTGGCTCGCCGCCGTCGCCCGGCATGACCGCTACTTGCGGCTTGAGAGTCGGGTCCACAGCTCTCAAGAATGCGAGCCGGCTGCCGTCTGGTGACCAGCGCGGGGCAGTGTCGGCGGGGCCGGCGGTGAACGGCGCACAATCGGCGCCATCCCACTGCCAGATGACGTTGACGTACCAGTCATCCTCGAGGTCCATTTGCTTCACGACGAACGCGGCGCGAGCACCGTCCGGATGCATCGCCGGGTCTGACGGTTGACGGATGTCGGCGATCTGCTCCGGATGCACAGACTCTCCCCACTTGGCGAATGGCTATCGGGCCTCCGTGATGATAACGAGCGCTGCCCGTCGAGTCCGGTCGCGGTTCCTTGCCGAACGAGTCTGCACGGTACGCTCGCGCCATGCGAAGATTCGTGGCCGCCGGCTTCGGTGCCGGCTTGCTGCCCAAACGCCTCTACGGAAGCCACAACGGGGCCGGGACTTTTGGAGCCGCCGTTGCGCTCATCGTCGGAGTGTTCCTGATCCCTTCTCCGTGGTGGATTGATCTGATGGTTGCGCTCGTTGCGGTCGGTGTCTCCCTGTGGGCTTCCGCGCCGTTTGCCGTGGATGGCGCAGACCCGGCATGGGTGGCGATAGACGAGGTTGCAGGCACGCTCGTCGCCATGATCGGTCTCAGCGGATGGCCATTCGCCGCCGCTGTGGCCGTGGCTCGACTGCTCGACATCTTCAAGGTGGCCCCCGGAATCAGCAGGGCGGAGTCACTGCATGGGCCGCTGGGCGTAACGATGGACGACGTGGTCGCCGGGCTCTACGGACTGGGGATTGGGTGGCTCCTCATGGGGTTGCTGTAGCTGCACCCGGGCGATAGACAGGCTCAGCGAATACGACCGCGTCGGCGGCCACTATTCCGCGAACACCGGCATCGCTGACCAACCAGTTGAAGAATTCCAGCCCCGCTTCATCGACCCGAATCGCCGAATACTGGTTGGCGAGGGTGGCAGCGTCATCCAGGGGCACCGGTACGAGGTCGATGGTGTCAGCGGCACTCGCGTACACCCCAGCCTCGACCAAGGTGAAGCCACCGATCTGATCGGCGACCTGGAGCGTCAGGCCCATACCCTGGCCCGTAGCCACGTACCAGGCACCTTCCGGCGTAACGCCGGCTTCGGCCCACAAGGCGAGCTCGCGGCTGTGGGTGCCCGACCCATCATCTCGCGTAACGAACTTGTGACCGGCTGCTGCGATCGCCCCCATTGCATCTGCAGCCGACGCCGTCGAGATACCTCCGACGAGTTCGAATGGTCCGACCAAGAGAAAGCGGCTGTGGAATACACCAGCGCGCTGCGCAGTGGGGTTATTCGCCATGAACTGCAATTCCTGACGCTCATCGTGGACGACCACCAGATCGAGTGACCCCTGAGCCGCCAACTCGAGCAGCTCCGCCGTGGAACCGGGCACGATCGATAGGTCGGCACCGTACTGCTCTTCGAGCGCCGCCATGAAGCCGGAGTCGACCGTTGTCGTGCCGGCGCCCGCAACCACCCTGTCCCCGCCGCCACAGGCGGTGGTCACTAGGGCAACCATGAGAATCCAGCGGCGCCGAATCACTGCTTGGCGGAGGTGACGGCTCGGGCAGCGGTTGCCTTGACCGAGAGCGCAACCTTGTCGTCAACGGTGATGCCCATGCCTGCCATAGAGCCCTCCGTGATGAGCGCGGCGACGGGCTGTCCCACATCGACGACGACCTCGATCAACCTTCCCACATCACCGAGCGAACGAACGCTGCCGAGCCAGTGGTTGCGAGCTGAATCCTGGCCCTCCGTGGCCGTCGCAGAGGAAACCGTGTGCAAGGTCACTGCGTCCGCCCCAAAGGTGACCCGGACCTCGCTACCTGCCGCTTGCTCGCCGAGCGCCCACACCATCAGACCAGAACAAGACACTTGCACCAAAGGACCGTCTTGTTTGACAACCGTGCCGACCATGACGTTCTGATGACCCAGCAGATGGGCTACATCCTGGTTGGCCGGGTCGAGAAATATCTCCTGGGGCGGACCTACCGACCGAACTGCACCGTCGACCATCAGCGCGACGCGGTCGGCAAAAGCAACCGCAATGTCTCGATCATGAGTCACGACTACCGCGGTGCGCTCGCCAATGGCGTCGCCGGCTACGGCAATCACGTTGTCGCGATCCTTGGCGCCGATAGCCGCCAGCGGTTCATCCAAGGCCACCAAGCTTCGCCCCGAAGCGAGGGTCCTCGCCAGAGCGAGCCTTTGCCGTTCGCCTCCGCTGAGGCGAGCTGCGGGAGTCCCCAGCAGATTGGACACACCGAGGCGTTTCGCCAGGACTTCTGCGCGATTCGACTCTTCTCCAGCCAACCCCATCAACAGATTGCGCCGGCCACTGCCGCGGAACATGAAGGGGCGTTGCGGGAGATAGGCGACGTCCTCACCGCTACGTTCTCCGATGACCCCGGCGATCAGTCGCAGCAGGGTGGACTTGCCCGCGCCGTTGGGCCCAAAGATCACCATTCGCTCGCCGCTGCGTATCCCCAAGTCGGTCGGAGCGACAATCTGCATGCCGTCACTCTCCCAAGCGAGCTCGCCGAAATCGACGGCCCTCATGCTGCCGGCTCCCCACGCAGCTGCGCCCAGGTCAGGGCCAGGTTGACGATGAGGGCCACCGCCAGCAGGACGAGACCGAGCCCAAGAGCCGCCCCGAGATTGGACTGTCGTGCCTCCTGGACGATGGCAGTTGTCAGCACCCGAGTCTCCCCCTCGATGTTGCCGCCAACTACGAGTACTGCGCCGACTTCGGCGATGACGCGTCCGAAGGCAGCGGCAACGGCGGCTGCAATCCCCGGCCATACCTCACGCGCCGCAATCCACGAGCGTCGCGACGCGCTCACGTTCAGGGCCGCCAGTTGCTCAACCGCATCGCCACTCAGATTCCGCACGGCGCCGGCAGTGACCCCGGCCGCTATCGGAAAGGCAAGCAGAGCCTGCGCCCCGATCATGGCGCCGGGCGTGAAGAGTGCGTCCCACGAGCCCAAGACGCCGTCATTCCAGAGAAGGATCAAGAGGAGGAGACCGGCGAGGACCGGCGGGATTCCCATGCCCGTATTGACGAGCGCCAACACGAGACCGCGCCCCCGAAACCTGCTCAGACCGAGCCACACGCCGAACGGCACACCGACCAAAACGCCGATCGCCGTCGCCAATCCGGCCACGATGAGCGTCAATGCCAGGATCGTCCGCAGCTCGGGTCCGAACTCAAAGACATACCGAAAGGCGTCTCCGAGCACCTCACCTAAGAATTCCATTGCCTACCTAAGGAATAGAAACCACGCGATTACAGCAAGTACTCCGAAGAAGACCGCAGCCTTCGTCGCGCTCTTGACAACCCCGTACCCGAAGCCGATTACCGCCATTACACCAATCAGGGCAAACAAGGGGTTCGATGACGCCGCCTCGATGAGGCCGGGAGGAACTCGGTCCTGCAGCCCCTCCGGTAGTCGATCGATGATGTCCTGCGGAATCTTGTCGATCACGCCGTCTTCGAGCTGTTGCCGAATGTCCTCAGGAAGCCGTTCGAGAACCTCGTCGGGAATCGAGTCCACCGCGGATTGAAAACGGATGAATAGCGAGAGCATGGGCGATAGCCTACCGGCGCATTCTTTCGCCGCACCTCAACTGATCGCGCCTTATGACCCAGCAACAACTAGAGCTGAACAGGTCGTGGTGGCGGGGCGCCGCCCGCGCCGTCCTGCTGCGCTGTCCGCGTTGCGGGAAGGGAAGGGTTTTCCGCCGCCTAGTGATCATGAACGAGCAGTGTGCGGCTTGCCACCTCACTTTTGATCGTGGTCACGGCTATTGGCTGGGGTCGATGATGTTCAACATGGCGTTCGCAATGGGGGCCGTGGTTGCCGTGTTCGTCCTGACCCTCGTCCTCACGAGCCCCGAACCGGACTGGGACCTGACGATCATCCTGGTGGTGACGATCGCACTCCTGTCACCGCTGCTCTTCTTTCCGTTCTCGCGAACTCTGTGGATCGCCGCGGAGCGGGCCGCCCGACTCCGGGATGGGACGGAATCAGAGTGAATTACCCTCATCGACGATGAGCCACGCCTACAACCCAGACAAAGATGCCCCGCTGCGGGCAGACATCCGATTGCTCGGCAACATGCTCGGCGGGACCCTGGTTCGCCAGGAAGGGCAACACTTGCTGGATCTCGTCGAGCAAGTAAGGGCACTAACCAAGCGACAACGCGCCGCCGAGCAGAAGGGCGAGGTCGACGTTGCCGCAATGGAAGAGCTCAGCGAGATCATTGCCCACCTGGACATTCCGACCACGATCTCGCTCGTCCGGTCGTTCACAGTCTTCTTCTATCTGGCGAACGTAGCCGAGCAAACACATCGGCTCGACGAGGCCGGCGCCCGTTCTGAGGCCTCCCGGGGCTTCCTCCAGTCCACAGTGGACCGCATCGAGGCCGCAGACCTCGACGTCGCTACGACCCACGAGGTCATCAACCGCCTCGAGCTCCGTCCAGTCTTCACCGCTCACCCCACGGAAGCAGCCCGCCGCTCGATTCTCTCGAAGATCTCGGCCGTCGCCGAGCTTCTCACCGAACGCTCCGATCCACGCATATCCGACTCGGGACGCGATCGAATCGATCGCCGCCTTGCGGAGCTCATCGACCTGATATGGCAGACGGACGAGCTACGTCGCGCTCAACCGACGCCCCTCGATGAGGCCCGCTCCGTGATCTACTACCTGGATGAGATATTCCGAGAAGTTTCAGCGGACCTCTATGACGAACTCGATCATCAACTCGCCAGGCTCGGAGTCGAGTTGCCGGCCGATTCGAAGCCACTCCACTTCGGAACCTGGGTAGGTGGTGATCGCGACGGCAATCCCTACGTGACACCTGCCACCACGATCGAGGTGCTCGAGATGCAACACGGCCACGCATTGCGCGAGCTGATCCGGGCGATCGAGGAACTCTCCTTCGAATTGAGTCCTTCTGACCGGATCAACGAGATCACGAGCGAGCTGCTCAAGTCGCTGGAGGATGATGCCCAGTCTCTCCCGGGGGTCCATACTCGATTCCGCAAGCTATCTGCCGGTGAGGCCTACCGACAGAAGTGCGCCTACATCCATCAGCGTCTTGTGAACACCGTGGAGCGGCTCCAGGCCGGCACAGACCACGTACCGGGCCAGGACTATCAGTCTGCCTCCCACATGCGAGCGGAACTGGAGCTGATGCAATCGAGTCTCGAGGCGAACCACGGGGAGCTGGTCGCCGACGGCATGCTGCGTCGCCTGATCCGCCGCGTTGCCGGATTCGGATTTAGCCTGGCAACGATGGACATCCGAGAACACGCCACCAAACATCATGCCGTTATCGACGAGCTACTGCGGCGTGTCGACCCTGCCACCACCTACGCCTCATTGGAGCGAAGCGAAAGGGCGAAGATTCTGGCTGCCGAGTTGTCTAACCCGCGGCCGCTGTCACAAGTGACCACCCAGCTGGCACCCGAAACCACTCGCACAATCGAAACGTTCCACACGGTTCGCGTAGCGCTCGATAGGTTCGGCCGCGACGTCGTCGAGAGCTACATCATCTCGGAAACAAGGGGCGCAGACGATGTGCTCGCCGCATGTGTGCTCGCCAAAGAGGCCGGCCTCATCGATCTTCAGGCCGACATCGCACAGATCGGCTTCGTCCCGCTGTTCGAAACCACAGAAGAGGTTCGCAGCTCCGGCGCGATGCTCGATCAGATGTTGTCCGACCCCTCATATAGGCGCATTGTCGAGCTCCGCGGCAACCTTCAGGAAGCCATGCTCGGCTACAGCGACTCCTCGAAACACGGCGGCCTGACGACATCGCAGTGGTTGCTCTATTCGGCGTCGCGCGATCTGCGCGACGTCGCACGGCGCCACGGCGTGGAACTGCGCATTTTCCACGGGCGCGGCGGCACCGTAGGCCGCGGTGGCGGCCCGACAGGCGAAGCGATCCTCGCCCAACCGTGGGGAACCGTCGATGGCCGCATCAAGATCACCGAGCAGGGCGAGGTCATCGCAGACAAGTACGGCCTGCCTGCGCTGGCCTATGCCAACCTCGAGCTGGCCCTAGCGGCCACCCTCGAAGCTTCGCTCCTGCACCGGGTGAGCCGTAAGTCGCAAAGCGTGCTTGCCGAGTGGGACGCCGCCATGGACAAGATCTCAGAGGCGGCCCACGGCGAGTACCGCGCACTCGTTGAAGATCCCGACATGATCGCCTACTTCCACGCATCGACGCCCGTCGAAGAGCTAGCCGCCATGAACATCGGTTCGCGTCCGTCGCGCCGGCCCGGCACCAAGCCCGGTCTAGATGGATTGCGTGCAATTCCGTGGGTGTTCGGCTGGACACAATCGCGCCAGGTAGTTCCCGGTTGGTTCGGAGTCGGCACCGGCTTGGCAGCCGCGCACGAGGCAGGCCTCGGCGACGCCATCCGCGACATGTACGAGAACTGGTCTTTCTTCCGCACTTTTGTGTCAAATGTCGAGATGACTCTCACGAAGACCGACATCACGGTCGCCGGGCGTTACGTCGACCAACTCGTACCAAACAACCTGCGCCATGTGTGGGACACGGTGCTCGCCGAGTTCGAGCAGACGCTCGAGCAGGTACTGAACATCACAGGCGATACCGAGCTACTCGACCGTTACCCGATCCTCCAGAGAACCTTGGCCGTCCGCGACACATATCTAGACCCGATCAGCTACCTCCAGGTCGCCTTGCTGAAACGGTCTCGCGAGGACGGCGAGACCAGCGCCGACCTACAGCGTGCGCTGCTATTGACGGTGAACGGCCTCGCAGCCGGCCTCCGCAACACCGGCTAATCGGCCCCACTCAGCCGCCGGTTTTGGCCCGGATCAAGTCGGAAACCTGCTTTGGATCGGCCTTACCTCCTGTGGCTCTCATGACTTGGCCGACGAGGAACCCAAAAGGCTTGTTGTCACCGGCTTGGATACTCGCAACGGCATCGGCATGCCCTGCCAGTACCGCATCTACCTCAGCCTCGATGACGGACGAGTCCGAGATCTGAATCAGGTCGCGTGACTCGGCAACCTCGCCCGGAGTGCCTTCTCCGGCTAGGACGCCTGCCAAGACCTGCTTGGCGGCCGACGCGCTGAGGGTGGAGTCGCCGACCATTTCGGCGAGCTCGACGAGATGGGCCGGTACAAGCGGCGTATCACCGATGGCGACTTCTTCCGCCCGGCTCCACGCCACGGCCTCGCCGCTGAGCCAGTTGCCGATGAGCCGCCCATCGCCGCCTGCGTTCATTGCACCTTCGAACAAGTCGCCTATGGCGTCCTCGGAACCCACCAGCACCGCAGCCACCCTGGCATCGACGCCGAGACCCTGGTACCGAGCCCGGCGGGCGGCGGGCAGCTCTGGCAGCGCCTCTCGGACTGCATCGCGCCACGCCGCCGAAACCTCGATCGGAACGAGATCCGGTTCCTGAAAATACCGGTAGTCCTCAGACTCCTCTTTGGACCGCATCGAGGTTGTCTTACCGCTGTCCTCGTTCCAATGGCGCGTCTCCTGCACGACGACGCCACCGCTCTCGACCAACTCGATCTGACGGTGAATCTCGAAAGCCACCGCTCGCTGGAGCGAACGGAGTGAGTTGACGTTCTTGACCTCCGCCCGGGTGCCAAGCTCAGCGGCCCCGGCCGGCCGGATCGAGACATTGGCGTCGAATCGCATACTCCCCTCTTCGAGCCTGGCATCCGACACACCGAGTGTCCGCACGATGCGCTGGAGTTCGGCGCCATATGCTCTTGCCTGCTCTGCGCTGCGAATGTCTGGCTCGGTGACGATCTCGACGAGGGGGACGCCGGAACGGTTGAAATCAAGCAGCGAGTACTCGGCGTCGTGGATGCGGCCGCCGCCACCGACGTGAATGCTCTTGCCCGTGTCCTCCTCCATGTGAACCCGGGTGATCCCAATCTTGGTGTCCTCACCATCGACCTCAACCTGGATCTCGCCGTCGTGGCAGATTGGGACGTCGTACTGGGAAATCTGATAATTCTTGGGAAGGTCGGGATAGAAATAGTTCTTCCGGTGAAAGAAGGAGGTATCGGCAACTTGGCACCCGAGCGCGGTACCGATCTGGAGGATGCCTTCGATGGCCTCGGAGTTGGGCACCGGAAGCGCGCCGGGCAAACCGAGGCACACTGGGCATGTGGTGGTGTTTGGCGGCTCACCGAACTTGACAGGACAGCCGCAGAACATCTTCGAATCCGTCATCAACTCAACGTGGGTCTCGATGCCAATGACGGCTTCGTAGTCGGTCATGGGCTCACGACCTCGGATGTCGCCAGCGGGGCGCGGGCGGTGAAGTTGGCGATGTCTTCGACTGCCTGAGCCACCTGGAACATCCGCTCCTCACCCAGCGAAGGCGCCATCACCTGGTATCCGATGGGCAAATCGGCAGAATCGAGCCCAATCGGTATTGAAGCTCCTGGATCGCCAGTGAGGTTGATCGGAATCGTGCAAACGTCGGCGTAATACATCGCAATAGGGTCATCTGTTTTCGCCCCGATCTCGAAAGCCGTCGTGGGGCTAGTCGGCGCCACCAGGACATCGACCCCTTCATAGGCGGCAGCAAACTGCTGTCGAATGAGCGTGCGCACTCGCTGTGCTTGGCCGTAGAAGGCGTCGTAGTAGCCCGCGCTGAGCGCGTAGGTGCCAAGGAGGATGCGCCGAATCACCTCGGGCCCGAATCCCTCCGCCCGGGTCGCCGCCATCATCTCTTCTGTGGTGGCACCTTCGGAACGCAGCCCGAAACGGACCCCGTCGAAGCGGGCGAGGTTCGCCGAGCATTCGGCAGGCGCAATGAGGTAGTAGGCGGACAGCCCGTACTCGCAGCTGGGCAGCGACACTTCGGTGACCTCGGCGCCGGCGTCGGCAAGTGCGTCATGCATCTTCGACACGGACGTGCGCACCTCGGGGTCGATCTCAGGGCCGCTGAGCTCCTTGATCACGCCGATCTTGAGGCCGGCAACCCCATGATGCAGCGAGCCGCGGAAGTTAGGGATCTCGCCGCGGATACTCGTTGCGTCGTGAATGTCGTGGCCGGCAATCGCCTCCAAGAGAACCGCAGAGTCTTCGACGCTGCGAGTGAAGGGCCCGATCTGGTCTAGAGATGAGGCAAACGCGATCAGCCCGTACCTGCTGACCAGGCCATACGTCGGCTTCACTCCAACTACGCCGCACAGGGCCGCAGGCTGTCGGATGGAACCGCCGGTGTCCGAGCCGAGCGCGGCCAGTGCCGAACCGGTGGCGACGGCAGCAGCCGAGCCTCCGGAGGACCCGCCGGGAACTGTGTCTGTGTTCCACGGGTTGCGCGTGGCACCGTAGGCCGAATTCTCGGTTGAAGAGCCCATGGCGAACTCGTCGAGGTTGGTCTTGCCGACGAGCACAGAGCCTGCGGCCTGCAGCCGGCTGACCACCGTCGCGTCGTAAGGGGGTATCCATCCGGCCAGGATCTGCGAAGAGGCTGTGGTCTCGATGCCCTTGGTGCACATGTTGTCCTTGAGGGCGATCGGTATCCCATGCAGCGGCCCGCGATCGTCGCCGGCGGCCAACGCCGCATCTGCCGCGGTCGCCTTCTCGCGAGCCCCCGTTTGATCGAGCGTGAGATAGGCGTGCAGGTGGGACTCTGACATCCGGGCGCGTTCGAGCACGGCTTCCGTCAGGTCGACTGAAGACAGCTCGCCCGAACGAAGTTTGGCGCCGGCTGCGGCGATCGTGAGGTCTGCTGGATCGCTCATTCGTCCCCCAGAACCGGTGGCACCTTGAAGTAGCCGTCTTCGGCCGCAGGCGCACCGCTGAGCGCCTCGTCGGGCGACAGCGATTCGGTGACCTTGTCTGGACGGAATGAGTTTGTCATCGGAACGGGGTGCGACGTTGGTGGAATGCCCTCCGTGGGCAGTTGTTGGACCCGCTCCGCGTGTTCGAGAATCGCGCCTAGCTGCGCGCCATAGCGGGCAAGCTCCTCGGCGGATAGGGCAATGCGGGCCAGGGACGCGACTTTGGCGATGTCAATCTCAACGGGCATGGCTGCGATGCTAACCGGGCTCGGAGACGCATCAGCTCGCATCACATCGCCTTGCATCGCCACCGGTAGGCTCTGGCGCCATGGCCGTACGCGACATGTTTCTCGATCCGCCGCCGCGCCGGGAAATGCCGGGACGCCTGGCTCGACTCTTTGCCGGACTCGCCATGTTCGGGTTCGGAGTGGCCTTGATGGTGCGATCAGAGCTGGGGCTATCGCCATGGGAGGTGCTCCACCAAGGCATCTCGTTCAAGACTGGGATCCTGCTCGGCACCGTGGGGATCATCGTGGGTTTCTTCGTCCTGTTCGGCTGGATCCCGCTGCGGGAGAAGCTCGGGATCGGTACGGTCGCCAATGTTGTAGTGATCGGGATTGTGATTGACCTGTCGCTGTGGCAGCTCCCTGAGGAGTTCACGCACTTCGGCGTGCGATGGGGCCTGCTCATCGCCGGAATCACGCTCATCGGCGTGGCCACGAGCCTCTATATCGGGGCCGGCCTCGGGCCCGGGCCGCGTGATGGACTCATGACGGGGCTGGCCAAGCGGGGGTGGGCGATCGGGCTGGTACGCACCGCTCTGGAACTCTCGGTCTTAGCGGCGGGTTGGCTGCTTGGCGGCACCGTCGGAATCGGGACGGTCCTCTTCGCCGTAGGCGTTGGTCCAATCGTGCACTGGACGCTGCCTTTCTTGACGCACGGGAATTCAGCGGCGCAGAAACTCGCCGAGAACCTCGAGTGACCGGTCCAGGTTCTCCAACGGAACCGACTCGGCCACCTGATGGGCTTGGGCCACCTCGCCCGGTCCGTAGTTGACTGCCGGAATCCCTCTTGCCGTAAGCCGTGCGACGTCCGTCCAGCCCTGTTTGGCCTTGCGGTCGCCGCCGGCGATGCTTTCGAGCCGAAGGACGAGGTCATTGCCTGCCGGGACCGTCCCCGCCGGCGCCCTGTCTCGAATCACTATTTCGTCAGCCTCGGCCGCCACCGCCCGAAGGCGCGCCTCTGCCTCTTCGAGCGAGTAGACCGGAGGGAATCGGTGATTCACGTTGATGACGAACCGCGGCGGAATAACGTTGTTGGCGATGCCGCCGTTGGCGCGGGTCACCGCGAACACCTCTCGAAACTCGAGACCTTCGATCGTGACCAGGTCTGGCTCCATCGTGTGCAGTTTGGCGAGCAAGTTCCCCGCTTTGGTCACCGCGTTTTCGCCCAGCCAAGGCCGGGCGCTGTGTGCGGACCTCCCTGAGAAGATGACATCGGCATTGAGTGCCCCGTTGCAGCCGAGCTCGATGTTCAGGTCGGTCGGCTCCATCACGATCGACAACTGGGCGCCACTCAGCCACTCGACCCTATCGAGAACCTCTTCGAGACCGTTCTCGTCGGCCGGCCCTTCTTCCTTGTCATAAAAGACTCCGACGACGTCGTATGCGCCGTTGCGAACCTTGTCGTCCTCGAGCAGGTGGATCATCACTGCGAGACCGGCCTTCATGTCAGAGGTGCCGAGACCATGCATCCGGCCGTCGGCAACACGGGCAGTGCCGTTGTTCTGCTCCGGCACCGTGTCGGTGTGGCCGTAAAGTGCAATCATCGGCCTTCCAGACGGCTCTCCGACGACCAAGCTGTTGCCGATACGCGTGACCGACTGCATCGACCAGTGCGGCAGCAGCCGCTGAGCTATTGCGGTCGCGATACGACCCTCGTTACCTGTCACCGAAGGCGTGTTGACAAGCCATTCGAGGGTCTCATGAACTGCGTTCACACCGCTACCCCGTGAGTGCGGAGCGCGTCGTTGAGGCTGAGCTTGTCGTCGGTCGACTCGCTGCGCTGCCCGATGATGTAGGCGCAGCCGAGCTGGACCACTCCGGACGGGAACTCCTTTGGCCTCGTGCCGGGAACCACGATCGCGCGCGGAGGAACGTAGCCCCGATACTCGACGGGCTCGTCACCGGTCACGTCGATGATGGGGATGGAAGCGGTCAAAGATGTGTTGGCACCGAGAATCGCCCCGGCGCCAATAATCGTGCCCTCCGTGACGATGCAGCGACTACCGATGAACGCGCCATCGCCGACGATCACAGGACGGGCGTTCGGGGGCTCGAGTACGCCACCGATCCCCACCCCGCCCGATAGGTGAACGTTGCGCCCGATTTGAGCGCAAGATCCGACGGTCGCCCACGTGTCGACCATCGTTCCAGAACCGACGTGGGCGCCGATATTCACATAGCCGGGCATGACTATGACCCCCGGCTCGCAGAAGGCGCCGTAACGCACGGTACCCGGCGGGACCACCCTGATGCCGGCCTCGGCAAGGCCCTTCTTGGTGGGGATCTTGTCGTGGTATTCGAACGGGCCGACCTCCATAGTCTCGAGGCCCGCCAGCCGGAAATAGAGCAATATCGCTTCCTTGGCCCACAGATTGACTTGCCAAGCGTCGCCGGGATCTCCGTCGGACGCGCCGCTTGGCTCTGCGATCCGCAACCGGCCCTTGTCGAGTTCTTCGATCGTTGCGGCTACTGCGCTTGCCGCATCTTCGATGGGAGTCTCGCCGGCGTATGCCGCCTCGATCATGGCGCGGGCTTCGCTCAACGCAACGCCTCCTCGATTGCCGACACCGCAAGTTCACATTGGGCAACAGTCGGGACCAACGCCAAACGCACGTACCCCTCGCCGCCGGCGCCGAAAAAGCGGCCCGGCGACACGACGATTCCTGCCTCGAGGAGCCGGTCGGTGACTGCCATGTCGTCGCCGACCGCTACCCACATGTAGAGGCCCGCGGTCGATGCAACCACGTCCATGCCGAGTGAGTCGAACGCCGGGCGCAGCGTGTCGCGCTTCTTGGCGAAGATGGAACGGCGCTCCGCAGCGTGAGCGTCGTCGTCCCAGGCGGCGGCGGCAGCCATCTGCACGAAGTCGGGCGAAGCAGTTCCTGTGGCCGTGCGCAGGCGTTTGAGTGCAGCGATCGCGTCGGCGTCGCCAACCATGGCGCCGGATCGGTATCCCGTCATGCCGCTGCGCTTGGAGCAGCTGAAGAAAGCGAGCACACCGGTGGCTCCCGGGCCAGCATGCTGCAACACCGAGGCTGGGCCGCCGGGGTGGACGCCCTCCTCGTAGACGTCTGCATAACACTCGTCGGACATCAACAGCGTGTCCGTGGCGCGGGCTCGCTCAACGAGGTCGGCGAGGTCGCCGCCCGACGTCACCGCGCCGGTCGGGTTGTGTGGGGTGCAGATCCACAGCATGCGAGCTCGTTCCCACCGCTCGTCGCTCACGTCCTTGGCTCGCAACACGAAGTCGCCGCTGAGTGTGATGGGGTCGATGGCCGCGCCGGCGAACAGGGCACCGCGCTCATATATCGGGTAGCCGGGAGAGCCGTAGACAACCGATTGATCTGCGTTGCGATCCAGAAAGGCCAAGGGTGTGCTGAATACGGCCTCCTTGGACCCGGAGGTTGGCATCACCTGAGTCGCCGGGTCGATCTCCACGCCGAAACGCCTTGCTAGATAAGCCGCTATCGACTCCCTCAGTTCACCTCGGCCTCCGGTCAGCGGATACTGCGAAACCGCCGGGACTGCGGCTTTGAGGGCGTCCGCTATGAACTCCGGCGTCGGCTCGCGCGGATCGCCGATTGAGAAGTCGATGACGTTCACACCTTGCGCGGCAAGGCTGTGCGCCCGCTCCTGAATCATTGCGATCGGGTAGGCGCCGAGCTGGTCGAGGATGGGATTGAGCTTCACGAGTGCCGATCTCGTTGTGGCCGATTGATGCGGAGTGAACCGTAACATGACCGGCCGTGAGCACGACCCGCTACCGCATCATTCTGTCCGTCCTGGGCTTGGCATTTGGAGCTCTCGTGGTTGGCGCCGTGGTACTGGCGCCGTCCGGCGACGTGACCGACTTGCCAGGCGCCCTCGAGGGCTTCTCGCCGGACGACGGTGCCATCGTGCAGCGCCAGACATCACTCGAGGTGGACCTACGCGCAGGCTACGACCTGAACATCGTGATCGACGGTTTGACTATCCCACGAGAAGACATCGAGTTCACCGAGGCCACAGGCAAGTACGTCTTCCGGCCCGGGCCAGACAAGGTCATCACCGAGTGGCTACCCGGGTTCCACATCGTGGAGATCGAGTTCGATCGGGCAGTTGGGCTTCCCGACCCTGGATCGCTGCGATGGAGTTTCCGGACCCAATAGTGCGTCAGAACCGTACAGGTGCCTGACATATGTCAGACACATCGGCGACATGCCGCTAGCTTTCTGCGACACACCCGGGGGTTCGATTGTCCAACAAGAAGCGTCCTTTGTGGCCGATTCTGGCCGGAGTTCTGAGCGGCGCAGCCGGCGCACTTGTGGCTTCGCTGGTTTCGTTGCCGCTCCGCTCGCCTGACGACCTGATCGCCAACACTGCCTCTGTCACACTCCTCGCGCTACTGGCCGGCATTCTCGGAGGCGTCTACTGGCAACGGGTCTTCGACGGCACCGGTGGCCGCCGCAAGCTCTACGTCGCGGCGGCAATGGCATTTGTGGCCGCGGTAGCAGTGCTGGGAATCCTCGAAGTGGTCGCTCTCGACAGGTTCCTCAGCTTCGGAGTGCCCTTGGCAGCCATCATCGTCGGTGCGGTTGCCTTGCTGACTCCGATCATCACGGAGATGTCGCTGCCTATGTGGACGCCGCTGGCCGGTGTCGTCGTAGCCATCCTCGTCGGCGGGCTCCTTGCCGGAGTCGGGGATGCGGAGAGCGGCGACCTGTCCCTCGACGACCTGCCTGTCGTTACCAGCGGGCCCACAACCGCTGCTCCCACGTCTGCGGCGCCGTCCACGACGGCCGGCGCCACCTCGGCAGTCCCACCGGGCACATCTTCAGGAGCCCTCGGTCAGTTCAGCGTGACAACCTTCTCCTTCACCGGTGGGACAGCCACCTGGTCTGTGCCGGAGACCTTCATCTCGAGCGGCCTCGACGTCGTTGCGGTGGGTCGCAGCGAGTCGCTTGCAGGCACGATCGATCTGGCCGGACCGACGGAATTCACTGTGGATCTGACGACTTTTGTCTCGGATCAGGACCGGCGGGACAGCCGAGTGCGCCGCATCTTCCAAGACGATCCGATCGCCACCTTCGCCACAAGCCAGCTGACACTGCCGGAGGACTACATCGAAGGTGAGGTTGTCGCCACGACCGTCTCCGGTGACCTCAGCATCAACGGCGTTACCAAGACCGTCACCTGGAACGTCGAGGCTCGCCTGACGGGATCCCAACTCGATGTCACAGGCGAGTTGGACATAGTGCTCACCGACTACGGCATCGAGCCACCTTCGGTAGGCGGCTTCGTGAACGTCGAGGACAGTGCTCGACTCGAGGTGCTCTTCTCAGCGACCGGCTAGTTCAGCCCGACGGCGTCCGGGCCATCGGCAAGGAGCTGTTTGAATTCCTGCTCGTTGAGCACCCGCAAGCCGAGCGACTCGGCCTTGGCCAGTTTGGAGCCCGCCGACTCCCCCGCCACGAGCGCCGAGGTCTTGCCGGAGACGGAGCCGACGACTTTGCCACCCAGGTCCTCCACGGCTGCTTTGGCCGAGTCGCGCGAGAAATCGTCGAGCGTGCCCGTGATGACAAATGTCAGGCCGGTGAGGGCATCGCCCTTGCTTTCCGGCTCCGGGTCAGCAACCCGCACGCCGACGGCTTTCAACTTTTCGACGAGAAGGCGATTGGCGTCATCCGTGTACCACTCCGCAAGTGAGCGAGAGATCTCCGGCCCGATGCCGTCGATCGCCTCGAGCTGCTCAGGCGTCGCATCGAGGATGGCGTCAATGTTGAGAAAGTTGGCGGCAAGGGTACGGGCGACGGTACCCCCGATCATCCGTATACCGAGTGCGGTGAGCAGGCGGGCCAACGGCCGGTCTTTCGCCGATTCGATAGCTCTCAAGAGATTGTTGACCGAGATCTCTCCCCACCCCTCCAAGTCGAGCAAACGGGCGGGCTCGAGGGCAAAGATGTCTCCCGGATCGCTGATGAACCCATGGCTGAGCAGCGCGTCGACCGTCTTGTATCCAAGACCTTCGATATCCATGGCCCCGCGCGATGCGAAGTGGAAAAGGTACTCGCGCAGTCGGCTCGGACATTCGAATCCACCGCTGCATCGCGCCTTGGCTTCCCCGTCTGCCAGCACAATCTCGTTGCCGCAAAACGGACATCGCTTCGGCATATGCCACACGGCGGCGCCCTTTGGCCGTTTCTCGATTACCGGTGCAACGACTTCCGGTATGACGTCGCCGGCTCGCCGTACGATCACAGTGTCGCCGATTCGCAAGTCTTTGCGCTGCAGCTCCCCCTCGTTGTGAAGAGTCGCGGACGTCACGGTGACGCCGCCGACGAACACCGGCTCGAGTACCGCATACGGCGTAACGGCACCGGTGCGGCCGACATTGATCTGGATGTCGGTGAGGACCGTGGTCTTCTCCTCGGGAGGAAGCTTGTACGCAATGGCCCAGCGCGGCGCCTTGGCCGTGTATCCGGCAGCCTGTTGATCGGCGAGCTGATCTGCCTTCACCACCACGCCGTCGATTTCGTAGTCGCGGTCATGACGACGCTTGAGTGCATCTCTCACGTAATCCTCGACGGCATCGATGCCGTCAACACGCCTCGAGTCGGGATTGATCGGCAGGCCAAGATCGGCGAGGTATTCGAGCGACTCCGAGTGGGACGCGAACCCGGGAGCGCCGACGTTGTGGCCGAGCTGGTAGATCCAGATCGACAGGTTGCGCTGCGCCGTCTTGTTGGGGTCCTTCTGGCGCACGGAACCCGCCGCAGTGTTGCGAGGATTCACGTACGGCTTCTCCCCAGCCTCCATTTGACGCCTGTTTAGCTCAGCAAAAGCCGACACCGGCATGTATATCTCACCGCGCACCTCGAGAACTTCCGGGGCAACGTTTCGGAGCTGATGCGGGATGGTGTGAATGGTTCTGACGTTCGCTGTTATGTCCTCGCCGGTTGTCCCGTCGCCTCGCGTGGCACCCTGAACGAGCACTCCCGAGCGATACGTGATAGACACGGCAAGGCCATCGATCTTCATCTCGCACATGTATCCGTCCGGCTCGCGTCCAAGGGCCCGCACCAGGCGATCACGCCAAGCCTCGAGGCTCGCCAGCGAGTCGACGTTGTCGAGTGACATCAGCCGTTCGACGTGC
Organism: Actinomycetes bacterium; assembly: GCA_024638645.1. Lineage (GTDB taxonomy): Bacteria > Actinomycetota > Acidimicrobiia > Spongiisociales > UBA5794 > JAHEJX01. The sequence continues at coordinate 45,192 of JAHEJX010000006.1, forward strand.
TGCACCGGGGCAAAGATGTCAGAAATCCCCGAACCGACCTGCAGCGTTGGCGAATCGGGCGTCGCCAGCTCCGGGTAGCTCGCCTCGAGAGCAATCAGCTCTCGGATCAGTGCGTCGTATTCGGCGTCTGAGACGACCGGATCAGCGAGCACGTGGTAGCGGTAGTTGTGGTCCGTGACCAGCGCCTTCAATTCGGCCGCGCGCCGGGCCTGATCAGCTGTTGCCATCGGCAGGCGCCTTCACTCTCATGACATCGGCAATCGTGCCACCGCCAACGACCTCGTCACCGGAGTACAGAACCGCAGCCTGACCTGGCGCGACAGCTAGTTGCGGCGTGAGGAACCGTATAGACACACCTTCGGGAGTCGGCGAAATGACGGCAGGCACCGGCTCGGCTCGATAACGCACTTTGACGTCCAGCTGCGAGCCGGCGGCCGGTGTGTCCCCTGCCACGAACGACGTCTCTTCGAGAACACAGCCCGTCGATTCGAGATCCGCCTTCTTGCCGATCACGACCGTTGCCGTTGCGGGCTGAATGTCTACCACGTACCGCGGCTCGCCAAGGGCTACGCCCAGGCCCTTCCGCTGGCCAATGGTGAAGTCGACGGTTCCGGAGTGCTCACCCAGCACCCGTCCACCGGTGTCCACCAGATGGCCAGGCACGGCCACGTCTGTGAAGTTCTCCCGCAGGAACTTGCGGTAGTCGTCCTTGACGAAACATATGTCCTGACTGTCGGGCTTGGCCGCGGTGCGCAGCCCGAGCCGCTCCGCTTCGGCCCTCACTTCCGGTTTGGTGAACTCCCCGATCGGCAGCTTCACCCTGGCAAGCTCCGGCTGCCCCAACATATGGAGCACGTACGACTGGTCCTTGCTCGGGTCCTTCCCGCGTAACAGGCGATAGCGCCCGGCATCCTCCCTGACCCTGGCGTAATGGCCTGTTACGAGAAAGTCACAACCGAGCGCCTCGGTACGTTCCAGCAGGGTGCGAAAGCGGACGCGCCGATTGCAGTCGATACAGGGGTTCGGGGTGCGCCCCGCTACGTAGGCGGCGCCAAACGGTTCGACTACCCGCTCGCGAAAGTCTGCCACGTGATCGAGCACGTAGTACGGAACATCGAGTTGGGCGGCAACGCGACGCGCATCCTCGGCATCGGCAACGGTGCAGCAGCCTGAGGTGGGCATTGATCCGTCGGCACCCTGCCATTGCTTCAATGTGACACCTGTGACTTCGTGGCCTTGCTCGAGCATGAGAGCCGCAGCCACTGATGAGTCGACTCCGCCAGACATAGCAACGAGTGCTCTCATCGGACTTCCCTCGCAACGGCGGCGACTCGCTTGGCCGCTTGCTCGCCATCTACAACGTCGTTCACCCAGCCGAAAGTGAATCGCACGCTCTCGGCCGCAACTTGGTCGGACGCTCCCATCGCTTCGAGAACATGGGACTTGTCAATCGCACCGCTCTGACATGCGGATCCGGCGGCTGCAGCGACCCCGGCCTGGTCGAGGCGGATCAGAAACGTCTCGGAGGCCACGCCCGGGATCCTTAGATGGCTGTGTTGGACGAGTCTTGGCTCACCAATAGTGAGGACGACATCCCCGAGCTCAGCCCGCAGGACATCTTCGAACCTATCGCGGGCTCCCCCGACCCTTCGCCTGAACGCATCACGATCCGCCGCACTCGCCTCCATGGCGGAGACCAGCCCGACAATTCCGGCGACGTTGTGTGTACCCGAGCGCCGTCCCAGCTCCTGCCCTCCGCCGTGAAGCACAGGCTCGAGGTTGATGCCGGTACGGACATAGAGAAGACCTGCGCCCTTGGGACCCCCCAACTTGTGGCCCGCAATCGAGATCATGTCGGCCCCCGTGGCCGCAACCGAGACCTCCTCTGAGATGAAGGCTTGGACAGCATCGGTGTGGATGACTGAGCCGCCGCGGGCATGGACGAGGTCGGCCACCTCGGCGATGGGCTGGACGGCACCCGTTTCGTTGTTGGCGGCCATGACCGACACGATCGAGGCATCGTCACATGCCGCGGCAACAACCGCGGGGTCCACTCGGCCCTCGTGGTCTACTCCGACCACAACGAGCTCGCATCCGAGCTTCTCGGCGAAACGAGCAGACTCGAGCACCGCCTCATGCTCAATGGGAGTCGTGACGATGCGACGGCGGCCACCCCCGGCAATGGCCGCCCCGACAACGGCCAGGTTATCCGCCTCCGTGCCGCCACCTGTGAAGACGATCTCGAGCGGCTGCGACGCACCTAGCAGATCGGCGGCCCGCTCCCTGGCCTCCTCGATGGCGTTTTTGGCGCGCCGCGACACCCCGTGGATACCGGAGGGGTTACCGAAAGCGTCTTCGAGATACGGAGCCATGGCATCGCGCACCTCGGGACGCACGACGGTCGTAGCGGCATGGTCCAGATACAGCATTGCGGCGACATTCTCGCAGAGCGCCCGTTGCAGTAAGCCGGAATGCACGTAGTGCATCTGAAGTTGCAGAAGCCGGAAGCGAAACGACAGGTGACTGTGTGAGCAAAGACGTGACTGTGTACTGGCGGCCCGGATGTGGGTTCTGTATCGGGTTGTTGCGCGATATCGATGAGGCGGGTTTGACCCATGCCAGGATCAACATCTGGGACGACGCGGACGCCGCCGCCTTCGTCCGCTCCGTCGCCAACGGTAGCGAAACGGTGCCCACCGTCATGGTTGGGAATCAGGCCATGGTGAATCCAAACCTGCAACAGATCCAAGCCGCCCTCGGGTGACGAGGGCAGCGGCCCAAGTCGGTACTGTCGTCGGCAATGGATGTGACACTCGTCGAAATCTCAGCCGAGAACCTCAGGGCCGTCATGGATCTGGAAGTCAAGCCTCAGCAGCAGAGCTACGTGGCTCCCAATTCGGTGTCGATTGCTCAGCATTGTTTCGACCAGGAATCGTGGATGAGGGCGATCTACGCCGGTCCCGCTCCCGTCGGATTTGTTCTGCTCAGCGAAAGGCCAAGCCCGCCCCGCTACTACCTATGGCGTTACATGATCGCCGGGGACCAACAAGGTAGGGGCTACGGCACGCGAGCTCTCGACCTCGTCGTCGAGCACGTCCGCACCTTGCCAAGCGCCACGGAGCTCTTTCTCAGCTATCAATCCGGCCCAGAAGGTCCCAGGGACTTCTACGCCAAATACGGCTTCGTCGAGACGGGGGTTGAACACGAAGGCGAGCTCGAGATGCGGCTCGTCCTATAGCTCACTCGGCAGCACGGACTGTGTCGATGAAACTGAGGAGAGCTTCCTCGTAGCGGGCGGGGTCGGCGTTCCACAGTTGCCCATGGCGGCCAGACTCGAACCGCACGAACCGACCCAGATTGCCGAGTCCGGATACGAACTCCTCAGCAACTGCGATGTCTGCAACCCGGTCCAATTCACCGTGCAATACCAACACCGGCACGGTGTACTCCGGCGCCCTGTCGACCTGGTCGAGTTCGTTCCAATCGATGTCGAATCGGATCGATGCCAATAGCTTTCCGGCGCCGACTATCGGAGCCGGCACGCCACGCTCTTCGGCAACGCGATCCGCGATTCGCTCAGGATCCAGAAGGGCTGAGTCGTACACGACACCACGTACTGCGTTGATGTCGTCGGCTCGATGGAGAAAGTTGGCAACTACGCCCGCCCCGGTGTCCAAGCCGATGAGCACGAACTCGCTTGCGTCCTGACTCAATCCGAACTCGACTGCGGCGGCCAGGTCTCGCCACTCGGTAGCGCCGAGGGCCCGTAGACCGTTGTTGGGACGGGGCGCCCCGCGATCGCCCCGCACCGTCATGACCATCACCGAAAACCTCTGGGCGACTAGGCCCGGCAGCATCCGCAAGGCCTCTGCCCGCTGCTCAGGGCCGGCTCCGTGCACGACGATCACCCACGCTTCACGGTCACCTTCGATTATCCAGGCTGGATATACACCGAGATCGCCGGTGAATCGAACCTCTTCGAACTCGATGTCATGAGCCTCGAGCGGATTTCCCGGATACGCGATCGGGTCGAATGCAACCAACTCGCCGACGTCGAACTCGCCACTCAGAACGCGAAAGCCCCGCTCGACGACCTCGTCTGTGGAAGCGATCACGACCGATGCTTGGCCGTACCCGTTGGGCCCGGCCACCCCCCAGATTCCTTCGATCTCCGTGAGCTCGGTGCGCGCCACCGTGATCCGCCCGGAGCCAACCGTCACCACCTCGATTTCCTGCTCTATCTCGGAATCGTCGATGAGCACGAGTTCGTCACGCAACGCGTTGCTGTACGACCACGTCGCGAAGAGGAGGACAAGCAGTAGCAACGTGACTACGGCAAACCCGATGCGGGCTGGCCACTTGGATCTCTCGGTCGGCTCCACGGAGCGAGATGATACGAGCGCTCGGCAACTCTGTTGCATCGGATTCGATGACTCAGCGCATACCCTACGATTCGGCCATGCCACGAACGATTGAAGTGTCCGTTGAAGTGCCCGCCCCGATCGACGCGGTCTGGGCAGACCTAGCCAAGCTCGAATCTCACAGCGAGTGGATGCGCGACGCCGAGGCGATCGAGTTTCTCACGGAGCAACGAGAAGGCGTCGGAACGCGGATTCGGGTGCCAACTCGGGTCGGCCCACTGACCACGGTCGATGAGATGGAGTTCACGGCATGGGAGCCACCACATCTCATGGCGATCAATCATCAAGGCAAATTCTCCGGTCAAGGAGAGATCGCACTCCAGGAGTCCGAACACGGCACCCAGGTCACGTGGCGGGAGAAGGTCAAGTTTCCGTGGACTTTCGGCGGGCCTGCCGGCGAGCTAGTGGCGGCGCCGATCTTGCAATGGATCTGGAAGACCAATTTGAAGGCACTGGCGAAACGGTTCGAATGACGGTTCGCCAGTATCAGGTATTGGTTACCCAATACCTAATACCCATTACCTGACAGCCCCACGCTCACTTCCCCTCGAAAGCAGGCTTCTCCTTTGCCAGGAATGCGTTGATGCCGCGTGTGGCGTCTTCGGTGCGGAAGACCTGGTTGAAGACCCGGCGCTCGACGGCGAGGGCATCGAGAATCGGCCTGCCCCATCCCTCATTCATTGCCTGCTTCACGGCCGCGTATCCCAACGTCGGTCCCTCGGCCCACTTGGCGGCGTCGGCCAGGGCGGTGGCAACGAGCTCTTCGGCCGGCACAACCTTGTCCGCGAGACCGATAGCGAACGCCTCGTCAGCATCCAGATGCCGCCCGGACAAGTTCATCTCCTTCGCGCTTTGAAAGCCCACGATCCTCGGCAATCGTTGGGTGCCGCCGGCCCCGGGGATGATCCCGAGGAGGATCTCGGGCTGCCCGACTTTGGCGTCCGCCGCCATGTAACGAAAATCTGCTCCCATCGCCAGCTCGAGCCCACCGCCCAGCGCGTATCCACTGATGGCGGCAATTGTCGGCTTGGCCAGGTTCTCTAGCTCGACGATCACCTCGAAAAGCTCACTTGCGATTTCCTCGTCACCTGCGTTCTCCAACGAGTCGAGGAACCTGGCGATATCGGCGCCCGCTGCGAAATGCCTCTTACCCGCAATGACAACCGATCGGATGGCGGGATCAGCAGCCTCAGCGAGAGCGGCACTGATGTCGCCGGCTAGTTCCGCATTGAGGGCATTGACGGGCGGACGGTTGAGAGTGAGCAGAGCCACTGCTCCCTCTGTGGTGTATTCGACAAGGCTCAACAGATAACCAATCTCTCGGGAATCGGCAGGCTAATCGGACCAGATCAGTGTCCTTCGAGCAGCCGACCAGCGCCGGTCCACGGATCGATGTCACCGGCCACCACCGCGGCCAGGGTCTCGCGTCCGGTTGGAGTGTCCAAAGCCTCCTGCGCGGCCCGGGCCAAGCGCTCGGCAACTGCCCGCCTCAGTGCGCCTTCGCGTCTCTGCACGGCTACCTCACCGCGGGCCGTGAGATGCTCACGGTGCGCTGCTATTGCATTCACGAGATCGAGAACACCTTCACCGGAGGTTCCGACCGTGGTTACAACAGGTGCTCGCCAATCTGTTGGTTGTGCCAGTGCCAACATCTCGGTCAGCTCACGCACCGCATCTGCCGACCCATCGCGGTCGGCCTTGTTCACCACGAACACGTCTGCAATCTCCATCACTCCGGCTTTTGCCACCTGGACGCCGTCGCCCCAACCGGGAGTGACGACAACGACCGTCGTATCGGCCGCGGCCGCCACGTCCACTTCCGACTGGCCGACACCCACAGTCTCGATCAGGATTTCGTGGTAGCCCAGCCCGATGCACAGCGCGGCCACACGCTCGGTCGTTCTCGCCATCCCTCCCAGCCACCCGCGCGTTGCCATGGAACGCACAAGCACTCCATGATCGGCTGAACCGTGCTGCATCCGGATGCGGTCGCCAAGCAAGGCGCCGCCCGTGAAAGGGCTGGTGGGATCGACGGCCAACACGGCAACCCGGCTCTCGGTTTCGCGCCAGTGGGCGACGAGATGGTCGACGAGGGTGCTCTTCCCGGCGCCGGGCGCACCGGTGATGCCGGTGATCCAGCCGACGGTACGGCTCTCGTGGATGCGGGACAGCACCGCGGCGCTGGCGACTGCATCGTTCTCCACGGCAGAGATGAGGCGTCCAGTTGCACGACGATCGCCTGAGCGAGCCGCGGCAATCAGGTCTTCGAAATAGGTGGGGTCGGCCATCGAGCCAGCTTAGAAGTCGAAGCGAAAGGCTCCGGGTCAGGTGGCGACGATCTCTTCTACGCCGGCCACCCTGTCACGCAGGATACGTTCGATCCCCGCCGTGAGGGTCATGCTGGAAAGCGGACAGCCGCCACAGGCTCCCACCATCTGTAGATGGACCCTGCCTCCCGTTGTTCCCAGCAAGATCATGTCGCCGCCGTCGGCTTGAAGTGCCGGACGGATGTACTCGAGAGTCTCCGCCAGCAGATCGTGGTCGATCGGGCTGTCTGCCGGCGCGTCGAAAGTAACGGTCCCCGTCGAGCCGAGGGAACCGACTTCAATTACCGACGACGTAACTTCGTTCTCAGACATCTCCGCGTTTCAACCATCTCGTGGGTTGGGCAATTCCCGGACAGGACTTGTCGGGTCCCGGCATTCTAAGGCGGCATCGACGCTCCGCCGACATTGCCTGGCAGAATGCCCTGCCGTGTCGACCTACAAGCACCCGAGACTGCCCCTTGGCATCGACGCAGTCGCTGCCAACCTGCCCCGGCAAGACGCCCGGGTGCATCTACGTGGCGACCGAACGATCCGGGTCGAAGTAGCGCGCAGCTGCGAACGGGAACGGACTACCTGGGCCACTTGCGTCGCAAAACAGCAGGCCCGTAGCTGGATTCCGCGCCCTCAGGGGGTACCACCGCAATACCGCCGGACACCGCTCTGAACTGCCAATCGCCGGCCGGAGCCACGCCCAGGGACATGCCATTGGCCCGCAGCTCGAAGGGTCCGTCGGCCGCGACATCCAGTGCAAGTGCCTCCTCGACCAGTCCAATCCGAACCATCCCTGGGAGGTCGCCGGCCTCTGGCAGTAGTCCTCCGTAGTAGTGCGCCAGGATCTGGTCATACGTGGCGCCCCGATCTGCCATTGCTTTGGCACCCCACTGGCTCATGCCGACTCCGTGCCCCCAACCCTCGCCTGCGATCTGCAACCGGCCGTCGTGACCCCGGTCCGACTCTGGCAGCAGCTGGCGGAGCGCCGCCGAAGAGCGCGGAGTGCCCGACTCCCATGAGATGTCGAACGTGTACGAGAGAACCGATTGGGGCCAGCGCCGCCCATCGGGTCGCGCCGCCGGGAGCAGGCCTGGATAGAGCTCAGGCCCGTAGACGTTCATGATGGCCCGAAATCTCGAGATGCTGAGCCTGGTCAACCCTGATTCAGAAGCCACGACCACCGAGGAACGGCCGGCCCCCTCCGCTGGTGCATCCACGTAAGCGTCGGTGATTGCTCCGCCGGTGCTGATTCCGGCTGCAGCCATCACACGCCGCACTTCCTCACTCCCCAGTTCCACCAACCACTCTTCGTATGGGGTGACGCCTTCCTCGGGCGAGTCGACTGCAACCAGGTATGGCGAGCCCCCACCGCCCCAGACGTCTTGAACCGGCCTGGTTCGGCTCCCGGCGCTCGACGAGTAGAACGTGTGCGCTGGGCTGCCGTTGTGAAGCAGGACCTCGCCGCTGGTTCGGTTGACTGCATCTACCCACGGGGCGGCAGCCGGGTCGCGCGCTATGGCGCTCCCTCGGTAGACCTGGCACGCCTGCGTTGCACAGATGTCGTAGCCGTAAGTGCGAGCCGAACCCGATCTCCCCCGGTTCATCTCCCAAGCCAGGAAGCTGCGGGCTGCAACCGCTTGAGCCTCGAGGGCAGCAGCCGGCCAACTAGCCGGGACCTCACGCAGCCCGGTCAAGTAGTCGTCGAGTGGCCGCGACTCGACGAGGCCAAGCCTCCCGTCGACGGCCACCACTTCCAACTGGCCGACGAACCGCCCTGTGCCCCATACCAGCTCGGTTTCCCCAACTGGCATGAGCTCAACTGTCTCCGGGAGCGTATCGGGCAACGCGGAGGCGGCCGGCATGCCTGAGACCGCCAGGAGAAGGGCAGTGAGGCTGATCGGCAGGAATCGTCGCATCAGTTGATTCTCTCATTGCCGGACGTACAGTCGCGCAAAGGCCCGGGACTGACGCCCCGAGCCTTTGTCGCGGATCACCCTTCAGGAGGTGGTCGCTGAGTGACCGATGGTCCGCCAGCTGCCCATTGCCCCATCTGGGTTCTTTGTCGGATCCCGCATGACCGGGACCGCAACTTCTTACTGCTGCCACCTCGCTTGACCGGGTCTACAAGCCCGAAAAACAACTCGTTGTAGCCGAGCATAAGCGTTGAGCGTTCGATTCGCTCGGAAACGTGGATGGGTCGCGGATACCTCGGCGCTCATGTACGAGAGATCCTGGCCCCGAGAGCCACCATCTTTGGTACGAACCCCGCGTAACCTCGATCGATGTGATCTGCGTCGACGACTCTCGTTTCCCCGTCTGCAACGAGCCCCGCCAGTACGAGAGCGGCGGCGGCCCGGATATCGCAGCCGTCCACCTCGCATCCACTCATCTCGTCCACGCCTCGAACCACAACGTGCTGGCCGTCAGTCGTTATGTCTGCGCCCATACGATTCAGCTCACCGACATAGCGGAATCGGGCGGCGTAGACATTCTCGGTGACGATGGAGGTGCCGTCGGCAGTAGCCAGAAAAGCCACCATCTGCGGATGCATGTCGGTGTGGAACCCGGGATATGGAAGCGTGGCGAAGTCCACCGGCGATGCGCGCTCGGGTCCCGCCACGGTGACCCAGTCTTCACCCGTTGATACCTCGCACCCGGCGGCAGCCATCTTGCGGAGCTCCATTCGGAGATGATCTGGGACACAATCGATGATGGTCACAGCACCGCCGGTGATGGCGCCGGCAAGTGCGTAAGTGCCGGCTTCCAGCCGGTCCGGAACCACACGATGATTGGCCGGTTCCAGGCCGGGCACACCGTGAACGGTTATCGAAGAGGTACCGGCGCCCTCAATCTTCGCCCCCATCTTGTTGAGGTACTCGGCAAGGTCGGCAAGCTCCGGTTCCCTGGCAGCATTCGAGATTGTCGAGGTGCCGGATGCCATCGCCGCCGCCAGGAGGATGTTTTCTGTGGCCCCGACACTGGGAAACTCGAGGTAGATGTCTGATGCATGCAGTCCGTCGGGAGCAGTGCCCCTGAGCACGCCGTGGCTCAGTTCGAAGGTGGCGCCCATTTCCCGCAAACCGTCCAAATGCATATCAATGGGTCGCGACCCAAAGTCGTCGCCACCGGGCAGAGCGACTCGTGCTTCCCCGCAGCGCGCCAGCAGAGCTCCGAGTATCAGGATGGATGCTCGCATCTTGCGAACGAGCTGGAGCGGCGCCTCAGGATTGGGTCGCTCTGGCACGGTGATTTGAAGGGAGTTGCCTTCACGTTGACACGTGGCACCGGCGTGCGATAGAACCTCTCCCATGATCGCCACGTCGGCAATCCCGGGAACGTTGTCGAGAACGTGGTCCCCCGGGGCGAGCATGGCAGCGACCATGTGCTTGAGAACCGCGTTCTTGGCCCCGAGAACGGCTACCTCGCCACGCAGAGGCGCACCGCCGGTCACCTTGATCGTTTCGATCCTCGAACTCACGGTACGAGTCTACGGCGAATGCCGGCTACTGCAGGGTACCGGCCCGTCGCTTCACAGATCCTCGTTGAGAACCACTAGGCCGCTGCGAAAGACGTTGGCGTGAGACTCCCAGCTCGAGTTGGGGGCCCTGACTTCGACGCCGAAGCCCTTCGACGGAGTCACAGGGACAAGTCGATGCCAGAGGCGCCCGCTCGAGATAAATCCCCACGAGTCGTAGACCCCACCCTGCTCGAGCATCACGTTGGCCAACTCAGCTTCGCCACCGTCGAGGATCGACCACAGGAGTTCAACGACGTCTCGAGGAGCCACGGGCCACGACGCTCCGGCATTCACAGCTATTCCTTCGAGATTGACCCGACCAACCGTCGCGATGACGTCGGCTGAGTCTGCATGGGTGAACGAAACGAACCTTTCTCCTGTTTCTGCCACGGTCCAGCCATCCGGATAGTCGACGCAGAAGTCGGCTATGCAGACCTGCTGGGTCGCGGCTATCACAGGCGCGTTGGGACCGCCGCCGCACGACGCTACGAGCATCGCCGCGGCGAGTGCGACGATCTGGGAAAGCCTGGTACTGCGATACATCGTTCCTCTCAAACGCCCGGTCCGGGGCGCCGATTCATTAGTACTATTGCCGCTCCCCCACTTCTTGATCGGCTGCTGTGATGCAAGAACGATATATCAACCGAGAGTTGTCGCTGCTGGCGTTCCAGGAGCGGGTTCTCGCGCTCGCCGCAGAGGCGACCGCTCCCCTACTCGAGCGGCTCAAGTTCATTGCCATCGTGAGTTCCAACCTCGACGAGTTCTTTCAGGTCAGGGTCTCCGGTCTCATCGGACAGAAGCGCAGCGGAGCCGACATCCGGTCGATCGATGGGATGACGGCGTCTGAGCAGCTCGAAGCCATTCGGCAACGGGTGGCATCGATCGTCACTGAGCAAGACGACATCTTTCTCGACCAGATAGTGCCGGCCCTCGACAAGGAAGGCATTGCATTCGTCAGTTGGGACGAGCTCCCCGCCGCAGAACGCCGCGAGCTGGCTGTGACGTTCGAAGAGCAGATGTTTCCCGTCTTGACACCGCTTGCGGTCGACCCGGCACACCCCTTCCCGTACATCTCGAACCTGTCCTTGAACCTGGCCGTACTGGTTCGCGACGCGGCGTCGGACACGCGCCGTTTTGCCCGCGTCAAGATCCCACCCGTTTTGCCGAGATTCGTACCCCTCGCCGATGGCGAGCGCTTCGTACCCCTCGAACAGGTAGTTGCTGCGCATTTGCCACGCCTGTTCCCGGGTAGCACGGTCGAGGCTCACTTCGCATTCCGTGTGACACGCAACGCCGATTTCGCGGTTGAGGAGGACGAGGCCGACGACCTGCTGTCCGCAATGGAGAACGTCCTCTACTTCAGGCAGCGCTCAGCGAGCGCTGTGCGGCTCGAGGTGGAAGAGGACATGACCGACGAAGTCCTCAACGTTCTCATCCGCGAGCTCGACCTGACCTTTGATGACGTCACAATTCACCGGGCGCCACTCGGCCTGTCGGCGCTATTCAGCATCCACAGTGTCAATCGCCCCGATCTCAAAGACCCACCGTGGGTGCCGACCACACAGCGGACCCTCACCCCGGCGGGCGAGACGGTCGATTTCTTCGCAAAGATGAGACAGCAAGACATTCTCGTGCATCACCCTTATGAGTCGTTCGGCACGTCGACTGCCGCCTTTCTCGCCCAAGCAGTGAAGGACCCTGACGTCCTCGCCATCAAACAGACCCTCTACCGAACATCCGCGGCAGACGACCCGGCGATAGGAGGCGAGCGGGCCGTGGTTGAGATGCTCCGTGAAGCAGCCATGGCCGGCAAGCAGGTTGTTGTGCTCGTCGAGCTGAAAGCTCGGTTCGATGAAGCGGCGAATATCAACTGGGCTCGGATGCTCGAAGACGCAGGCGCCCATGTCGCGTACGGCGTGACCGGCTTGAAGACCCACGCCAAGATCCTCCTCGTGGTGCGCCGTGAAGATGGCGGGGTTCGCCGGTACGCCCATCTGGGCACGGGCAATTACAACCCCAAAACTGCAGTCATCTACGAAGACCTTGGTTTGTTCACCGCAGACGAGAAGATCGGGGCCGACATCTCGGAGCTCTTCAACTCGCTCACCGGTTACGGTGCGGGCGCCGAGTACCGGAAGCTGTTGGTGGCGCCGGCGCGGCTGAAGGACCGCATGATCGAGCGGATCCGTAACGAAGCGGCGCTCGGCACCGATGGCAAGATCGTCTTCAAGATCAACCACATCACCGATCCGGACGTCATTGACGAGCTGTACGCCGCCTCGCAGGCCGGCACTCGGGTCGAGCTCATCGTGCGAGGGATCTGCTCTATCAGGGCCGGAGTCCCCGGGCTTTCAGACAACATCAGCGTACGTTCGATCGTCGGCCGCTTCCTAGAGCACTCCCGGATCTACCGCTTCGGCCGACCAGGTCGGGGTGCGGTCTACTACATGGGTTCGGCCGACCTCATGCAGCGCAATCTCAGCGGAAGGGTGGAGTCGCTGGTTCCGGTCACCGATTCCGGCCTTCAGGAGCGCATAGAGGAGATTCTCGACACACTGCGCGCCGATGATGTGCTGGCATGGGAGCTCGAGCCGAGCGGTGAGTGGCACAAGGTTCCGGCCGACGCCGGAATCGATACTCACGTCACAATGCAGGCGAGCGCACTCAACCGAAGCAAGGAAGCGTCCTAGTGGCGAAGTTGCTGCGAAGAGAGTCGGACTACCTCCCCACTATTTGGGCTGCGGGCGCAGCTGTGTATCGCATGCGCAACGGCAAGCCCGAGATCCTTCTCACCCATCGGCCCCGCTATGACGACTGGTCACTGCCCAAGGGGAAGCTCAACCGGGGTGAAGGCTTCAGGGATTGTGCGGAACGTGAAACAGAGGAGGAAAGCGGAGTCACAGGGGTCGTCGAGGATTTGATCGGCACCGTCGGCTACGTGACGGGCGCCGGGAACAACAAGGCCGTCCGCTATTGGCTGCTCCAGGCAAAGGACGAGTCGTTCAAACCAAACCAGGAAGTGGACAAGATTCGCTGGTTCCGCCCGAACAAGGCGATGGACAAAGCAACCTATTCCCGCGACGAGGCAATAATCGCCGCAGCTGTTGACATGGCCATGGACCGTGAGCCCGGCACCGTCTATCTGGTGCGACACGCCCACGCCGGAGAGAAGAAGAAGTGGCGCAAGGCCGATGTTGTGCGACCAATTTCGAAGAAGGGCCACGAGCAGGTCGAGGAGCTAACGACCCGTCTCGTGCGGACCCCTATCACTGAAGTACTTTCGAGCCCCTCGCTGCGTTGTGAACAATCAGTCGCACCGCTTGCGGCGCGGCTCGGACTAAAAGTCAGAACGGCGCAGGCTTTGCGCCGCGAATCCACATTGGACAAGACCCTGCGGCTCATTCGCAAGAACCGCGGGAAGCGCACCGTGATGTGCGCGCACGGCGAGACCATCGGTCCGCTGATAGAGAAGCTCGCCGCCGACCCGAAGGTCGACGTACGAGGACCGATGGAGTGGCCGAAAGGCTCGATTTGGGTGGTCACGACCCGCAAGAATCGGATCGTCAGAGCCCGATACGTCCCGCCTGCCTAGAGAGAGCGTACCCAATCGGCGGCCCGGCCCACGATGCCGTCGATGACCTCCGCCGTTGTCGACTCGGACCTCTTGGGGACATTGAAGCTGTGGTCGCCAAGTTCGATCACCTCCACGGTGGCATTTGGCAGGGTCTTTGCCAATGGCACCATCAGCTCGGGCGGGCTGAGGCGGTCTCGCGTGCCGGCGAAGAAGATCTGCGGTACTCCAATTCTCTCCAGGTGATCTGTTGGGCGCGGCTCGCCCTTGCCGATGGGAACGAGCGGATAGCCGAGGTACAGCATTCCAACGGCAGGCCACCCTGCGTCGCCGGCCAGATGCGAGCCAACCCGGCCGCCCATGGACTTCCCTGCCAGCACGACGCCGTCGGCATAGGCGGCGAGGCGGTCCGCGGCAGCCCTGTGCACGGCTAGGAGTTTGGGCATTCGGTCAGGCGCGCGGCGACCCGACTGGATGTAGGAATAGTCAAACGTCATCACGATGATGCCGGCAGCGCCGAGGCCACGCCGAACGCGTTCCATGAAGCGATGCCGTTGGCCCGCCCCGGCCCCGTGAGCGAGAAGCACTCCAACGGATGTGGTGTCCTTCGGGACTTCGAGAAGCGCATCAACTGCGTCGCCACCATCCCATTTGATCTTCAGTCGCCTAGCCATGGTCCCATTGTGCCGCATTACTCAGTGAGCAGAATGTTCCTGGGCTGCCATGCCAGGCCGTGACTACCAGATACGAGATACCAGGTTCTCCGGAGTTAGTGTCGCTTCCGTGAACGCCATCACCACCCTCGCAACGCCTCAGGCCGTCGCGGCCGCTGCAGCAGATCACATAGCTTCCGCGCTCGACGTCATCGGTGGTCCGGCAACCCTCGGCCTGGCCGGGGGCGGCACACCGCAAGCGACTTACCGTGAACTCGCGTTACGGGATGTGGCTTGGGAGGACATCACGATGTGGCTCGGGGATGAGCGATGGGTAGCTCACAATCATCCAGAGTCCAACGTGGGAATGGTGCGTGGAGCGCTCGTCGATTCCGTGAACGGTCACTTACTCGCCCCCAACCATGCTATCGGTGACCCGCACGCGGCGGCAGCCGCATATGAGACTGCGCTCGGGTCGGCATTCGTCGATCGGGGCCAGGGCAAGGCCCCCGATATCGTTCTCCTCGGAATCGGCGACGACGGGCACACCGCGTCGTTGTTCCCCGGGACGGCCGCCCTCGAAAGCGCCCACCTCGGCTATCTAGCCAACTGGGTCGAGGCCAAAGATGCATGGCGCCTGACCGCCACACTGCCGTTGCTGTGGTCGGCCGAACAGCTCGTCTTCATCGTCACGGGAGAAGGTAAGGCGCCGATAGTGAAAGAGATTCTGATTGAATCCAAGCCGTATCCAGCGCAGCGGGCAGCTGAGAGCGCCCTTCTGGCTACCTGGTTTCTCGATGAGGCAGCCGCGAGCCTCTTAGGAGAAGCGGGCTAAGGGCCGGGACTGTCTCCAGGTGTGACGCCGCGCATGATCTCGAGCAAGATCGCCCCGGCCAGCGAGTTCGGTTCGAGATCGTCACCAACCCGTTCCATGATTGCGGCGTTGAGCGCAGCCGGATCGCAGTCGAGCGCCTGGGATCTGCTGTCGAACTCCTTGCCCTTGGCGAGGAGCTCGGCCAAATCGCCTTCCGCTGGCTGATCACCGGTGATCACGTCGAGCGGAGCCGCCTCCAGTGCAGCGAGCAGCTGAACGGCAAGCGCTTCTCCAGTCGGGATCAAATCGTCGCAACTCTGGGCCTCCTCGGGCAGCACCTCAACCTCGATGGGATCAGGCGTGCATGCCGCCAACAGCGAGAAGAGGACGAGCGAGGAGGCGAGCCAGATTCGGGGGTGAACGAACACAGCGCGCAGTCTAAGTCGGCACTTGTGCTGCGCCCTGTCGATATGAGGCGCGGCTGGCCACCCGATAGCCGGCCCACAGGAGCGCAGCCCCGATCAGCAGCGAGATGGCGAACGCACCACCTTCTCCAAGGGCGGTCAACGAGCCACCGAAAGCAGGAGCAAGGGTGCCAAGGATGATCAGAACGTTGCCGATCAAGGCGTTGCGGTCACTGCGGCGCCGTACCGCGCTGATTGCGGCCAACCCGATGACGATGACCGTACCAACTCCGCCGGCTATGGCGGCGAAGGTACGCGGACTCGGGATCGGGGGGACCGCAGGATCGTCGATCATCCCGCGTTGGAAGACGGCGGATCCCTCGGGAACACCGACGTCGGCGATCTCCCCAACTGCAGGCGCCACCATGGTCGACCAGGCCGCCAACGCGAAGAACGGGATCAGGAAGCCGACAAATCGTCTACCTGCCCGTTCTCCCCTGACGAGTGCGATCGACCCAAGCGCCAAGATCGGGATGTTCACAACAGCCCCGAGGTAATAGAACACACGAAAGCTGGTGTCGGTCCAGCCTCGAAGCAGGCCCCAGGCCAAGGTCCATGTTGCGATGGCGTACAACGACATCGCCATTGCCCAGGCAAGCGCGTGGAAACGAGCCCGACGCACCTGACTGTGCCACAGATCAATGGCAAAGCCCGAGGCCAGGGCGGCAGCCAAGAACGCAAGTGCTCCGTCCATTCGGGCGCAACCATAAGGCCGATGACCGACTGCGTCACAACCACGCCACTCGCGGGGCCGCGACGATTTCAGAGCCGGCGACGTTGTAGCTGAGGAACGCAACAAGGCTCATCGGCGTCTCATGCGATGGGAGCGCGAATACACCGCCCAATTGAGACGCGAAGATCTCGGCCCACAAACCCCAATCCAGACATAAGATGAAATCCATGGCGAGCGACGGTGATGTGAAGAGGGAGGGCGAGGCTGCCGAGCGCCGCTCTGGGCCGGTCCGCAAGGTAGGGGTGGCGGTCGCCGGCATGGTCGTGATCCTCATCGGCATCCCGATGATCCCGCTGATTGGGCCCGGTTGGCTCGTTGTGTTCACCGGCCTTGCGATCCTCGCCAGCGAGTTCGAGTGGGCGGGTAGATTGCGGGACCGGATCCGGGACCGGATCCGGTCACTGATTGGAAGATCGCCTTCTGGAAGCACCGACTGAATGACCGCTGCCGCTGCGGGGGGTTTGATCTCGACGAGCCGGCTCGGCCATGCATATGGCGAGATCGTCGCGCTCCACCACCTCGATTTCGAGGTACCGGACGGCCGGATTGGCCTCGTCGGCGCCAATGGAGCGGGCAAGAGCACCTTGATCAAGGTCCTGCTCGGCATTCTCTCGCCAACCGACGGCAACGCGACGGTTCTCGGACACGACGTTCAGCGCGATCCGATTGGCCTCAGAGCGCGAGTTGGCTACATGCCCGAGGAGTCTTGCCTTCCGCTTTCGCAAACCGCCGCAGACTTCACGGTGTACGCGGCTGAGCTGGCAGGGATCCCAACCAAGGCCGCCCGGCAGAGGGCATCTGATGTCTTGACCCTCGTAGGCCTGCACGAAGAGCGCTTCCGATACTTGGGCGAGTTCTCCACAGGAATGAAGCAAAGGGCCATGCTCGCCCAGGCAATCGTGCACGACCCCGAACTTGTCTTTCTAGACGAGCCAACCGCCGGGCTCGACCCCGAAGGCCGCGCAGAGATGCTCGAGCTGATTGCCCGTCTCGGCGACTTCGGTATCAACGTGCTCGTGTCATCCCATGTGCTCACGGACATCGAGTCGACGTGCGACTGGGTCGTGATGCTCGACGGCGGCAGAGTGCTGCGAACCGGGCCGCTCAGCGGTATCACTGGTAGCGACACCGTCGATGTCGAGCTCTTCGGGACCCATGATGTGGTAATCGAGCATCTCCAATCTCGCGGTGCAACTGTTGAGGTACGCGGCAAGGTCCTGCGGATCAGCTCCGAGGAAGATTCGTTCGACATGATCCGAGACGTTCTTGCGGAAACCGGAGTCGGCATGCGTCGCCTTTCCCAATCAGCCCGCACCCTCGAAGACGTTTTCCTCGCGGAAGGCAACGTCGAATGACTGCTGAACAGGGCGCCGTCTTCGATCTTGGATACCAACCTCACGAGGGGCCGCGACTGGGCCGTCGCGGGGCGATACTCGCAACGCTGCGCGACGGACTGCGCCGCATCCTCGGGCTGCGCCGCAAAGCGCGTAAGAAGATCATGCCTTGGTTACTTTTCGGGATCGCTTTGCTCCCGGTCATTGCCATTGTCGGCCTCTCGTTCTTCACGAGCACCGTGCTCGGCGAGGCGGGGCCGGAGAACCCGTTCGCCGGCCATCCAAACATCTTCACACTGACTACGAGCGTATTCCTGATCTTCACCGCGCTTGCCGGTCCCGAATTGCTCATACCCGATCGCGTCGAGGGCGTGCTGTCCGTCTACGCCTCCCGCCCCATGCGGATCAGCGACTACCTGGGAGCGCGTGCCGGTGCTCTCGCAGTCGCAGCAGGAGGCTTCCTCGTTCTGCCCCAGTTGGTGCTGTACATAGGGCTCGCCTCGTTGCATCCGGACGGGTGGTTCTCAGGCCTGACGGCCAACCTCTCCGACATTCCCAAGATTCTGTTGGCCTCGCTGTTCTATCTGCTCGCATATGGGGCTCCCGCATTCTTGATCAGCATGTTTGCCAAGCGACTCGGCCCCGCCTGGGGCGTGTATTTGGCGGTGATGATCCTCTCGACGGCATTCGCAGTTGCCATCTCCGAGGCCACGGCGGGAATCGGGCGCTGGGCGGCGCTTGCTGCCCTGAGCATCAACCCCGACATCGTGATGGACTGGATATTTGGACAAACAACGGTTCGCGAAGGAATCTCGAGCGCCGGCTTCAGCCCGATGTGGAGCGTCGGTGTGATCCTCGGCATAGCAATTGTCACCTGGATCGTGGGGCTGCGCCGCTATCGGAGCCTGCTGTGACGGCGCCTCCTCCCCCGCCACCGATGCCGGCCGAGCCGGCGGCGCCCCCACCGCTGGAGGCCATCCCGCCGCCTGTTGCCAATCCGGCTTACGCCGCCAATCCCACAATCGCAGCCGACTCCGTGTCGAAGTTCTTCGGGCAGAAGGTCGCCGTGAGCAACGTGAGCGTATCGTTTGGGCCGGGCATCACCGGCCTGCTTGGCCCCAATGGCGCGGGAAAGACAACGCTGCTGCGAGTGCTCGCCGGCTTGCTCGTTCCTTCAGAAGGTGCCGTTACCGTCCTCGGCAGGAACCCACGCCGCGACCACAGCGTTTATCGCGACGTCGGCCTGGTACCCGAAGAGAGCTCCATCTATCCGTCGATGACCGGCCGCGAATACGTCGAATACGCAGCCAAACTCGCCGGATTCTCTAAGCCGCGGCTAGCGGCAATCAATGCGCTTCAGGAGGTGTCGCTCGAACAAGATGCAGATCGCGAGCTGGCCGGCTACAGCAAGGGCATGCGGCAGCGCGCCAAAGTCGCCGCCGCACTGGTTCACGATCCGGCGGTGTTGATCCTCGACGAACCCCTCAACGGCACCGACCCGGTACAGCGGGTTCACCTGATCAGGGCGTTCAAAAGGCTGGCCGAGACCGGCCACACCGTGATCGTTTCATCTCATGTGCTCCAGGAAGTCGAGCGCATGGCAACTCGTATCGTGGCGATGGTCGACGGCAGGCTCGCCGCAGCCGGCGACATTCATGCAATCCGCAGCGCGATGTCAGACATCCCATATCGGGTAACTCTCACCGCCGAACCCGCTCGTCCCTTGGCCCGTGAGCTCATGGGGGTGCCCGCCGTCGACGGCGTGACGCTGCTTGGCAAGGGCTCGGTGTCGGTGCAAACTAACGACATCACGGCTCTCGGTACAGCTCTGCCGAAGATCGCCAAGGACTTGGGGGTTCGCCTAACCCACTACAGCCCCGACGATGAGTCGCTCGAGTCGGTTTTCCGCCATCTGGTGGGTAAACGATGACTGCCACGCTCTCTATCGTTGCGGTGACGGCTCGCAATGTCCTCGGGCTACGCCGAATGGTCGGCTTTGGACTGCTGGCGGCCTTCCCGGCCTTCATCTTCTTCTTGACAAGCCGGCAGTCTTCAGATGTGGGGCGACTCGAGAACTTCACGGGGTCGTCCCTCTTCATCTTCCTCGCAGTTGTGGTGCCAATCATCACAGTCGTTGTCTCCGGCTCGGTCCTCGGCTCGGAACGCCGGGGCAACACTATGTCGTTCCTGATGCTGCGGCCGCTGAGCCGCTACACGATCGCCGGCGCCAAGCTGGTTTCGGCTGTCGCCGCCTCCTTCGCGATCTCGGCCGTCGGGGCAGTGTTGCTCGGTCTGATGGCGAGCATCTCGTTCGACGACTTCGGTTATTTGATCGGTTTGCTCGGCGGCACGCTGCTGGCCAATGCCGGTTACGCCGCCATCTTCATGCCCATCGGATACCTGACGGAACGGGCCACGCTGACGGGGTTCATCTATATCTTCGTCTGGGAGTCGGCTATTGCCGCGATCATCACGGGCCTGAGCGGAACCTCGCTATGGCGGATCGCCGCGACCGGCTTCGCCGCCCTTGCAGAAAGACTGGACGGCGAGATTCTCGATGCCGCCCTCGGCTCCCTGACGCCGGGCGTCGGAGGCGCAATCACCAAGGTGGCCGTCATCTGCGCCATTTCGGTGGTCATCACGGCCTACCTACTCCAGTCGCGGGATCTCACCTAACGTTTCATTGCCGGCGCACAGGCGCTGCTCCTCGCTACCTTGCCGGCCGAGGAGAGTTCGTGAGCGAATCAACACTCAACAAGAGGTTGGGGGCCGCTGCCCTCATCGTGTCCGGCGGCGTGCTCCTGTCCCGCATCCTTGGGCAGCTCCGTGAGATCATTTTTGCGGCGCTGCTCGGCGCCGACGGCATCACGGACCAGTACGTTGCAGCATTCCGGATTCCCGACTTCCTGAACTACTTGCTGGCCGGCGGTTTCCTCTCGATCACGTTCATCCCGATCTTCGCCAAGTACCTCGCCGACGATGACGAAGCCGGGGGTTGGAAGGCACTGTCTGCGGTGCTGCGTCCGATTGCTATCGGCATCGTCGTCTTGGTGGTGGTCGGTATGGCGGTGGCGCCGTGGGTCATCGATGCGATCTACCCGGAGTTCACAGACTCACAGGTCGCCGCCACGGTGCGCCTGACCCGCATCGTGTTGCCGGCCCAGGTGTTCTTTGTACTCGGGGCTCTGTTCTCGGCAGTGCAGTACGCCAAGGGCGAGTTCCTCGTGCCGACCATCGCTCCGATCGTCTACAACCTCGGAATCATTGGAGGCGGCGTCCTATACGCGCAGGCTTCCGGAGTCGCCGATCCTGAAGGGTTCATCTGGGGTGCACTGGTCGGGGCGTTCGTGGGGAACTTCGCTCTGCAGTGGTGGGGGGCGCGGCGCGTAGGCATGCAGCTAGACCTTGCGACCCAGTGGAGGCACCCGGCACTCTTGCAGTACGTGGCGATTGCACTGCCGCTGATGATCGGCCAATCGATCGTCGTACTCGACGAGACCTTCATGTCGACTTTTGGCGGTTTGGCCGGCGACGGTGCCCAGACCCAGCTGCTCTACGCGCGGCGTACGATGTTCGTCCCGATCGGTGTCGTGGCTCAGGCGGCGGGTGTAGCCGCCTATCCGTTCCTCGCCAGGCTGTTCGCCGAAGGCAAACATCGCGAGATGGCAGACACCGTTGACCGCACCCTGCGTTGGGTATTGGCGCTTTCGATCCTGGCCGCTGGGGCCATTGCCTCGCTGTCGGTACCGACGATCCGAACACTCTTCGAGCGAGCAGCCTTCAAGCCGGACGACACCCTCGCGGCAGCCAGTGCCCTGTTCTTCTACTCGCTCGCGATACCCATTTGGGGCGGCCTTCAGGTGATCACGAGAGCCTTCTACGCCCGCACCCAAATGTGGACTCCGGTCGTTGTCGGCACCGCGGCCACGTTGCTGGCGATTCCCACCTATTGGCTGATGCAACGGGAGTTCGGCCTCGAGGGCGTCGCAGCCGCCAGTGTCATAGCTCTCGGTGGATACACCGTGGCGCTGGCGGTCATCTGGTACCGCGATCCGGATCACAGAGCTCGCGCCGGCTCCATTCTCGAAGGCGCAGGACGCGCCCTTCCCCTAGCAGTAGGCGGCGGGGCAGCCGCCTGGGCAGTCGCCAGAGTCCTAGAGAGCTCTCTCGGAACGAGCTTCCTCGGCTCGCTGGCAACGCTCCTAGGAGGCGGCGTCACTTACGTTGGCGTCGCACTCGCCCTCGCGCTCGCCTTCTACCCCTTGACAATTCGCCAACCCGAAGAGGGCAGTACCTGATACCGGATACTGGCTACCGGATACCGCTGAAGCTCCGCTTCAGCTTGGCGGATACACCCCGGCAGAAGCCGAAGCTTCCGTCTGCCAGAAGATGTCTGCGATCTCGGAAATCAGCTCGATGAGCTTCTCGCTGACTTCGGGATCGACCGACTTCTTGGCTTCGCCGGCCTGTTTGATGGCATTCCAGAACAGGTCGTGAAGTTGGGGGAACTTCTCTAGGTGTGGCGGCTTGAAGAAATCGGTCCACAACACCGAAAGATGGTGCTTCACCAGTTCGGCCCGCTCTTCTTTGACAAGGATGCAGCGGTCACGGAACACCGGATCATCCGATGCGTGATACTTCGTGCAGCAATTGAGCACCGACTTGGCCTCGATCATCGCCTGCGCCGGGTCGTACACCCCGCAGAAGAGATCGCAGTGAGCATGAGCCAACCGGCTCGGCTTGAAAAGACCCATCAGGCACCTCCACCTTCGACGTTCGTTACCTTCGTGTTCGGACAGTGACCCTACACGGCGCAACAGTACGCCGACGCAGTGTTCCAGAGCCGGCCGTGCGATGATCACTTCGTGTCATCTACCGCTCGACCTCGTGCCGCAGCCGTAGCGGCGATCATGGCCGCGATCGCCGCAATGATCGTTGCCGTGTTCCGCAACAGCGTCGCTCGATTCGAAGTTGTAGACAACTCGATGCGGCCGGCGCTTGCCCCCGGCGACTACCTGGTCGCCGTCCGCACGGCAACGCCGCGACGCGGAGACATCGTCGTATTCCCTGACCGTACGCAGCCCAATCGGGACCTGGTCAAACGCGTTATCGGCCTGGCCGGCGAGACAATCACGGTCAAAGCGGGCGACATCGACATAGATGGTGAGCCTTTCACAGAGCCCTGGGCTGACGGCCCCACTCTCCCAAACGGCCAATGGCACAACCCGCCAAACACCATCTTCGTACTCGGCGACAATCGCAGCTTGTCGAGCGGGGACAGTCGCGTCGCGGGATCAGTGCGTGTGGACGAGATGTATCGAGTCGTATACCGCTACTGGCCCGTCTCGTCGGTCGGTCGTCTCTGACCTTCTTGCCCTAGTCGCTGCCGGGACATGGTGTCGGCAACGCTGCTGCGCTTCATCACTCGCCTTGCGATGGCTTCGGCGGCGTCCTCCGGACGAGCCAGCCACCGCGACTCCATCGCCGTCATCAGGTCCCAGCCGGCGCCGCGCAAGGCGATATGGCGATCCATGTGCGCCGAGACTCCGGCAGGGTGAACTGTGCATTCGACCCCAATGGCGCCTTCGCCCGCACCAACCACGATGTCAACGGCGTAGCCACCAACGGGATAGTCGGCCCACAGAGGAAGGCCGTACGGCCGCAGTGCCTCCAGCACCGCTCCCTTCCATCCCGTGTGATCCGAAGCGGGGGATGGACGCGGACCGACCGGCGCCCGCTCGGCATGGCGCAGGTAGTCGAGTAGCAACCCGTCCCCTAGCCCTTCGGGATCCATGGAAAGCAACACCGTGACATCCACCCTTGCTCGAGTGATCATGACGTTGAACAGGTTCGGGTCTTCAACGAAACGCAACGAGCGGGAATCTTCCGGCCCCACTCCCAGCGACACGATCATGTTGTCCCGTTCATTGCCCTGGAATCCGTGCACCGTGGCGATGCGAAGATCGAGGGCGTCGAGATCCTCGGGAGAAAGACGCTTCTGGGCCTCACGCGCAATGGCGTCTGCTTGGGCTCGGAACGGCGTGACCACCCCTACCGAGGTGCCGCCAGACGCTTTGGCCTGCTCGATCAAAGCAAAGACTCTTTCCAGCTCGGCGCGAACAACGCCTTTTCCGTCGCGCTCCCCCACAACTCGTTCCACATGAATCACGTCCTCCGACGAGTATGCGGGGTGTTCCGTCATGAGTTGCAGGCGTCCGCCGTAAAAGCGCCGGTTGGAGAATTCGATCAGGTGCCGCGACGACCGGTAGTGCTCACTGAGCTGCATCACAGGAGTGGTGCCGGCGGCAACGTCGAAGAGGCTGTTGCGCCGGATGTCGAGCAAGGGCGTCGATTCGATGCCTACCTGTCCGGCGGCATCGCGCATTGCATCGTCGCCCACGAAACTCACGTGGCGCAACTGCCGAGGATCTCCGATCACCACCGCACGCACTCCCCTGGCCAGCGACGTTGCGGCTCGAACCTGGTTGACCTGCGATGCCTCGTCGATGATCACGACGTCAAACATGGCGGGCCGGATCGGCAGGACGTCGTCGATGTCTGCAATCGTGCCGAGCCAGAGCGGCAGCGCTTTGAGAGCGGCACCCATTTCAATGGTCCGCAGCGCCCGCCGCCGAGCCGATTGCCCGGATCGGAGCGCGGTTGCAAGCAGCCCAATGGAACGAGTTGCCCCGGGATCCCACGACCGACCCGATCGCAGCGCTTCGACATGCTGGCCGAAGAGGGTGCGAACTTCCTCTGAGACCCTATCGAGTTCTGCAAACGACTCGGCGATGCTCTGGGCGGCGGTGGCCTGGCCGGCCCTGATGCTTCTCTCGGCCTCGATCAGTTCCACAACGGCTACCCGGACCCGGTCTATCGATTCCGGGGTGATCCGAAGCATCGCGGCGATCCGTCGGATTGCGGCATTGCGGCGCAGCCCGCTGAACAGGCCACCAGCATCCTCTCGCCTCTGGATGAGCCGGGCAAGCTCCTCCGTACGACCGGCATCCGCAAGCACATCGGTAAGTCCCGGAGCGTCGGCGAAACACCACGAGTTGCGGCGCCGAGTCTCGAGCGCTCTCGAGAAATCGCGTTCGATTTGCAGCCGGCGCCGCACTGAGTGATCGATGCGTTCCAGTTGCTCTTCCATCTTCTCCAATTGGCCAACGGTTCGCTGCAGGGAGCTTGTTGGATCCGACACCAGGCCATCCGACAACTCGACGGCCACCCGCTTGCGGGACGATCGCGATCCGAACCGCACATGACGCGGGCTCGAGTACCTGCCGAGCAACGCCTCGACGGCATCAACGGCGTCGTCGGATTGGGCGGCGATCAGAACCGACTTGCCGTGCGCAATTTGATCGATCGCAATTGCCACGGCCGTGTGGGTCTTGCCGGTACCGGGTGGGCCCGATATGACCGTTACCGGGAGTTGCCTGGCGGCGAGGACGGATTGTTCTTGTTTGCTGTTGAGCGGTAGCGAGCTTGCCACGATGTGATTGACGTCTGGCTCGTCGGCGTATGTTCGTTCGGCGTATACCGAAGCCAGCGCGGTGCGGACCAGCTTCTGGTCGGCCCACTCTCTGAGGGTCGACTCCAGGTTGATGGCGCTGCGATCGCGCGACGTGTACACCGCGAGACCGGTGTGCACGGTTAATTCACCCTCGGTTGGAACGACCGGCGACGTTGTCTTGGCAACCTTGATGGGGCGTGGCAGGCCTGCCTCGCGGCAAAAGCCGTCAACGAAGCCCTTGACCAAGTCCCAGCTCATGACACTGGCGTCGAGCGGGAACGCACCCTCGATGATGCCCTCCAATTCCTCGTTCAACCGCTCCCTGACCTTGTGATCGGGAAAGACGGTCTCGGGGACGGCCAGGTCGGAGTCGGCAATGATCTGGTACTCAGCAGCTGGGCTCGCGCCGGGGTGCGGGGCATTGGGCCGCCGGAGCCGAACCGGAGCTGAGGCCACCGGTAAGAAGACCGAGGTCTTCTTACCTGCGATATCGACACTCCCGGATAGGAACAACCAACCCATCCGCAGAAAGTCGCGGGAACCGTTTATGCGAGCCGCGCTCCACAGCCGCCACAGCTCGGTGGTCTTTCCCTCGACGACGAGCGTGCCGTCCTCCTCCGCAACAACTTTCCAAGGCCAAGGGATTGACACGATGTCGCCGTCCGCAGGAGCGTGACTCCACCGTGGCCCGCGTCCGACGGGGGCAAGTTCGGAGAAGTAGCGCAGTATCTCGCTCGGGAGAGGCATCTGCGGAGGTTAGAGATGTCGCCGACGGCGCCAGTCCGGCCGATCGCTAGCCGTTGCCGAGGTTGCTCAATTCTTCGAACGTGAGGCAGTCGGTGATGAGACCGAAGATCGTCTCGGCCTGTTCCGGGTTCTGCAACGGATCGGTGTTGTCGCCGGTCAGCTGCGCTTTGGCAAGCGCTTGGATGAACTCGTCATCGAATCCATCAGCTAGGCAGCCGGCCGACTCATCTGAGACTCCCCCCGCCGTGAATTCCTCGACGAACAGACTCCTGAAGTCCACACAATCCGTCATGAGCTTCGTCATACGATCGGCCTGGCCGTCGGAAAGCGGCACGTCGCCCGGCTCGGTGCCTGCCTCGATGTTCTCGACGCTCAAGCCGAGCTCGATCAGTTCCGCCGCCGTGAAACCTCCTGCGATGCCGTCGGAAAAGCAGCGCGCCTCTGGCTGTCCGAACGGGGTGTCATCGGTGCCGCCGGCCATGATCTGATTGAATATCGCATCCGAGATAGCCTGCTGATCTGAATCGAGGCCGCTGCCGTTGCCGCCTTCGCCGCCACCGCCGCCACCGCAGGCCGTCGCTACAAGTGCGAATAGAGCTGCGACAACCAGACCACGCCGAATCATTGGAAATCCCTTTCGTTCAATCCGGCGAGCCTAATGGACACCCAACCCGTAGCTCAGACGTCGAGATGCTTTGTCGCTTCACGGAATGTCAGCCCCGACCAAGCTGCGCGATTGGCCATCACAAAATCAGCAACAATGTCCGGGGAGGTCTTGGCGTATTCGCGCAGCGCCCATCCGATGGCTTTGCGGATGAAGAACTCAGGCTCGTGGGCCCTCCGCAAACAATGATCGAACAGAGTCGACTCGTCGGTGGATCCCTTGTGCTTGAGATGAGCAAGAAGCGCGGTCCGTCTGAGCCACATGTTGGGATCATCAATCCAGCGCTCCATCACCGGAGCGATTTTCGATCGATTATCGAACAGGAGCCGGCCGACGAGGTTGGTCGCCACTTCGTCGACGAAGTCCCACCAAGCTCCCTCGACGACGAGTTTGCGATACAGCGGCAGGCTGGGCGGAGTTATGTAGTCGGAGGCTTTGCGAGCTAGCCCGATAGCAAAGTACTTCTCCTCACGGTGTGGCTGCGCCCAGAGCTCCTTGACCGCAGCCTCATACTCGCGGCGTGTTGCCACCGGGTAACGCAGCATCATCTCCTTGAAGATTGGGTCACGGTCGGGCCGTTTCACGCCGAAGAAGGGCATGTCGGTCTTCATGTAGGCCGCCATGGCAGTCGCGTTCTCGGCGTTCGCCAATTTGCCGAGCTCACGGGCCACAAACTCAGTTCGATCCATCGATCCCACGCTACCCATAGAGGATCACGTAATGCGCATGCCCCTATACACTTCCGCCGTGCGAATCTTCCGGCGGGCCACGGTGTTTGTCTGCTTCGCTCTCATCGCTGCCGCCTGCAGCGGAGACGGCGGGGACACGACAACATCTACCGCAATCACAACACTCCCGCCAGTCACTACGACGTTGACGACAACTTCGTCCACGACAACTTCGACGACCACCACCACTACGTCGACAACGACAACCACCCTCGGACCGCAGAACCCCTCGCCGCTCAATGGCTTGGACGTGATCGACGCATCGGCTCTGGACAGGCGAGCCATTGCAGTCAAGATCGACAACCATCCCTCGGCTCGGCCACAGTCTGGTGTGCAAGAAGCCAACATGGTCTACGAACTGC
The DNA here is from genome assembly GCA_024638645.1 of Actinomycetes bacterium. GTDB lineage: Bacteria > Actinomycetota > Acidimicrobiia > Spongiisociales > UBA5794 > JAHEJX01. Next base: position 73,031 of record JAHEJX010000006.1, read on the forward strand.
TCGTCGAAGGCGGGCTGACTCGCTTCATTGCGGTCTTCCACGACGGCGACAGCGAATACGTTGGTCCGGTGCGCTCGCTGCGCCCCACCGATTCGACCCTTGTCATCTACCTCGACGCCCCGCTGCAGATCAGCGGCGGGCAGGACTGGATCCAGTCACTCTCGCGATCGCGGGGACTCAAACTGATCAGCGACGACAGGGTTTCGACTTACCGCATCGGCTCCCGCCGCTCACCTCACAACCTGTACGCAACGACACTCAAGATGCGTTCGACAGCCGACCGGCGGGGCTGGAGCGACGATGCCCCTGAGCCGATATTCACCTTCGGCACGCCGACTCCTGCACTGACTCGCGCGACGGAAGTCACCATGGACTGGTCAGACAGGCCCGAAGTCGTCTGGCGCTTCGATGAAGAGCTCGGCGCGTATCTCCGTTTCAACAGAGACACTGCGCACGACTGGCTCGCCCGCGACGGCGAACGTGAGCAGATAGCAGCAGACACCTTGCTGGTTCTCACGGCTCGCGCCTACACAGCATCTCCGAGCTCGGGTAACGGCTCTTCGGTCCCAGCCCTCGACACTTTGGGAACCGGCTCGGCTCTCCTCTTCTACGGCGGCGGGCTCATCAAGGGAACTTGGGAGAGGGATTCATACGATGAGCCGTTCTCACTGAAGCTCCCTTCCGGCAACGAGATGGTGTTGCCCGCCGGGAAGCTATGGATCTCCGTCTTCCCCACCTCCGGTAGCCTCGACTGGGAGTGAGTGGACCGAGCGCAACTCAGATCGCAGCCGATGTCGTGCAGGGTCGTAGCAGCGCGGTGCAACAAGTCGCGGCAGCATTCGAGCGAGCCGCCCGGCACGAGGTGTTGAACATCTTCACCATGCTCGACGAGTCTGGCGCCATGGCCAAAGCGGCCGCACTGGACGACCGACTCGCCGGCGGCGAGGCGATCGGACCGCTTGCCGGAGTCCCGTTCGTAGTCAAAGACTTGATCGATCAGGCCGGCCTGCCAAATACATGCGGCGCCTCGTTCGCACCGTTCACCCCGGAACGTGATGCCACCTGTGTGTTGCGCCTCGAGGAGGCCGGCGCAATCCCGATCGGCAGAGTTGGCCTGCACGAGTTTGCATTCGGATTCAGCAGTGAAAACCCATGGTTTGGTCCGGTACGTAATCCGCTGAACCCGGAACTCGCCACAGGCGGGTCCTCAGGCGGTTCTGCCGCTGCCGTCGCGGCAGGCATCGTTTCCCTAGCCCTCGGCACCGACACCGGCGGCTCGGTACGAGTGCCGGCTGCGTTGTGTGGGATCGCCGGGTTGAAGGTGACCCACGGACGGGGCTCCATCAAGGGCGTGTATCCGTTGGCGACCGGCCTGGACACAGTCGGTCCTTTGGCGGCCAGCCTCGCCGACCTCGAGCTCGGCTATCAGGCGCTTGCACCCCACGATCCACAGGACGACGTTTCACAGGATCGGCCGGTGCAGCCTCCGCTCGCGGCGGTGGAGCCTGCTCGGCTTCGTCTCGCCATCCCGCATCCCTGGGTCGACACCGGCTACGAGCCCCGGATACTCGAAGAGTTTGCGGACCTCGAACGCCGGCTCAACGGACTCGGCGTAGCTGTAGATCACATCCAAATGCCTGAGACTGCGCCGCCGGGACAAGGTCTTGCCTCTGCATACTTCGAAGCTGCCGAGGTGCACCGAGCCAGATTTGAGGCCGACCCCCTCGCCTACGGCGCTGACCTGCGGGTTCGCCTTGCAGACGCCATGGCGATTACGCAGGACGAGTACAACTCCGCAATCAATTGGCGCCGGGCTGTCCGTGACGGCTTCGTGAGGGTTCTGGGTGAGTATGACGCCATCCTGACTCCGACGACTGCTGCGGTGACCAAGCCGATCGGGCAGGAGATGCTCCAGCTCACAAGCGGCGAGAGCCATTACCGAGCCCCGCTGTCCCATTTCACAGCGATGGTCAACAACGCCGGCCTTCCCGCGATCGCTCTACCCGTGACATCTACTGGAACCCCACCGCTGAGCCTGCAACTGGTTGGCGCGGCTTGGTCCGAATCCCGGCTTCTCGCAATCGGGCGCGGGCTCGCAAGCGCTGGACTGACCGCCGACTGAAACGGCCGAGAATCCCGCTGAGGGGAATAGACTGGACATGCTGCCCCGCCGGGCCGGGGTGGACCGGGCTGGAGCCCGCAAGCTAGAAGCTAGCCAGGAGCCGACTTGACTGAAGACACCCTCGAGGCACCTCAACGCGAAAAGAAGGATCGGCTCGTACTGCGATTTGCGGGCGACTCCGGCGACGGGATGCAACTCACTGGGACTAGATTCACAGCCGCCTCAGCCGTCCTCGGCAACGACCTCGCAACCTTTCCCAACTTCCCCGCCGAGATCCGCGCTCCTGCCGGCACCCTGCCGGGCGTTTCGTCGTTCCAGGTTCAGATCGCGGATTGGGACATCCTGACGCCTGGCGACGCTCCCGACATCCTCATCGCAATGAACCCGGCCGCGCTCAAATCGAACATCGCCGATCTGCCGCAAGGCGGAATGCTCTTGATCAACAGCGACGCGTTCATCGAGCGCAATCTGGAGAAGGCGGGCTACGAATCCAACCCTCTCGAGGACGGCTCGCTCGACGAGTACCAATTGATGACTGCGCCGATGGAGGAACTCACCAAGTTGGCAGTGGCCGACACCGGCGTGAAGGGCCGCGCAACGCTGCGATCCAAAAACTTCTTCGCCCTCGGGCTGGTCTCGTGGATGTTCAACCGACCGACCGAGCCCATCATCGCCTGGGTCGACAAGAAGTTCGGTGACGACGTGGTAGGTAAGGCCAATATCGCCGCCCTCAAAGCCGGCTACAACTTCGGCATCACCACCGAGGAGTTCTCTCACCTATACGACGTCGAGCCCGCCAAGCTCGAGCCGGGCGAGTACACCAACATCACGGGCAACGTCGCCGTGGCCTGGGGACTCATAGCCGGGGCGCAGGCAGCCAAACTGCCTTTGTTCTACGGCTCATATCCGATCACGCCTGCCTCTTCGATTCTCGAAGAACTGGCTCGCCACAAGAACTTTGGCGTGCGCACGCTCCAGGCGGAGGACGAAATCGCGGCCGTTGGTGTTGCCCTCGGCGCCTCGTTCGCCGGGCACCTGGGGGTGACCGGCACCTCAGGGCCGGGCGTTGCCCTCAAGAGCGAGACCGTGTCGCTGGCGTTCCAGGTCGAGTTACCTCTCGTGATCGTCAACGTGCAGCGAGCCGGGCCGAGCACCGGGATGCCCACCAAGACGGAACAGGCGGACCTCCTACTCGCAATGTACGGCCGCCACGGAGAGGCTCCATTGCCGATCATCGCGCCGGCGACGCCGGCTGAGGCATATCAGGCAGGCATCGAAGCCTGCCGCCTAGCCGTCACATACATGACACCCGTCATCCTGATGTCTGACGGCTACATCGCCAACAGCTCGGAACCATGGCGTCTGCCCGATGTCGATGCCCAGGTCGATTTCGCCAAGGCGTATGCCGCCGCCACGGACACACCGTTCATGCCATACAGCCGGGATGCCGAGACCCTCGCCAGGCCGTGGGCCATACCCGGAACCATCGGGCTCGAACACCGCATCGGCGGACTCGAGCACGCAGACCTGACCGGCAACATCTCATACTCGCCGGCCAATCACGAACTGATGACGGAGTTGCGCGCCAAGAAGGTCGACCGCATCGCCGAGAGCATCAAGCCTGTCGCCGTCGACGGCCCTGAAGAGGCGGACCTGCTCGTGCTGGGATGGGGCTCGACCTTTGGAGCCATCAGAGCCGGCACCCGAAACGCCCGGCAGGCGGGCTATTCGGTGGCACATGCTCACATCCGCCACCTCAACCCATTCGCACCAAATCTGGCTGAGGTGTTGGCTCGCTATCAACATGTGCTCATACCGGAGCTCAACTCGGGCCAGCTGGCAATGTTGATCCGAGCCAAGTATCTGGTCGACACAATCAGTTTTCCGAAGGTTCAGGGGCTGCCTTTCAAGGCGGCCGAGATCTCAGAGAAAGTCATCGAAGTGATCGAGGCAAACCAATGACAGACACTCGATACGAACGCAGCGACTTCCAGAGCGACCAAGAGGTCCGGTGGTGTCCTGGTTGTGGTGACTACACGATTCTCGCCGCGGTGCAGAACTTCCTGGCGGGCCTGGACGTCGACAAGGAGAAACACGTCTTCATTTCGGGAATCGGTTGTGCGGCGCGCTTTCCCTACTACGTGGAGACCTATGGCATGCACTCGATCCATGGCAGGGCTCCGGCTGTCGCAACCGGCGTCGCCACGGCCAACCCAGACTTGACCGTCTGGGTCGTCACCGGCGACGGCGACGCCCTTTCCATCGGCGGCAACCATCTCATCCACGCAATGCGCCGCAATGTGAACATCAAGGTGTTGCTCTTCAACAACCAGATCTACGGGCTGACGAAAGGCCAGTACTCGCCTACCAGCGAAGTCGGCAAGCGAACCAAAACCTCGCCGATGGGATCGATCGACAATCCGTTCAACCCGATCAGCCTTGCCCTCGCTTCTGAGGCGACGTTTGTTGCCAGGACAATCGACATGGACCGTTCCCACACCACAGAAATGCTCGAGGCGGCCTACGAGCACGAGGGAGCCGCTCTCATCGAGATCTATCAGAACTGCAACGT